>NZ_JBCGDO010000010.1:0-110902 GCF_038739835.1 Flavobacterium aureirubrum
TATGTCTATGAACGTATTTTCTTGTTTTTATACCACTTTCATTCCCAAAGCGGGTGCAAAAGTAATCATTATTTTTTTCCTAACAAGCTTTTTTAAAATTATTTTTTAAAAATTATTTTGAAAATATAAACAAATATAAAAAATCAACACTGCACATAACCTTTTCCGCAAACGGCAAAAATAGAACAAGAAAGAGGTAACGAAAAATAAACAATTCTTTTTATACGATTATTGTTCGGTGATTTACATAAACTTTATTTACACTTTTAAAAAAAGCTTTACTAAATTTCATAAAAATATAAAAAATGTAATCCTCTGAGTTCATCATTTTGATGCCTTTCTTTGCCAAAAATCGGTCAAATCATCAATATCAACTGGATTAACCGAATTTTGACGAATAAGACGACCTCGGTTGAAGGCTCTATCTAAAATAGTTTCAATCAAGAAGTCTTCATTCTCTTGATAAGGTTCATACTTGGTTTTTAGATTGATATCAAAAAGTTTAGCTGTATTATTAGACCAAAATGCTTTCCAACTACTTTTGTAATCTTTTATAAGCTCAAAAGTTGTGAAGCCCGTTTGACGATGGATTAACTTAACTAATATCTGACCTTGTTTGCGGGATAACTTTTTTAATTGTCCTGTAAATTCATTCTCGATATAATTTTCAACTATCTTAAAGTACTTCTTCTTCTCTCGATTAGTTTTCATCTTACTTAAATTATTGTTTAAAATAGTTAAACGTTCAGCGGCTGTTTTTGCAAACGGATAAACTTTATATACTCTATTTTGCAGGAGAAGAAATTGCTTTTTCTCTTCTGCACTTAGTTTTTGTTTGTGTATAATTACCTCTTCCAGCTGTATTGGTTCAGTAAGAATAGTGTCGAGTTCTTCAAAACTAAGCACTTTTTTATAAACGGTATCAATTACAATTTGTGCACTGGAATTATTGGAAATTAATATTACAAAAACAAAGAGAAATAACTTTTTCATACATTATATTCATTAGTGTAAAAATATACAATATACTTAACAACTGTAATGCCAAATTTATATTTTAGCAAAAAATTATTTATGGGAACAAAATCAATACTAACTAAATCATCTCTTTCTTTTTTAGAAAGTTATTTAAATAATGCTTCACCTACAGGTTATGAAGTGAATGGCCAAAAGCTTTGGATGAACTATTTAAAGCCCTATATTGATACATTTATAACAGATACATATGGCTCAGCCGTCGGAATTATTAATCCCGATGCTCCGTACAAAGTTGTTATCGAGGGGCATTCAGATGAAATTTCATGGTATGTCAATTACATTACCGCCGAAGGTCTTATTTACGTTATCCGAAATGGTGGCTCTGATCATCAAATTGCTCCATCAAAAAGAGTCAATATACATACTAGACAAGGAATAGTGAAAGGCGTTTTTGGTTGGCCAGCTATTCATACAAGAAACCGTGGAAAAGAGGAAGCGGCTTCACTTCATAATATATTTATAGATTGCGGCTGTTCCACAAAAGAAGAAGTTGAAAAACTGGGAGTTCATGTAGGTTGTGTTATAACATATCCTGATGAGTTTATGATTTTAAACGATAATAAATTTGTTTGTCGCGCTATTGATAACCGAATGGGCGGTTTTATGATTGCAGAAGTAGCAAGATTGCTAAAAGAAAATAAAAAGAAATTACCTTTCGGCTTATATATAACAAATTCTGTTCAAGAAGAAATTGGACTCCGTGGTGCAGAAATGATTACAAACACAATAAAACCAAATGTAGCTATCGTAACTGATGTCTGTCATGACACCACAACCCCAATGATCGAAAAGAAAATTGAAGGTGATTTGCAAATGGGCAAAGGTCCAGTAATTGCTTATGCTCCGGCAGTTCATAATTCTTTAAGAGATTTAATAATAAATACAGCAGAAGAAAATAAAATTCCGTTCCAACGACATGCAACCTCTCGCGTAACTGGAACCGACACTGATGCTTTTGCGTACAGTAATGGTGGTGTAGCTTCTGCGTTAATTTCATTACCACTGCGTTATATGCACACTACTGTTGAAATGGTTCATCGGGAGGATGTAGAAAATGTCATTAAACTAATTTATGATAGCTTGTTGAAAATAGAAAACAATGATACTTTTTCCTATTTCAAGTAGATTAAAAAAGCATCCGCTGCGACGGATGCTTTTTATTTTAGTTCTTTTCTAATTAAATCTATTACTATTTACAACTTCAAATCTGTTGTTTTAATTGCATTGTTATTCATTTGAAAACAGTTTGGTGAGCAATTTATTTTTTCAAAATCCAAATAATATTCATCAGTGGTAAGCTGACTTTCAATGATACGATTGTTTTCATTAATTATATCTTCCACACTAAATTCAATCGAAAGCGGTTGATATTCTTCTTCCTGATTGTCAATAACAAGCTTGTTTTCCGCAATTACATCTTTTATTGTAATAACTTTATTACTATTTAGAACTGTATCTGGATAAAAGATAACACTTCCTTCGCTATCAGAAGTAGTTTTAGGCGATTTATTGAGAGCAACTAAGGATTTATTTTGCTTAAGACTGTCATCGTTGATTATTGTAATTTTTTGTTTGTCTAAACCTTGAAATTTGATTTGAGTAGCATTGCCCTTTGTAGTGAAAGCAATAATTGCAATTCCTAAATAAATAAATGTTGTTTTCATGATTGATGTATTTTTTATTAATGTTTTGCTTTATTTCTGATGTAAAATTATAATTGCTAGATTTCTAATAAAATTTAATATTTCTGAAATGTTGATTTTAATTGATGAACTGTTTTTTTTTATTGTTTTTTTATACTTATTAATATTCTATGCAAATATATATCCATAAACACATACCTTGTATTACATAGTACCTTTATTTAACAAATAATTAACTTTTTTTAACTTTTCACTGCAAAATATTTACCAACATGAGACAACTTTTACCTTATTTTGTTTCATCAAAAAAACAATTAACGTATTTATAAAAACAAAAAAAACCACGCCTATACGTGGTTTAAGCTAGTAAAAACAATAGTCGTCTTATTGTTTCAAAAACTGTAATACATTATGCTCGATCCGACTATTGATATTTGTAATATCTGCTTTTAAGAATTTTTCACCAAGAATATTTTCATATAATTCTTTATACCGGTCTGAAACCGTTTCGATATATGAATCAGTCATATTTGGTATATGCTGCCCTTCTTTCCCTTGAAAACCATTCTCTATTAACCAGCGGCGTACAAACTCTTTTGATAATTGTTTTTGTTCTTCGCCTTTATCCTGTCTTTGCTGATAACCTTCTGCATAGAAATAACGAGAAGAATCTGGCGTGTGAATTTCATCAATTAAAACAATAACACCCTCTTTAGTTTTTCCAAATTCATATTTAGTATCAACCAAAATCAAACCTCTACTAGCGGCTATTTCTGTTCCTCTTTGATACAAAGCTCTAGTATATTTTTCTATAACTGCATAATCTTCTTCTGAAACAATTCCTTTTGCTAAAATTTCTTCACTAGAAATATCTTCATCATGAGAACCATTGTCAGCTTTTGTAGTTGGCGTAATTATTGGCGTCGGAAATTTGTCATTTTCTTTTAATCCTTCAGGCATATTTACGCCACAAATGGTTCTTTTACCTAAGGCATATTCACGTGCTGCATGACCAGAAAGATATCCTCTAATCACCATTTCTACTTTAAACGGTTCGCAGAGATGTCCAACAGCAACATTTGGGTCAGGAGTTGCAATAAGCCAATTGGGAACAATATCGGCAGTTAAATGCATGAACTTCGTGGCAATTTGGTTCAAGATTTGCCCTTTGTAAGGAATTCCTTTTGGCATCACCACATCAAAAGCTGAAAGTCTGTCGGTAGCTATCATCACCAGTAACTCATCTTTGATATTATAAACTTCTCGTACTTTACCTCTGTAAACTGACTTTTGCCCAGGGAAATTGAAATTGGTAGTTGTAATTGTATTCATCTTGCTGTGTTGTTATAGTTGCAAAAATAAACATTTGAGATTACTTTTTTTTTAGGATTAACTTAAAATAAGAAATAAACCCTGTCATAAAAAACTATAACAGGGTTTGTTTACGGCGACTACAAATTTTTAATAATCATTATTTTCTATACTTTTATAAGCATCGATGACTTTTTTAACCAATCTGTGACGTACAATATCTTTATCATCTAAATAGATAATTCCGATACCATCAATGTCTTTCAAAACCAGAATAGCTTCTTTTAATCCTGAAATCGTTCGGCGTGGCAAATCTACTTGTCCTGGATCACCTGTAATAATAAACTTGGCATTTTTACCCATACGTGTCAAAAACATTTTCATTTGAGAATGGGTAGTATTTTGGGCTTCATCTAAAATTACAAAAGCATTGTCTAGAGTTCTACCGCGCATAAAAGCTAATGGTGCAATTTGAATAATTCCTTTCAAAATATAATCTTCTAATGTTTGAGGCGGAATCATATCGCGTAACGCATCATATAATGGTTGCATATAGGGATCCAACTTTTCCTTCATATCACCAGGAAGAAAACCGAGATTTTCGCCAGCTTCGACTGCAGGACGAGTTAAAATAATTCTTTTAACTTGTTTTTCTTTTAATGCTTTTACAGCCAATGCCACACCCGTGTATGTTTTTCCTGTTCCCGCAGGACCAACAGCAAAAACCATATCATTTTTGGCCACATAATCCACTAATTTTTGTTGATTAGGTGTCATTGCCTTTATCAATTTTCCACCAAGACCGTGAACTAAAATTTTATCTTGGTCTGGCATACGCTGTTCTTCATGAGAATTACTTTGTATAACTCTGTCAATAACATTGGCATCTATGTTATTGTAACGAGTAAAATGCAACATCAATCGATTAAAGCGATTTTCAAACTCGTCGAGTTCTTCTTTTTCTCCAAAAGCCTTGAGCGTTGTGCCTCGCGCCACAATTTTAAGTTTTGGATAATACTTTTTAATAGTTTCAAGGTGAGTGTCTTGAGCGCCCCAAAATTCTTTGGGTGCAATGTCGTGCAATTCAATGATACGTTCGTTCAAAAGCGGTAGTATTAAATTAAAATAATTCGCCAGATAATTATTAGCTTTGTATCCAAATTTAAACAAATTAGAGAATAGATTTTACAATTTAGAAATTCTATTTCCATTAAGTTATAAACAATTTATGTCAATAATTACCTTAACCACCGATTACGGATTAAAAGACCATTTTGTTGGAGCTTTGAAAGGTAAAATTGTATCTGAATTTAAGGACGCAACAGTAATTGATATTTCACATTATATCGATCCTTTTAATATTGCTGAAGCGGCGTATATCATTAGTTCCGCATATAGCAGTTTTCCTAAAGGAACTGTACACCTTATAGGTATTGACATCGAATTAAATCGTGAGAATCATCACATTGCTATGCAGTGGAATGATCAATACTTCATTTGTGCGGATAACGGTATACTGAGTATTCTTATCCAAAAAATTCTTCCACAAAAACTAGTAGCGATAAATATTCATGATCGTTTTCCCAGCGATGCTACCGATTTAGATATATTTGTTAAAGTAGCATGCCATTTGGCAAAAGGAGGACTACTCAATGTAATTGGCAAAGAAATAAAAAATATTAAAGAGGTTACTGAGATAAAAGCTATAGTGCAAGACAATCAAATAAGAGGATTTGTGATTTACATTGATCATTTTGGCAATGTAGTGACAAATATTTCTAAGCAACTTTTTTTAGAGGTTAGCAAAAGTAGACCTTATGAAGTACTTTTTAAAAGGCAAACCATTAAAACTATTCTTCCAAAATATTCCGATGTATGTAGTACTGAAAAATATCCTTTAAAATATTATGAAGGTGAAAGATTGGCCATATTTAATGAAGCCGGATTTCTTGAAATAGCAATTTTTAGAAGTAATCCCGAGACCGTTGGTTCAGCTAGTAGTCTTCTCGGGTTAAGTTATAGAGATATTGTAATCGTTGATTTTAAAAATTAAGTTCAAATGTTTATCAGAATAGTAAAAATGAGCTTTCATGAAGAAAATATTCCAATTTTTCTGGAAAATTTTGACAGCATCAAAGAAAAAATACGAAGTGCCGAAGGCAATAGATTATTAGAATTGTATCAGGACAAAAACAGTCCATGTATTTTCTTTACCTATAGTTATTGGGAAACCGAAGCCGATTTAGAAAATTATAGACAATCCAAATTGTTTGACGAAGTTTGGACGTTTACTAAAAAATTGTTTAACGACAAACCCGAAGCCTGGAGCATGGATAAATTGGTCAGTATTCAGTAATTAGTTTTCAGTAATACCATAAACAATAATTTTAAAGTATGAAATCAATCGCATTACGAGAAATAAAGTCCTTTTTTGGTTCACCTATTGGCTATTTGGTGATCGCGCTTTTTCTTTTACTCAACGGTTTATTCCTTTGGGTTTTTGATGGAGAATATAACATCTTGCAAAGCGGTTTTGCCGATTTAAGTCCTTTCTTCACCTTAGCGCCATGGATATTGATTTTCCTAATTCCAGCAGTTACAATGAGGAGTTTCTCTGATGAAAAAAAACAAGGCACTATTGAACTCCTGCTTACTAAACCATTATCAGTTTGGCAAATTGTAAATGGCAAATTTTTAGGAGCATTTCTTCTAATTGTGATTGCGTTGTTACCGACTTTAATTTACATATATGTGATTTCAAATTTGGGTTTGCCCGAAGGGAATATTGATTATGGAAGTACTATAGGCTCTTATTTTGGATTATTATTTTTAGTTGCGGCTTATACAGCAATTGGAATTTTTACCTCAACGCTTTCAGAAAATCAAATTGTAGCATTCTTACTTTCGGTGTTTCTATGTTTTACATTTTACTATGGTTTTGAAGGAATTGCCGCTGACATGCAAGGTTTTGAAGATGCAATTTCTAGACTCGGTATGGATTACCATTTCAAAAGTATGTCTCGCGGCGTTATAGATACTCGTGATGTTTTGTATTTTTTGAGTGTGGCATTTTTGTTTTTATCGGTGACCGTTTTTAAATTAAAATCTCTCAAGTCGTAATGAGTAACACAAAAAATAGCTTCAAAAAAATTCTAACTATGATTTTTATAATCGTAGTAATCAATTTTGCAGGTCATTTTGTTTTTGAACGTTTTGATTTGACTGCCGATAAAAGATATACCCTTTCGCAAACATCATTAAATATTGTTAACGAAGTTAAAGAACCTTTGTATATAGATATTTTTCTTGAAGGTGAATTTCCGGGAGAATTCAAAAAATTACAGACAGAAACCCAACAATTATTGGAAGAATTCAAATCAGAAAATCCAAATATAATTTTTCAATTTGTCAATCCATTAGCTGACGAAGAGCAAAGAGAAGCAACTATGCAATCTTTCATTGAACGTGGTTTAACCCCTGTTAATGTTACTGTAAATGACAAAGGAACACAAACTCAAGAAGTAGTTTTTCCTTGGGCTGTAGCTACATGTGGCAATCGTTCGGTCAAAGTTCCCTTGTTAAAAAATATGATGGGTGCATCAACTGCTGAAAAAGTGGTAAATTCTGTTCAACACTTGGAGTATGCTTTTGCGAATGCCATTAATTCGGTCGCCAAAGCAAAGCAAAAAAAAGTAGTTATTCTCAACGGAAATGGTGAGCTTCCCGACAGAAATATCGCCGATTTTATTCGATCAGTAAAAGACAATTACTACATTGGACCATTCACGTTAGACTCTGTAGCCAAAAGCCCAAATGAGACTTTAAAATTCTTAAAAAAATATGATTTAGCCGTTATCGCAAAACCAACGGAAGCTTTTAGCGATGAAGAAAAGCAAGTTTTAGACCAATTTATTATCAATGGTGGAAAAACACTTTGGCTGATTGATCCCGTTACTATGGAAATGGACAGTTTGTTTAATGAAACTGGTTCCAATTTGGCTTTTCCAAAAGATTTGAATTTGAATGACATGTTCTTCAAATATGGTATTCGATTGCGACCAGATTTGATTTTTGATTTACAAAACACCCCAATAGCTTTGGCAACAGGAGAACAAGGAAGTGGCACACAATACACCCAATATCCTTGGTTTTTTTCGCCAATGATTTATCCGATAAGTGATCATCCAATAGTGAGTAATTTAGATGGAATAAAATTTGAATTTACAAGCCCAATTGAACCATTAAAAAATGACATCAAAAAAACAATCTTATTACAATCCTCTAAATACTCAAAACTAATAGGAACACCTTCTGAGGTGAGTTTAACCATGGTTTCAGCACGACCAGAACCCAAAGATTTTTTGAATAGTGGTAATTTTCCCGTAGCCATATTACTTGAAGGAAAATTCCACTCTGCTTTTGAAAATCGTGTATTGCTTTTTAAAGACGATTTATTTCAAATCGCTGGAAAAAACAATAAAATGATTGTAATTTCTGATGGCGATGTTATTAAAAATCAATTGGATAAAAACGGACAACCATTGGAATTAGGTTATGACAAATGGACAAATAATTTGTATGCCAATAAAGAGTTTATGATGAATTGTGTAAATTATTTGTTAGACGATAATGGACTTATTAACATTCGAAGTAAAGAAGTTGATTTACCTCTGCTAGATAAAGAAAAAGTTTATGCAAATTATACAAACTCACAAGTCATAACTGTTGCAATTCCAATTGTAATTCTATTGCTTTTTGGCGTTGCATTTACCATTTTACGCAAGCGAAAATATAGCCGTTAATGTTAATAAAAAACTTTTTGAAATGGCTAAGTTTAAGATATATTTGTAAAAAATAAAGGAAGTGACATGTTTTGCATTTCAATTTCCAATAAATAAAAAAATCAAATGAAATTTATTGTATCAAGTTCCTATTTATTAAAACAACTACAAGTTTTAGGAAGTGTTATCAATAGCAGTAACACCTTACCTATTCTAGATAATTTTCTTTTTGAATTAGACAGTAAAACGCTCACCGTTTCTGCTTCTGATTTAGAAACAACCATGTCGGCTACATTAGAAATTGATTCTACAAGCAAAGGTAGTGTGGCTGTGCCTGCAAAGTTATTGCTTGATATTTTAAAGACCTTTCCTGAACAACCGTTGACATTTACAGTAGAGGAAAATAGCACCATTGAAATCAGTTCCAATTCAGGAAAATATGCTATTGCTTATGCTCCAGGAGAAGAATTTCCAAAATCGGTGAGTTTAGACAATCCGTCTTCTACAGTTGTGCCAGCAGATGTATTGGCAACAGCTATCAGTAAAACGATTTTTGCTGCTGGAAATGATGATTTAAGACCAGTTATGAGTGGTGTATTTTTTCAATTTTCGCCCGAAGGTTTGATTTTTGTAGCCACTGATGCGCACAAATTAGTGAAATATGCTCGTACTGATGTAAAAGCTTCTGAGGTTGCTGATTTTATTATGCCAAAAAAACCTTTGAATATTTTGAAAAGTATTTTAGGAACGTCAGAGTCAGACATAACAATCGAATACAATGACTCTAATGCAACTTTTAATTTTGATAGTTATGTTTTAACATGCCGTTTAATCGATGGAAAATATCCAAATTATGAAGCGGTAATTCCTAAAGAAAATCCCAATAAATTAATGATAAACAGAGTATTATTATTAAACTCTGTTCGTCGTGTTGCGATTTTCTCTAACAAAACTACTCATCAAATTCGTTTAAAAATAGCTGGTGCAGAATTAAATATTTCAGCAGAAGATATTGATTACTCTAACAAAGCAGAAGAGCGTTTAACCTGCGATTATCAAGGCGATGATATGCAAATTGGTTTCAACTCTCGTTTTCTTTCTGAAATGTTGACTAATTTAACATCTGACGAAATAATGCTCGAAATGTCAATGCCAAATCGTGCTGGAATTTTAACGCCAATTGACGGATTAGATGAAGGCGAAACCGTTACAATGCTTGTGATGCCGGTAATGCTAAATAACTAATTACAAGTTTTTTTTACAAACTAAAAGCGTCTCTGATGGAGACGCTTTTTTAGTTTAGTATAAAACCAATCCACTTTTCACCTGTAAAAAAGCTTTAAAAAGTATTTTGATTTGAAATTAAAAAGGCATTATTACTTGCTCAAATACATTTTTCTTCTACTGTATAATTCATAGAATTGATCGTCTTTTAAATCATCTATAAACAAAATACTTTCTCCGGTTGATTTCATTTCTGGCCCGAGTGCTTTATTCACATTTTGGAATTTACTAAATGAAAAAACAGGTTGCTTGATTGCATACCCTTTTAACTGCGGATTGAATGTAAAATCGGTTACTTTATTTTTGCCAAGCATTACTTTAGTGGCATAATTCACATAAGGTTCGCCATACGCTTTTGCAATAAAAGGAACTGTTCTCGATGCTCTCGGATTGGCTTCGATAATATAAACCGTGTCGTCCTTTATTGCAAATTGAATATTGATTAATCCAACAGTTCGTAAAGCCAAAGCGATTTTCTTAGTATGATCTTTAATTTGTTGCATCACAAATTCACCCAAATTAAATGGCGGCAATGTGGCATTAGAATCTCCAGAGTGAATACCACAAGGTTCGATATGTTCCATAATCCCAATGATGTATACATTTTCTCCATCGCAAATAGCATCAGCTTCAGCTTCAATTGCTCCATCTAAGTAATGGTCAAGAAGTAATTTATTACCCGGAATATTTTTTAATAAATCAATTACATGTTCTTCCAATTCTTGTTTGTTGATGACAATTTTCATTCCTTGTCCACCCAAAACATACGACGGACGAACCAGCAATGGAAAGTCTAAACTATCGGCTAATTTTGAAGCTTCATCAGCACTTTCAGCAATTCCGAATTTTGGAAAAGGAATATTTAATTCGGTTAATAACTCTGAAAAACGCCCTCTATCTTCTGCTAAATCTAGTGCATCGAATGAAGTTCCAAGGATTTTAATTCCGTATTTAGATAATTTTTCTGCTAATTTTAAAGCAGTTTGCCCACCAAGTTGAACAATAACTCCTTCTGGTTTTTCGTGACGAATGATATCGTAAATATGTTCCCAAAAAACGGGTTCAAAATACAATTTATCGGCTGTATCAAAATCGGTAGACACTGTTTCTGGATTACAATTAATCATGATGGTCTCATATCCACATTCCTTCGCTGCCAAAACACCGTGAACACAACTATAGTCAAACTCAATTCCCTGCCCTATTCTATTTGGTCCTGAACCTAAAACGACCACTTTCTTTCTATCAGTTACAATACTTTCGTTATGCACATATCTTTCGCCACTAGCCGTTTGAACTTCTGCTTCAAATGTCGAATAATAGTAAGGCGTTAGTGCTTTAAATTCGGCTGCACAAGTATCCACCAATTTATAAACACGTTTGATATTCATATCGTCACGCAATTTATAAACTTGACTTTCCAAACAACCCAACATATGTGCAATTTGTCTATCACCATATCCTTTTTGCTTTGCTTCGAGTAGTAATTCTTTTGGCAAAGTATCTATTTTATAGTTTGTGATTTCTCTTTCTAACAAATATAATTCTTCATATTGTTTCAAAAACCACATATTAATTTTAGTAATTTCGTGAATTCTACTCAACGGAATTCCCATGGCAATAGCATCATAGATTACGAAAACTCTATCCCAACTTGCGAAAGTTAACTTCTCAATAACTTGCTCGTAGTTTTTATAACCTTTTCCGTCTGCGCCAAGTCCGTTACGTTTTATTTCTAATGATTGCGTAGCTTTATGTAGCGCTTCTTGAAACGACCGACCAATTCCCATTACTTCACCAACGGATTTCATTTGAAGTCCCAAAGTTCTGTCGGCACCTTCAAATTTGTCGAAATTCCATCTTGGTATTTTTACGATTACATAATCCAAAGTTGGTTCGAATAACGCTGAAGTTGATTTGGTAATTTGATTTTGAAGTTCATCTAAATGATAACCCAAAGCCAGCTTCGAGGCTATTTTTGCAATTGGATATCCAGTAGCTTTTGAAGCCAAAGCAGAGGAACGAGAGACTCTCGGATTGATTTCGATAGCCACAATATCTTCTTTTTCATCTGGTGAAACTGCGAATTGAACATTACAACCGCCAGCAAAATTTCCAATACTTCGCATCATCAAAATGGCCATATCACGCATCTTTTGAAAAGTGGTATCCGATAAAGTCATTGCTGGTGCCACGGTAATAGAGTCTCCTGTATGAATTCCCATTGGATCCATGTTTTCTATCGAACAGATGATTACTACGTTGTCGTTTTTATCGCGTAAAAGTTCTAATTCATATTCTTTCCAACCTAACAATGCTTTGTCAATTAAGACTTCGTGAATGGGTGACATTTCTAAACCATAAGTAAGTTTTTCGTCAAATTCTTCTTTACTATGAACAAAAGCTGCTCCAGTTCCACCAAGTGTAAATGATGGTCGAATTACTAATGGAAATCCAAATTCTTGCGCTATTTCTTTTCCTTTTAAAAATGAATTTGCTGTTTTGGCAGGCGCAGCTGGAATTCCAATTTTTTCTAATAACTGTTTAAATTGTTCTCTGTCTTCAGTTATATTGATAGCATTTACATCAACTCCAATTAATTTTACTCCAAAATCCTCCCATATTCCTTTTTCATCGGCTTCTAAACAGAGGTTTAAGGCAGTTTGTCCGCCCATTGTTGGTAAAACAGCGTCAATTTGTGGATGTTCTTTTAAAATTTGAATTAAAGATTTCGTGGTAAGCGGTAATAAATAAACGTGATCGGCCATACTTGGGTCGGTCATGATTGTTGCTGGATTGGAATTGATAAGAATGACTTCAATTCCTTCTTCTCGAATAGACCGTGCCGATTGTGAACCGGCATAGTCGAATTCGCAAGCTTGCCCAATAACGATTGGACCTGAACCTATTATTAAAACCGATTTAATGGAGTTGTCTTTTGGCATTGTAGTGTGTTGTTTTTTGGTAGTTTATGTTGCGTGGTAAATGTAATTTGTTTGCTTTAAATGTATAAACTTGACTTTTGAAACTTATCAAAATTTATAAACAAGTTATAAAAAAAGCCGCTACTAATGAAAGTAACGGCTTGATATTGACTAAAAACTAATCATTATTTTTTATGTCTTGGTTCAGAAGATACTGTTAATTTGTGTCTACCTTTTGCTCTGCGACGCGCTAGAACTTTTCTTCCGTTTGCAGAAGCCATTCTGTCCATAAATCCGTGTTTATTTCTTCTCTTTCTTTTCGATGGTTGAAACGTTCTTTTGCTCATTGCTTTATGTCTTTAAAATCGTGTAATAATTTGTTTGATAAGACGGCTCTTTTAAACCGAGTGCAAATATACAAACCTTTTTTTTTCTGGCAAGTAGTTTTATGAAAATATTTCAGATTCCTTTTATTACCTTTGCACCACAAAAAAAATATAGTTATGTTTCACAGATTTTTTAAATTAATTATTGCTGCATTATTGATAGTAACAAGCATTTGGCAATTTACAGAGGGTAATATTGGTAATGGAATTTTTTTATTATTACTAACTGCTGTTCCCATTTTTCTTTATTACAAAAATGAATACATTCTTTTGGCTTTTTTAAAATTAAGAAAGCAAGATTTTGTTGGTGCCAAAATATGGTTAGATAAAATCAAAAACCCAGAGACAGCACTAGTTAGAAAGCAACAAGGATATTACAATTACCTTCACGGGTTAATGGTATCTCAAACTAACTTAACCCAAGCCGAAAAATATTTCAAAAAAGCGGTTGAATTAGGTTTAAGTATGGATATGGATTTGGCGGTTGCCAAATTAAATTTAGCAGGAGTTGCGATGTCTCGAAGACGAAAATTGGAAGCAACAAACTTATTAAACGAAGCTAAAAAACTAGATAAACAAGGCATGTTGAAAGACCAAATAAAAATGATGAAAGAACAGATGAAGAAGATATAGTATTCAGTGTTTAGTAATTAGTTGGCAGCTTTTATCATAAAGAAAACGTTCTGAAAATCTCAGGACGTTTTTTTTAAGTATTTTACTGAATATTAAAAAACTGAGCACTGAACACTTTTTAATAACCTTCTGTTGGAATTTCGATTTCGTATTTCTTTTTACTCGGGTTAACTAATTTTTTATCGCGCAACCATGGATTGTGTAATTTTAAAATTTTGTAATTAATACCTTGCGATAGAGCAAAACTTGATAAATTACTAATCGTACTATCAACTTCTATTTTTTTTGTTGGAATTGAAGTGTACAGATCACCTGGATTTAAATTAAAACCATATTTCACTGGCTGTTTCATAATTTCTTTCAAAGCTAAAATTCTGAAAACATAGCGAGATGTTTCTTCCGTTAAACCCAAATCGTAATAATTAGTAACTTTTTGCTCATCAATTTTTTTTGATATACCATTCATTCCGCCGTTGTATGATGCCGCGGCAAGAGTCCAAGAACCAAACTTTTCTTTAGCATTTAATAAATATCTACATGCAGCTTCGGTAGATTTTTCGAGATGATAACGTTCATCAACAAGTTCATTAACTTCCATTCCTTTTTCCTTTGCTGTATCTGGCATAAATTGCCAAATTCCTCTAGCACCAGCAGACGAAACGGCATTGGTCAAACCACTTTCTATAACAGCTAAATATTTAAAATCATCGGGTACATTATATTTTTTAAGTATCGGTTCAATAATAGGAAAAACTCGATTTGCACGCTTAATGATTAAAGTCGTTGTTGAATGTAGATTAGCATTAATTAATAACTCTCTATCCAATCGTTCTTTTACATCAGTTATCTGTAATGGCGCAACTTCACCAGCAAAATCTACACTTGCAGGAAAATACATTGCAGTTCCTTCTCTTTGTAGCAAGGTAGTTTTATCACCCGAAATGGCGAATATAAAAAACCCTGAGGTCAGAATTAAAAAGAGGATTACTACTTTATTTTTCATCGTTTGCATAGAATTATTTTTGGTTCTAATGTAACAAAAATTAAGCCTAAATTGTTATTATTCTAAAATTATTTTAGGAAGATTGTCATTTAACCACCGATACTTACTTAAAATCATGATGTGCGTACCACCTTTAACTGGAATATAACTTTTTATATATTTGGGTGGAAAAACTTCATCTGCATCACCATGAATATGAACTATTTCAGCATCAATTTCTGTGCGTTCCCAATTTATTATTTCATTAATTGCCCAATCCAAATAGCGCTTATCGCGAACCGAAAGATACTTTTCGTATAAAGATAACCGTTGCTTGATAAACGACGAACCGAATGTAAATTTAGCCAATAGTTCCACATTTTCGAATAGTTTAGTTGGAATAAGTTTATACGCTTTAGTTGTTTTCGCTATTTTAAATCGTCGGGGAAATTCGGTGTTCGATTTTACACTTGAAATGATGATTACTTTTTTGGGAGCTGTGAACAGTTTCATTTCTTGAACCAAAATTCCACCAAAGGAAACTCCAATTAAAACTGCGTTTTTATGCAACACGTTTTTTGACATTCGTTTAGCATAAGATTGTAAACTCTCGTCTTGAAGAGGAATTAGCCAGTCCAAAAGATGCATTTCAAAAATAGCATTCGGGAGTTCAATGCGTTCAAAAATTTTCGAACTTGCCGCCATACCTGGCATAAAATAAACATGAATTTTAGACATCGTTTAACTTGAAATAAGTAAAATAATAGTATTTTTGCATAAAATTAATCCTTTTAATTCACATGATTATGAACGATGCATTAATTTCGGAAAAAATGGAAATTAAAGACAATACTTTTGCACGTCAATTTGAAACATTAATCGATGGAAAAATGGTTTCTGTTGAATATTCATTTCAGGAAAAGAAAATCTTTCTTACTAGAATAAATACTTTTGATGGTTTTGATAATGATGAGTTTATAAATGATTTATTAAAAAACATTATGGAAATTGCCTATGAAAGAAAGTTGAAGGTTGTTCCTATTTTGCCCAAAATTGCTTTATTTTTCAGAAAAAACACAAAGTATAGAGATTTGCTTCCACCAGGTATAAAAATATAGTTTACAAACTAAGCCAATAATAAATTCCCAAATTCTAGTTATCTAAATTGAATTTGGGATTTTTTATATATTTTTATGCGATGATTTCTGATGAACTAAAAGCCAATATCATTACCTTTTTTGAAACCATAGACAAATATTATGGGAGCAAAACCGAAATTACTTCTGGATTATTTTCTAAAATGGATAATGTCAACGCTGCCTTAACAACGTGGAATTTATCTGAGTTTAACCTTATTCGCTCAGCATATCGAAACAATGGCGGGAAATTTATGTTTGAAGGAAATGGAAACTATTTTGAAATTGCCTCAGAAAAACTTATAGATTTCAAACATCCTGGACGACATAAATTTGAATTTATTGAACAGTATGGCGAAAATGTTTTTAGAATTACTAAGATTCGATTTCATTATAAGTATTAAACATTGATTTTACAGACTATAACAGGATAAATATTTTGAAATTTCTACTGAATGACAAGCTTGACTAGAGTTTGTCAGTCCATAGGATTTTTTTTTAAGCTTCAATATTCAAAAAATCCATTCGAACAGAACCATCTTCATCAATTCTAGTCAAATTAATATCATGTAATGTGTTCACTAATTCAGGATTCCAAGGTGTTTTTACTTTTACGTAATTTTCTGTAAATCCGTGAATGTAACCTTCTTTATTTTCACTTTCAAAAAGCACTGTATGGTTTGTTCCTATTTGACTTTCGTAGAAAGCTCGGCGTTTTTTAACCGATAATCCGCGAAGCATTTTACTTCTTTTGGAACGAACATTCATCGGAATTACATTTTCCATAGTTGCCGCTTCGGTGTTATCGCGTTCAGAATAAGTAAAAACGTGTAAATAAGAAATATCTAATTCATTTAAGAAATGATACGTTTCGAGAAAATGGGCATCAGTTTCACCAGGAAAACCTACAATTACATCAACACCAATACATGCATTAGGCATTACTTCACGAATTTTTAAAATTCTTTCGGCATACAATTCTCGTTGGTAACGGCGTTTCATTTTACCCAAAATTTCATTACTTCCAGATTGTAATGGAATATGAAAATGTGGTACAAACGTTCTGCTTTTTGAAACAAATTCAATGGTTTCGTTTTTCAACAAATTGGGTTCAATAGATGAAATTCGCAAGCGTTCAATTCCTTCAACTTCGTCCAACGCTTTTACTAAATCTAGAAAAGTATGTTCGTGTTTTTTGTTGCCAAATTCTCCTTTGCCATAATCACCAATATTTACTCCAGTTAGCACAATTTCTTTAATCCCTTGTTGCGAAATTTCGTAGGCGTTTTTCAACACATTTTCTAAAGCATCACTTCGAGAAATTCCACGCGCTAATGGAATAGTGCAATAAGTACATTTGTAATCGCAACCATCTTGCACTTTTAAAAAAGCGCGCGTTCTATCGCCAATAGAATAACTTCCTACGTAGAAATCAGCATCTTCAATTTCGCAGGAATGCACTTCGCTCCTATCGTTTTTTGTCAAATCATTGATATAATCGGTGATTTTGAATTTTTCTGTAGCACCAAGAACCAAATCTACACCATCAACCGCAGCCAATTCTTCGGGTTTTAATTGTGCATAACAACCCACGGCAGCAACAAATGCTTTGTCGTTGAGTTTCATGGCTTTTTTTACAATTTGCTTGAATTGTTTGTCTGCGTTTTCGGTAACCGAACAAGTATTGATTACATACATATCGGCAACTTCTTCAAAATCAACCCTTTCAAAACCTTCGTCTTGAAAATTTCTCGCGATGGTAGAGGTTTCGGAGAAATTCAATTTGCATCCTAAAGTGTAGAATGCAACTTTCTTTTTATTTTCCATAAGTAAACTCAACTAATGAAATCGTTGTCAAAAAATTGAGATTGCAAAATTACGCACAAAATTTCTATTTATAAAACGCTGAAAAACAAAAGACCGCAAATTCGCGAATTAATTATAAAATCTGCGAATTTGCGGTTACATAATTTTTACAAAAACTACTCTTTTCTATACTTCTTTGTTTCTTCAAAAACGTGTTCTAAAATTTTAGCATCTTGTTCTGAGAATTCTACATTTCTTCTTGCCATTACGATTTTTGCAGTTTGAAAAGCTTTGGAAGTCAAATAAGTTGTAAATCCGGAACTTCCACCCCAAGAAAAACTTGGAACAAAATTTCTAGGAAAACCTGCTCCAAAAATATTTGCAGAAACACCAACCACTGTTCCTGTATTAAACATAGTGTTAATACCACATTTAGAGTGGTCACCCATCATTAATCCACAGAATTGCAGTCCGGTTTTAGCGAAATTCTCGGTTTCATAACTCCAAAGTTTCACTTCTTCGTAGTTGTTTTTTAAGTTTGAATTATTACTGTCTGCGCCAATATTGCACCATTCACCAAGTACTGCATTGCCTAAAAATCCGTCGTGACCTTTATTAGAATAGCCAAATAAAACAGAATTACTTACTTCGCCACCAATGACGGAATGTGGACCAACTGTTGTAGCTCCATAAACCTTTGATGCTAATTTTACTCTTCCTGACTCGCATAAAGCAAATGGTCCACGAATGACTGAACCTTCCATAATTTCGGCATTTTTACCAATATAAATGGGTCCAGTTGATGCATTTAATGTCACAAATTCAAGCTTTGCTCCTTCTTCAATAAAAATATTTTCAGATGAAATTACATTAACCGATTTTGGGATAGGCTGCGATTTTCTGTCTTCGGTTACCAATTCAAAATCCTCTCGAAGAGCCGCATCGTTTTTGGCAAAAATATCCCAAGTATGTTCAACGGTGATGCAATCTTGATCAAAATCAATAATTTCATAATTGTCAAAATCAACTTCTTCCTGAGTATCATTAGTATAAAAAGCAATTACTGCATCACCTTGAAAAATAGCTTGATTTTTTTCGAGACTTTTGACCATTTCAGCTAAAATTGCATTAGGCAAATAAGCAGCGTTAATCATAACATTATTTTCCATTTCTACCATTGGATATTTATCGGAAAGGTATTCTTCGGTTACAGTGGTTGTAGTTGAACCTAAATATTTTTCCCATTTTTCGCGAATTGTTAGAATACCAATGCGAATATCGCCAACAGGACGAGTGAATGTAAAGGGAAGTAAAGCATTGCGTACGGTTCCGTCAAAAAGTATGTAATTCATTATAAAAGTTTAAGGGTTTAAAAGTTTAAAAGTTTAAGGTTCAACTCTTACTTTCAATCATATTTCAAAGTTACAAAACTTTGGTTCATAAAAAAACCTTCCATTAAAATGAAAGGTTTGTAAAAATTTGCAACACTTTTCCCGAAGGTTCGAAAATTATTTAGCGTGTTTCGCATATTTAGTTTTAAATTTATCAATACGACCTGCAGTATCGATAAGCTTAGATTTACCTGTGTAAAAAGGATGAGAACTTCTTGAAATCTCCATTTTAAAAACTGGATATTCAACACCTTCGTGCATAATCGTTTCTTTAGTTTCTACCGTTGATTTAGTAATAAACACATCTTCGTTAGACATATCTTTAAAAGCAACTAATCTGTAATTTTCTGGGTGAATTCCTTGTTTCATTGTGTAAATCTTTTATTTGTTATGAAGTAATTTGTTTTGAAGCTTTTCATCAAAAAAGGTATAAACAAACTACAACTTTTGTTAATAGTTTTAAATTTGAGTTGGCAAAAATACAACTATTTTATAAGAATCAAAGCGATATGTAACTTTTTTTAAATGTTTCCTACATACTATAGGAATTACATATATTTGTTAAATATTTAAAACTTAAAACTATGAATGAAATTATCAAGAAAAACGGAATTACTTTTGGAATTATCTTAGGATTATTTTCACTTCTAATCACTACAACAATTTACGCTGTTGACTTGCAATTATTTACAAGTTGGTGGATTGGCATAGTTGCGATTTTGGTTACTATTATCGTTGGTGTTGTATTAGTTTCAAAAACAAAAAAGCAACTAAATGGTGTTTTAGTTTTTAAAAATGCCTTTAAAGTTTACTTTATTGCAGCTTTAATTGGCTCATTTATTTCCAAAATTTATGAGTATGTACTATTCAATTTTATCGATCCACAAGCTAAAGAGACAATCAAAGAAATTACTTTGAAGTATACGTCAGATATGATGGAAAAATTTGGTGCACCACCAGCAGCAGTAAACGAAGCTATGCAAAAAGCAGCCGAAACTGATAACTATTCATTAGGTAGTTTAATGTTTGGCTTTGCCCTAGGTTTAGTTTTTCATGCTATTTTCGGTTTAATTTTAGCGGCTATTTTCAAATCAAAATCGGACGAAAGTTTATAAATGAATTTATCCATAATCATCCCGCTTTTAAACGAGCAAGAATCTATACCAGAATTACATCAGTGGATTGTCAAAGTGATGATAGCCCATAATTATACTTATGAAATTATTTTCATTGATGATGGAAGTACTGATAATTCGTGGACAATAATCGAAAACCTTTCACAAGAAAAATCTAACGTGAAAGGTATTCGTTTTATGAGAAATTTTGGTAAATCACAAGCTTTACATGCCGGATTTGCCAAAGCACAAGGCGATGTGGTTATTACAATGGATGCCGATTTACAAGATAGTCCCGAAGAGATTCCCGATTTATACGAAATGATAACCAAGCAAAAATTTGACTTGGTTTCTGGTTGGAAAAAGAAGCGTTATGACTCAGTTGTTTTTAAAAATTTACCCTCTAAATTATTCAATTGGGCAGCGAGAAAAACTTCTGGAGTGCAGCTCAACGACTTTAACTGTGGATTAAAAGCGTATAAAAATTTGGTAATCAAGAATATTGAAGTTTCGGGAGAAATGCACCGTTATATTCCAGTTTTGGCGAAGAATGCTGGTTTCTCAAAAATTGGCGAAAAAGTGGTCAAACATCAAGCTCGAAAATATGGCGAGTCGAAATTTGGTGTTAGTCGTTTCATCAACGGGTTTCTCGACTTGATAACAATTTGGTTTTTATCAAAATATGGAAAAAGACCCATGCATCTTTTTGGCGCTGGTGGTGTTTTGATGTTTATCATTGGGTTTTTAGCCACGGGGTTTATAATTTCTATTAAACTCATCAGACTATATTCGGGATATAAAACAGTTTTAGTGACCGAAAATCCTTTGTTTTATATCGCCTTAACTGCAATGATTATTGGATCTCAATTATTCTTAGCAGGATTTTTGGGTGAAATAATTCTTCGGACCAAAAATAATGAAGAACGTTATAAAATATCAAGTGAAGTGAATTTCTAGTTAAACTTGAGGTCACAATTTGCGTCCTCAAACATTTTAAAAATATGGAATTAGAAGTTATTCAAAATAAAATTCATGAAATTCGAGGTCATAAAGTCATGCTTGATTTTGATTTAGCTTTATTATATAATGTTGAAAACAAAAGACTTAAAGAAGCAGTTAGAAGAAACATAAATCGTTTTCCAGAAGATTTCATGTTTGAACTTACTGAAATTGAATTTAATAGTTTGAGGACGCAAATTGCGTCCTCAAACCGTGGAGGAATTAGATACATGCCCTTTGCCTTCACAGAACAGGGAATAGCAATGTTATCAAGTATTTTGAATAGTGAAAAAGCCATCGAAATAAATATTTCAATAATTAGAGCGTTTGTTACAATTAGACAATTTTCTTTAACTTATGCTGAACTTAAAACTAGAATTGAAGAAATAGAAAGTCAATTCCCCGATATTTATAAAGCTTTAAATTATTTGGTTGACAAGGATAAAAATGGAAGTTCCACCGCAGAAAGAAATAAAATTGGTTTCAAAAAATAATATAACATGCACATCGAAAAAAACATTTTAGACAAAGTAAATGAATGGTTGACACCTTCGTTTGACAAAGAAACACAAGACCAAATTGTAGAAATGATGACCACTTCACCAAAGAATTTGGAAGAGAGTTTCTATAAAAACTTGGAATTTGGGACTGGTGGAATGAGAGGAATAATGGGTGTTGGAACCAATCGTATCAACAAATATACTTTGGGCAAAAACACACAAGGATTATCAGATTATTTAAAAAAATCCTTCCCTGATGAACAATTGAAAGTAGTCATTGCTTACGACTGTCGTCACAATAGTGATACTTTAGCAAAAGTGGTTGCTGATGTCTTTTCGGCAAATGGTATTAAGGTATATCTATTTTCAGAAATGCGTCCGACACCCGAATTGAGTTTTGCCTTAAAATATTTGAATTGTCACGCCGGAATTGTTTTAACCGCTTCACACAATCCGCCTGAGTACAATGGTTACAAAGTATATTGGCAGGATGGTGGACAATTAGTGCCACCACAAGACGAAGAAATAATACAGGTAATTGAAAACTTGAAGTACAGTGAAATAAAATTTGACGCCAACGACAGTTTAATTGAATATATTGACATAGCCGTTGATAAAGCGTTTATAAATTCTACAATAGAAAATGCGAGTTTTAATACTTCGGCGAAAGCCAAAGAAAATTTAAAAATTGTTTATACTTCTTTGCACGGAACATCTATTAAATTAGTTCCCAATGTATTGGCAAACGCTGGTTATACTGATGTCAATATTGTTGCCGAACAAGCTGTTCCCGATGGAAATTTCCCAACGGTAAAATCTCCTAATCCCGAAGAACCAGAGGCGTTGACTATGGCATTGGCTTTATCCGATAAACTAAATGCTGATATTGTTTTTGGAACTGATCCTGATAGCGACAGACTTGGAGTTGCAGTTAGAAATAATGAAGGAAAAATGCAGTTACTCAATGGAAATCAAACCATGGTTGTCATGACGCATTATCTTTTAGAACAATGGAAAAAGTCAGGAAAAATCAATGGCAAACAATTCATTGGATCAACAATAGTTTCTACGCCAATGATGTTGGAATTAGCTTCCGCTTATAATGTGGAATGCAAAGTAGGTTTGACGGGTTTTAAATGGATTGCTAAGTTTATTAAAGATTTTCCTGATTTACAATTTATTGGTGGTGGCGAAGAGAGTTTTGGCTATATGGTTGGCGATGCGGTTCGTGATAAAGATGCTGTTGGTGCCGTTTTATTAATGTGTGAAATTGCAGCACAAGCCAAAGAAAAAGGAAGTTCAGTTTATGAAGAACTACAGCAAATCTATGTGGATTATGGTTTTTATAAAGAACATTTAATTTCGATTACTAAAAAAGGAATTGAAGGTGCCAATGAAATCAAGCAAATGATGGTTGACTTACGAGAAAATCCACTTTCAGAAATAAATGGTCAACGTGTAATTATGGTTGAAGATTATCAAAATTCAACCGCAAAAAATTTATTGACAAACGAAACTGAAACTTTAAACATTCCTAAATCAGATGTTTTGATTTACTATCTAGAAGATGGTTCCAAAATTTGTGCACGACCAAGTGGAACAGAGCCAAAAATCAAGTTTTATTTTAGTGTGAATACAAAAGTAATGGACATTTCTGAAATTCCATATGCAGAAGAATTATTAAGTTCAAATATCCAACAAATCATCAAAGAAATGCAACTCAACTAATGGATGAAAATTTAAAAAAAATAATTCCTTTTGCCTTAAAATTTAAAAGCAATGTTGTTTGGAATATCATTTTCAATGTGCTTTATGCTCTTTTTAGCACCTTGTCATTTGTGGCACTTTTTCCGTTGATGGAAGTGCTTTTTAAGATGAATAAAAAGATAAATGAATTGCCAAAATATAATGGTATCACTGAAATAGGGAGTTATGGCAAACAATATTTACAATATTATATTACCAAGTTATCCAACGAAAATGGTGTACAGTATGCTCTTTTATTAACTGTAGCTCTTGTTATATCGACTTTCCTATTTAAAAATCTTTTCAACTATCTCGCTTCACAACATTTAATGAAAATTAAAAATGGAGTATTAAGAGATTTAAGAGAAAAAATGTTTTCCAAAATAATTGATTTGCCTGTCTCCTACTATTCCGAAAAAAGAAAAGGTGACATTATGGCTCGAATGTTAGGAGATGTTAATGAAGTTAAAAATTCCTTCTTCGTAGTTTTAGAATTGATAATAAAAGAACCGTTAACAATAGTTTTTGCTATCATTGCCATGCTTAAAATAAGCTTTGAGTTGACGATGTTCGTTTTCATATTCATCCCCGTTTCAGGGATTGTAATTTCAAAAATAGGTAAGAGTTTAAGAGCCAAATCAAAAAAAGCACAAGAAGAAAATGGCTATTTGATTTCAACGGTAGAAGAAGCATTAACAGGACTGAAAGTAATTAAAAGCTATAATTCTGAAGGGTATTTTAAATCTCTATTCAACAATTCAATAAGTCGCTTAATGCGATTGGACAATAACATAGGTAAAAAAAACAATTTAGCCACACCATTGAGCGAATTTATGGGCATTATAGTCATCTCAATATTACTGTGGTATGGTGGGAATTTAGTTTTGGTTGATAAAAGTTTAAATGGTGCTTTATTTATTGTTTATTTAGGATTGGCCTATAATATTTTAACACCTGCTAAAGCGATTTCGAAAGCCTCTTTCATGGTAAAAAACGGATTGGCAGCTGCAGAGCGAGTTTTTGAAGTACTAGAAGTTGAAAACACTATTACAAATGCTCCAAACGCAATAAAAAAAGTAACTTTTGATGACAAAATAGTTATTCAAAACATCAACTTTAGATATGAAGATGAAAACGTACTGAAAGAATTTTCGCTTGAAATACCAAAAGGAAAAACTGTCGCACTTGTGGGTCAATCGGGAAGTGGGAAAAGTACGATTGCTAACTTACTAACCCGTTTTTACGATGTAAGTGAAGGTAATATCTCTATTGATGGCACAGATCTAAAAGGTATTGAACTGCAATCCTTGCGCGATTTGATGGGATTAGTTACACAAGACTCCATTTTGTTTAACGATACTATCAAAGCAAATATTTCATTAGGAAAACCAGAGGCGACGGATGAAGAAGTTATTGCTGCACTAAAAGTGGCAAACGCTTATGAATTCGTGAAAGATTTAACAGATGGAATTGAAACCAATATTGGCGATAGCGGAAACAAGCTTTCTGGTGGACAAAAACAACGATTATCTATAGCTCGAGCAGTTTTGAAAAATCCACCGATTATGATTTTGGACGAAGCCACATCTGCATTGGATACCGAAAGCGAAAGGTTAGTGCAACAAGCGCTGGAAAATATGATGCAAAATCGAACTTCTATTGTTATTGCACATCGCCTTTCAACGATTCAAAAAGCAGATGTCATAGTAGTTATGAAAAAAGGAAAAATTGTTGAACAGGGAACACACGAAGCCCTTTTAGCGCAAAACGGAACGTATTCTAAATTGGTTTCAATGCAGTCGTTTGAGTAGGTCAGATTTTTTTAATGAACACTAAACAGGCTTGTATTCTTGAACTTTCTTTTCTTTGTCTAAAAGATTTAAAAAGTAATAGTGTAGTTTATCTTCTTTATCAAATTCACCGTTTTTGTTAGAATCTTCGGTAGTTCTAAAATATAATCGCGCTTTGCTGTCTATTAATTTCCAGTCAATCAACTCTTGAAAATCAGGAGAAATTTTAATAAAGTCTTTTCCAGAAATAGCACTTAGATACAATGATTTCACATCATTTTCATCTATTTTCTTGTCCTTATTGGTGTCTAAATCAGACAATGTATATAACAATAATTGCAGTCTATTTTTATCGGCTATTGGTTTTAAATAGGTTGCTGTTTCAATAAAAATTGGCTTTTCACTTAAAGCATAAATACTGTCTTTACCTATTTCCTGAAACTTTAAATTTTTTAAAAAACCCGTAATTTGATATTCACCATAATTAGAAACCGTGTAACTTGTTCCTGCTTCGTAGGAAGATTTAGTACTTTTTCTATCGCTAACTACAGTTCCAATGGGGAAAATTAAATAATTTGTTCCTTCCATCAAAACAGGAAGATCGGCAATTTCAATTTGTGTTGTGTCTTTAATAACTTCGCCTTTTGTTTTTGAAAGATTATCATAAGTTACCTTCGGTTTAACTAGCTCTTCATTTTTACAACTTAAAAATGAAGATATGGTAAGTAAAGAAATAAACAGCAAAGATTTATTCATGGGAAAACTTTTTTAGTTAAGTCAAAAATAGTGAATAATATCTACAATTTAGCCGTAAATCTTATATTGAAAACGCGAGTTGTCATAAAATTGGGAATTGCATATTGGTTTTTAGTATATACATCGCGAACCCAAGTATTGGTTATCGCATTTTGATTGTTGAAAAGGTTGAAAATCTCAAAACCTAATGACAAATCTTGGAATTTACGCAACCAATGTCCTTCTGGTCTTTCATTATTTTTTTCAGTAAAAACATAAGAAAATCCAACATCGGCACGACGATAATCGCGTAAACGATTTTGGTACTCATAAGCATCAGCGTAAGAAGGCGAACCACCAGGCAAACCTGTGTTATAAACTAAATTCAGATACAATTTCATGTTAGGCAAATTCGGCATATAATCTTGAAACAATATACCAAACTTTAATCTTTGATCGGTTGGTCGAGCTATGAAACCTCGATTGTCTTGGTTTTCCTCGGTTTTCATGTAGCCAAAACTTAACCAAGACTCTGTTCCTGGCACAAATTCGCCATTTAATCTCATATCCAATCCGTAGGCATAAGCTTCGGCATTATTGTTAGCACGATAACGAATTCTAACATTTTCAAGTGTGTATGTATTTACATCTGTCATTGATTTATAATACGCTTCCGTGACCAGCTTAAAAGGCCGATTACTCATCTTGAAATTATAATCGTTACTCAAAACAAAGTGTATGGATTGTTGTGCTTTTACATTAGGATTTACAACTCCATCAAAATCTCTTAGCTCACGATATAATGGCGGTTGATGATAATATCCTAACGACAATCGAAACAACATGTCTTTGTCCCAATCGGGTTTTAAAGCAAATTGTGCTCTTGGGCTAAAAACAGTTTGTGCCTTTCCTCCCGAAATTCCTCGACCGGAAACCATCCAATGATGAAAACGAGCACCAGCTGTTATCCACAATTGATTATTGCCAAAAGAAGTTTTTGTATTCCACTGTGCATAACCCGAAAATCTATTGATGTCAATAAAATTGGTAGCTCTCACATTTTGAAATGGCGCTAAAGGTCCAGTGTAAGGTGTGTAAGGTTGGTCATTTGGAAAATCTAAAATTGGCGGATTAATAGAAAAACCAGCCGAGTCAATCACTTCCCACTCTACTAATCTGTCTCTAATATTTTCCCTAGTATATTTAAAACCCCAATCTATTTGATGTTTTTTGTCTTTTATGAAATGAGTTCCTTTGATTTCTGCATTTACAAATAAGGCATCTAAATCATTCCGGGCGTGATTTAATTGTGTTCCAATACCACGATTAAAAACAACATTTCCTAAATTTTCTGAACCAATATTACTATCGACTTCGCCTAAAAAATAGGCTGCAAAAATATCAAAATATTCCTGTTCTTTGGTATGATAAACAGAACCTATAAATTTGTAAATAGAATTTTCGTTGGCCGTGAAAGTACTTTTGAAAGCACCAAAAAGTGTTTGGTACTGGTCATTTTCTTGACCTTGATAAAAAACCTGCAATGCTATTGGTTCATCTATTGTACCAAAATTTGTTTGGCGTGTAAGCGGTTGATAGTTGTACACATTTTGGGATGCATTTCCAAGGAAACTAAACTGCCACTTTTTATTAGGAGTAAAATTGATATTGGCTTGTACATCAGCAAATGTAGGTCTAAAATTGGTTTGCGTTTCTTGACTGTTTACTAATAACGAGTTATCACGATAACGTATTCCGCCAATCGCAGACCATTTTTTGTCTTTAGAAACGCCTTCTGCCGTCACACTTCCACCAAGGAAACTTGCTTCAGCTGCAAGACCAAATTTTGTAGGCTTTCTATAGGTAATATCTAAAACTGAGGATAATTTATCGCCAAATTTTGCTTGAAAACCACCAGCCGAAAAGTCAACATTCTGAACCATATCGGTATTTGTAAAACTCAATCCTTCTTGCTGTCCGGAACGAATTAAAAATGGACGATAGACTTCAATTTCATTAACATAAACTAAATTTTCATCATAATTTCCACCACGAACGGCATATTGTGTACTCAATTCACTATTAGAATTTACACCAGCAAATGTTTTCAATACACTTTCAATTCCGGCATTGGCACTAGGATTTCTTCTGATTACTTCTGGTTGTATGGTAGTAATTCCTTGCACTCTTTTTCTGTCATTTGTAATAACGACATCATTCAATTGTTCTGCTTTGTCATTCATCACTACATTAAACTCAAAGTTTTCACCAGGTTTAAGTTGAATGGTGGCAGTAATACTTTTTAGAGAAATATGTGTAAAAACCAAAACTATTCGCTGATTGGCTGGCACTGTTAATTCATAAAACCCATCTGCACTTGTAGTTGATGTCTTTGTTTGGTAACTTACATTAACATTTTCAACTGGTAAGTTGTTTTCGTCGAGGATTATACCTGCTACTTTCGCTGTTTGATTTTGTGCTAGTGTAATGCTACAAATTGCAAAAAAGAAGAAGATAAAAAAATATTTATTTGTTCTCAAATTATGAATTTAATGTTTTTGACTTCTAAAAAAATGTGTTTCAAAGATAGAAGAATTTCCAACATTATCAGTAACGACAAGTTTTAAATCATTCTTCCCATCAGTTGCCACACCATCACTAAAATGATGAACCAGTTTATTTGTCTTGCTATCATATTCCAATAAAATCCATTTCCCATTCAAATAGCCATCGTAACTTTTGATACCTGATAAATCATCGGAAATAGTAAATTGCAATTCGCTTTGTTTAGTAATCCATTTGCCTTCAATGCTTTTACTCATTTTAATTTTAGGTGCAATGGTGTCTTTAAAAAGCATATAATCTCCTAAATATTTGGTGTAAATGGTAAACGAGTTTTTAAATCGTTTAGTATTGTTGTAGTAAATTTTTTTGCCACTAATTGAACCTATAAATATTTTTTCGTGGTCGACGGCCGAGGAAATGCTATCTTCAAAAGTTATTTGAAAATTTTTAAATGCAGGAACAATATCGTCGTGAAGTTTTAGAATTCCATTACTAACCGCAAAATTCATTTTAAAATCGTCTAAAAACGTATTAGCCGGAATTGTAACAGTAACATTATCTGTAGCAAATATATTATCCTTACCAGCTTTGACTAGATATTTTCCGGGAGAGTCTTCCTCGAGTAATTTTGCCACTCGAGGCGAATATTCTATTGGTACAAATATTTTAGTGGTGTTGTTTTGAAAATCAGAAACTTCAATGCGGTACATTTGAGCTAAATCAGGTTTTAGTGATACAATGCCGTGCTGTTCATCTGATTTTATAATACTCAACGGATAAGGATTAGTCATGAACAACTTTTGCACACGCTGGCCTAACTCTTTGTATCGTTTATAATCAATTAAAGCATTTACATATCGAGTTTCATCAAACGAAAACGTGTCAAATTGATATTTGAAAGCCGATTTTCCATTTAAAAACGTTTGTATTTTAAAAATACTATTGGCGTTCCACGAAACATTATCAAAATCATAAGTAACGATACCAAAACCAATTTTTCCTGTAGCAAAAATTTTCTCAGCAATATAACTTCCGTCAGACTGCAATGATAAATTGACAGCAATTGGTCTTTTAGACTGGTTAACAATTGCTTTTTCGTCTAACGGATAAACCCAAAGACTATTTATTATTGGTGGCTTTTCATCAAGTATTACCTTGTCAAAACCAAAATACATCGGATTAATTATTTTTTCAGATTGCGTATCTCTGATTTCATAATGTAAATGCGGTCCATCAGAACCGCCTGTATTTCCAGAAAAAGCAATTACATCGCCTTTTTTAACCAATAAATCTGTAGGTTTCAAATAAATATCAATCTCGAATGATTTGGCCTTGTACTGTTCTTTTTTAATGAATTTTTCAATTTCTCCAAATCCTGATTGCAAATGACCATATACTGTCGTATAACCATTTGGGTGCGTGATATATATTGCTTGTCCATAGCCCGAAAAAGCAATTTTAATCCGAGAAACATAACCATCAGCAGAAGCGTAGACTTTAAAACCTTCTACTTTTTGTGTTTTAAAATCAAATCCCGCATGAAAATGATTGGGTCTTAATTCACCAAAATTGCCTGAGAGTTGCAAAGGAATATCCAAGGGTGAAAGAAAATAATCTTTTGGATGTAAATTCTGACCTTGAACGACTGTAGCAATTAAAAAAAATAAAAGAATTACTTTCATAATTTGATATTTATGCTAAGATAATGAATGTGAGTAAATAATTACAATAAAATTTATATTTTTATAATAAGCTAATAGACAAAACATTATCATTGCCAGCAAAAAGAGAAATAAATAATTAACAAAAAAATTGCGAAAACAAAATAGAATCCTAACTTTGTGAAGTGTGTAATGAATAATAAAAATTCATGAGTGAAATTGCCGAAATAATTAATTCTGTTGAAGATAGACTAGGAAAGCTTCTTATTATAATAGATAGTTTAGAGAAAAAGTCTATTCAACAATCGACCGAATTAGAAAAAGCTTTGGCAATCATTGTAAAACAATCTGACGAAGTTCAACAATTGAAATCGGAATGTAATTCACTCAAAATGGCAAATTCATTATTAGGCGGTGATGAAAATAAAAGAGATACAAAACTTAAAATAAATTCATTAATTCGAGAAATAGATTACTGTATTGCGCAGTTATCAGATTAAAGCATGAGTGAAAAGCTTAAAATAAAATTATCAATTGCAGACAGAGTTTATCCTTTAACAGTTGACATGTCACAAGAGGAAGGACTGCGAAGTGCTTCCAAAAAAATTGATGTAATGATTAAGCAATTTGAAGAGAACTATGCTGTTCGCGATAAACAAGATGTTTTAGCCATGTGTGCTCTGCAGTTTGCTTCACAAGTAGAGCAAAAGCAGTTAAGTAATGCCATCGATGGTACTGAAACTCTTGAAAGGTTGAAGAAAATTAATGATTTATTATTCGATTATCTCGAAAAAAAATAACGTTCTTTACATAGAAATACAACACTGCCTACATTAGATTTTAATTGGTAAACTCAACACTAACAATTTAAAATGAGCGAATCGTCGTTACTAAAGCATGCCACTATATCGTGGAAACTTGACCAACGAGTTAGCTCAAAACTTGTCCTTACGAGTTTATGCATTCACCTGATGTAGGCTTTTTTATTTATAATTAATACTAAAAAAATGGAAATTACATTTATAATAATTGCGTTAGTCGCAGGAATTGGCGGAGGTTTTGGCATTGCAAAATTCTTAGAGAAAAGCAATATCTCGAACATGGTGAAAAATGCAAAAAAAGAAGCTGCATCAATACTCAGAGATGCTAATCTTGAAGCAGAGAATATTAAAAAAGACAAACTTCTTCAGGCGAAAGAAAAATTTTTAGAACTAAAATCAGAACACGAAAAAGAGATTTTAAATAAAGATAAAAGAATTGCCGAAGTTGAAAAAAGAACACGTGATAAAGAATCACAAGTTTCCAGTGAATTAGCTAAAGCTAAAAAAATAAATGACGATTTTGAAGCTAAAACAACTGAGTATGCCGCTAAAATTGAGTTTTTAGATAAAAAACAACAGGAACTTGAAAAGCTTCACAAAAGTCAGGTTGAACAGCTTGAAGTGATTTCAGGTCTATCAGCAGAAGACGCCAGAGAGCAATTAATAGAAAGTTTAAAAGCAGAAGCCAAAACTAAGGCGATGTCTCACATCCAAGACACCATCGAAGAAGCCAAGTTAACTGCACAACAAGAGGCTAAAAAAGTAATTATTAACACTATTCAACGTGTTGGAACCGAAGAAGCAGTTGAGAATTGCGTTTCTGTTTTCAACATTGAGTCAGATGATGTGAAAGGCAGAATTATTGGTCGTGAAGGAAGAAACATTCGAGCCCTTGAAGCTGCAACAGGAGTTGAAATAATTGTAGATGACACACCAGAAGCAATTATCCTATCTTGTTTTGACCCAGTTAGAAGAGAAATTGCTCGTTTATCTTTACACAAACTAGTTACTGACGGTCGAATTCACCCAGCTAGAATTGAAGAAGTAGTTGCTAAAACAACGAAACAAATTGATGATGAAATTATAGAAGTAGGTAAACGCACCGTTATTGATTTAGGAATTCATGGTCTGCACCCAGAATTAATTAAGGTTGTGGGAAGAATGAAATATCGTTCCTCGTATGGACAAAATTTATTGCAGCACTCTCGTGAAGTAGCTAAACTCTGTGGGATTATGGCAGCTGAATTAGGTCTGAATGTTAAACTAGCAAAGAGAGCGGGATTGCTTCACGATATCGGTAAAGTGCCTGATACTGAAAGCGATTTGCCGCACGCTTTACTAGGGATGCAATGGGCAGAAAAATTTGGCGAAAAAGAAGAAGTATGCAACGCAATTGGAGCGCATCATGACGAGATTGAAATGAAGTATTTAATTTCTCCAATTATTCAAGTTTGTGATGCGATTTCTGGAGCTAGACCTGGCGCGAGACGTCAAGTTTTAGACTCTTATATTCAACGATTAAAAGATTTAGAAAATATTGCCTTTGGATTTAACGGCGTTAAAAATGCCTATGCCATTCAAGCAGGACGCGAACTTCGTGTGATTGTAGAAAGTGAAAAAGTAAGTGATGAATTGGCTTCCAGTCTTTCTTTTGAAATTTCCCAAAAAATTCAAACAGAAATGACCTATCCAGGACAAGTTAAAATTACTGTAATCAGAGAAACAAGAGCGGTGAATATTGCGAAATAGTATAACGATTTGCCAAAATTTAAAGTACTTTTTATCCTAAACTAAAAAAAGTTTTATGAAACCACTTCATAAAACTTTTTTTAGTTTATCAAAACGCTAAACTACCATTTGATTAATGCGCTTGCCCAAGTAAATCCACTTCCAAAAGCAGCTAACACTACTGTATCGCCTGATTTTATCTTTCCTTGTTCCCATGCTTCAGTTAAAGCAATTGGAATAGATGCTGCAGTGGTATTGCCATATTTTTGAATATTATTAAAAACCTGATCATCTGTCAATTTGAACTTTTGCTGTATAAACTGAGAAATCCTCAAATTAGCTTGATGCGGAATTAAAATATCAATATCTGAAACCTGTAAATTATTGGCCTGTAAAGCTTCAAAAATTACCTCACTAAAACGAACTACAGCATTTTTAAAAACAAACTGTCCGTTCATTCTTGGGAAATAACTCTCATCATTTACGTCATTATCTGCCACAATATCAGTGACCCATCTTCCACCCATTCCTGGCGCTAAAACAGCCAATTCTTCGGCATGTTCACCTTCTGAATGTAGATGCGTGGAAAGAATTCCTTTAGATAAATCTGCTTCTCTCGAAAGAATTGCTGCGCCAGCGCCATCACCAAATATGACTGAAACACTTCTTCCTCTATCTGTCATATCAAGTCCTAAAGACTGCAACTCTGAAGCCACAACTAATATGTTTTTGTACATGCCAGTTTTTATATATTGATCGGCAACAGACAAAGCATAAATAAAACCTGAACATTGATTTCGGATGTCTAATGCTCCTATTGTTTTCAAACCTAATTCTTTTTGCAAAGCAACTCCTGGACCAGGAAAATAATAATCGGGTGAAATAGTGGCAAAAACAATAAAATCTATATCGTCGTTAGCTAATCCTGAACGTTCAATTGCAATTTTAGCAGCTTTTACACCCATGGATGTTGTTGTATCTTCGCCACGTATGATGTGTCTTCTTTCTTTTATTCCAGTTCTTTCTTGAATCCATTCATCTGTTGTGTCCATAATTTTGGACAAATCATCATTGGTAATTATATTATCTGGAACATAAAATCCTAAACCATTTATTTTCGAGTGATACATTGTACATTTATTTAATTGATAAAAATCAGTTTCAAAAATAATCAACTTTTAAATACTACAGTATTTGTAGACACAAAAATTATCATCTTCATAAATATTATACCTTTTCTTTTAAAATGAAAATAAAGCATTTAGAAATTTGAAAAAGAGCACAGTTCGTTTTTACACGTTTTTATTTAAGATAGCGGATTAATCGTTAAGTACTATTTTTTTATTTTTTTTTTACAAAAGATAAAAAATCATCAGTAACTTTAAAGTCAAATTTAATCATTATGAAAAAAAATATTGCATTACTATTTCTCCTGAATTTATTTTTAGTTCAAGCCCAAGAGAATATCACTTACCAAAAACCTTCTGCTGAAATTTTAGCGCTTGCCGAGTATGAAAGAGCACCATCTGTTAGCATGGATACTAAAAAAGAATACATGCTGCTGAGCTACAGAAATACTTACAAAACGTTAGACGATTTAAACCAAGAAGAGATGCGTTTAGGCGGATTAAGAATCAATCCGATAACTAATATTTCAAGTACGGTTACTTACATCAATAATTTAAAAATTAGAAAAATTGCAGCAAAAGATGAAGTACAAGTTTCAGGTCTTCCTTCCAACGCCAGACTAACCAATATCTCGTGGTCGCCTGATGAAAAGAAAATTGCCTTCACCAATACTACAAATTCTGGTGTTGAACTTTGGTACATTGATGTTGCAACGGTAACAGCAAAAAAAATAACCTCTGACAATTTAAATGCTAATTTAGGCAGTCCATACAATTGGATGAAAGACAATGAAACCTTATTGGTTAAAGTATTGCCAAAAAACAGACCTGCATTAATTAATGAGAAAAAAGATTTACCAAAAGGACCAACAGTATCGGTTAGCGATGGTTCTAAATCTCAAAACAGAACCTATCAAGATTTATTGAAAAATAAAAATGATGAAGCTAATTTTGATGCTCTAGTAACATCAGAATTGTATAAAATTTCGCTCGCGGGAAATGCGGAGTTGTTCAAATCGGCTGCCATTTATGCGGGAGAAAGTTTTTCACCCGATGGAAACTATTTAATGCTTACAACCATACAAAAACCCTACTCGTATATTGTTCCAATGAGTCGTTTTCCGCAAAAAAGCATTGTTTATGATACTGCTGGAAGAGAGATTAAAGTAGTAAATGAAGTGCCACTAACCGAGATTATGCCAAAAGGTTTCTCCTCTGTGAGAAAAGGAAAAAGAAGCATGAGTTGGAGAGCTGATAAACCAGCAACTCTAGTTTTTGCAGAAGCTTTAGATGAAGGTGATCAAGCAAAAAAAGTGGATTTTAGAGATGAAATTTTTCAGTGGAACGCCCCGTTTGAAAATGCGCCTTCATCAATGATGAAAACACAACAACGCTTTGGCGGAATTAGTTGGGGTAACGATACATTTGCTATTGCCTATGATAGTTGGTATGACACTCGAAACACCAAAACCTATATGGTAAATCCTTCCAATCCAAATGAAACCCCAAAAATTATTTCAGATAGAAATTCCCAAGATATTTATTCTGATCCGGGGAATTTTGAAACTAAAAAAAATGAATATGGAACCTACGTCATCGCTACTGAAAATGGTAACGCTTTTTTAATGGGTGACGGATACACCAAAGATGGACAGTTCCCTTTTATAGACGAATTAAATTTAAAAACACTAAAAACAAAACGTTTATACACGTCAAATAGTAAAGACAAAAAAGAAGATTTACTTTCAATTGAAGATTTTAAAAAAGGTGATGTTTTAGTAATGATACAATCTAAAAATGATTATCCTAACTACTATTTTAGGAATATAAAATCGGGAAAATTAACTCCGATTACTACTTTTAAAAATCCATTTGAAAGTATTAAAAATGTATATAAAGAGGTCATTAAATACAAACGAAAAGATGGTGTAGACTTATCGGGAACGTTGTATTTACCTGCTAATTACGATAGAACTAAAAAAGAGAAATTACCTTTATTGATTTGGGCTTATCCAGCAGAGTTTAAGGATAAAAACTCAGCGGGACAAAGTGATAAAAATCCCAACGAATTTACATTTCCAAGCTATGGTTCATTTGTATACTGGGTAACCAAAGGATATGCAGTACTTGATGATGCGTCGTTTCCAATTATTGGCGAAGGCAAAACCGAACCCAATGATACGTTCATTACACAACTCATTGATGATGCCGAAGCTGCGATAAATGCAGTAGATAATTTAGGTTACATCAATAGAAAAAAAGTGGCAGTCGGCGGCCATTCCTATGGCGCATTTATGACGGCAAATTTACTTTCTCATTCGAATTTATTCGCCTGCGGAATTGCCCGTAGTGGTGCTTATAACAGAACATTAACACCTTTCGGATTTCAAAGTGAACAGCGCAATTATTGGGATGTTCCTGCTGTTTATAACGAAATGTCACCTTTTATGAATGCTGATAAAATGAAAACGCCTTTACTTCTGGTTCATGGTGATGCTGATAATAATCCTGGGACATTTACCTTGCAATCTGAACGCTATTTTCAAGCATTAAAAGGACTTGGTGCGCCAGTTCGATTAGTTTTATTGCCAAAAGAATCTCATGGATATGCAGCAAAGGACAATATTTTGCACTTGCTTTGGGAACAAGATCAGTTTTTAGAAAAATATTTAAAAAATTGATAGTTTTTTAAATAGTTGAAAATAAAATAGATTTTGAAAATTTATTCAAAGTCTATTTTATTTTCAAATAAACTTGTTTTCCAACACTAATCTCAACTTCATTATCAAAATACATAACAACATCATTATATTGCGATTCAATCAAATAATGACTGCCTTTAAAAAACGAATTGATTACTTCAACTTTTAAATCTGACTTTGCGGCAATTTTCAATTGGTGAGAATAAACTAAATTAGAAACACCTTCAATAACAATTTCATTTACCTCGCCAAAAAGAGTGGCAATGTATTTATTTCTTGGATTTTCATAAATATAATTTGGATTGCCTTGTTCTAAAATTTGTCCATTTTTTAGGATGATTACTTCATCGCAAAATGACAACACATCAGTACTGTCATGAGTGGCAATAATAGTAGTAATTTCCCTTTCTTTTAAATAAGCAAATAATTTTCTTCGTAAACTATTTTTCCTGAAATTATCAATATGACTGAAAGGTTCGTCTAATAATAGAACTTCGGGTTCGAGAGCTAAAACTTTAGCTAAAGCTACGCGCTGCATTTGTCCACCGCTCAAATTTTTCGCTATTACATTTGCATAATCAACCATTTCAACAATTTCAAGTAACTCTTGTATACGTTGCTCTTTTTTCTCTTTATCAATATTAGATAAATATTTACCCACATTTTCAGCAACAGTTATGTAGGGCATTAAATCAAAATCCTGAGCCAAGTATTTCATAAAATCCATACCTGGAATAAGATTAAATTTTGGTCCTAAAACTTCTTTTTCATTCCAAAGAATTTTTCCTTGTTCTAAATCATAAAGACCGTAAATCAGTTTTAACAATGTACTTTTTCCGCAGCCACTCTCACCTATAATAGCTAAATTTTTTCCTTTTGTGAGTTCAAATGAAATAGTAGCAATGACGACTTCGCTATTGTATGAAAAAATAATATTTTGAACTTGCAGCATAATAGATTAATGAAGTGCAAATTTATACCAATTAAGGTTAAATTATTAAGATAAAACAGCATCGGATTTGTAATTAAAGAAATATTCACCCAAAAAATAAGAGCAGAACCTGAAGAAAGGAAACTGCTCTTATCAACCTAACCAATAAACAATTCTTTATTAATTTATATATTTTGCAAAAGACCTAGTTTCGACTCTTGCTTTTAAATCGTGTAACAAATTATACAATCCGAAAAAGGTTCTATTGATGTATAAAAAGTGCTTCGAACCTCTATTTCCGTTCATTTTTCTAAGTTGTGTATCTTTGGCAAAATCTTCACCCATTTGAGCAATTTTTCCAAAAAAAACTTCATCAGAAAAATCAAAATTTTCGCCATGGAAAGGCTTAGTAAACAAACTTAACAATTCATGAAAAATCTTAGTAAAATATAGTATTTCTGATTTGCTGTCGTCGCTTCGCAAAATTTCCAACTCGTATAATTTTTCATTAAATAATTTCGGATTGTCAATAACTTCTGGTTTTGCTAATTCAAAGTACGGAACGTAAAACTCATTTGGCACATGCTTGATACAACCAAAATCAATAGCAACTAGATTACTATCTTTATCTATTAAAAAATTTCCAGGATGCGGATCGGCATGTACTTGCTTCAAATGATGCATTTGATACATATAAAAATCCCACAACGCCTGTCCTATTTTGTCCCCTTTTTCACGGTCTTTATTGTGTGCTGCAAATTCTGATAAATGCTCGCCTTCAATCCATTCCATCGTAAGGATTTTTTCAGAAGAAAATTCAGGATAATACTTTGGAAAACGCAAATTCTCAATATTTTTGCACCATTCAGAAACTTCTAAACTTTGCTTTAGTTCTAAAACATAATCTGTTTCTTCTAGTAATTTGTCTTCGACTTCTTTAAAATACTTTTCAGAGTCTTTACCTTTGATATTAAACATTCTGGTAGCAAAAGGTTTAACCAGCGCTAAATCAGAACTTATACTATCCGCCACTCCAGGATATTGGATTTTCACAGCAAGTTTTTCCCCATTTTTTGTAGCCTTGTGTACCTGACCGATACTGGCGGCATTTTTGGCATCTGGAGTGAACGAATCGTATAAATCTTCTGGGTATTTTCCCAAATATTTTTTAAATGTTTTTCTAACTAATGGCGCCGATAAAGGCGGAACAGAAAACTGTGATAGAGAAAATTTGTCAACATAAGCCTGTGGCATAATGCTTTTGTCCATACTCAACATTTGAGCGACTTTTAAAGCACTTCCCTTTAAATTTTTTAATCCATCATAAATATCTTCAGCATTACTCTCGTTCAACTTATCACGAGTTAAAGTAGGATTTACTATTTTCTCACCATAATAAGCTACATAGTTACTTCCTACTTTGATACCAGTTTTGACCAGCTGACCAGCACGTTCAATTTTCCCAGTAGGGATTTTATCTAAAGTTTTCATTTATAGCGAATTGTTTTTTTAACGTTTATTTTTTCTCCTTCCAAAGAAATTTTCCTAAATCAAATAAACTTTCTAATGGTTTGGTGTCCAATAAATCAACTACAGTATTCACTGATTTTTCAATCAATACGTCTGTTTTTTCAAAATTTTTCGATGTATCATCCATCCAAAACTTTAAAATAAACAGGAACTGTATCCACGCACCTTCTGAAAAAACTGGCTCTGTCACTCGAGAAAGTCTATCACTTTTTTCTTCGGGATTAGACTGAATTATTGAAACAATGAAATTTTTAAATTCTGTTCTAAAATGTTTTAAAACTTTTAGATTTTTTAATCCCTCTTTGTTTTCCTCTAGAGAATACAAAACGTAACTACGATTTAAAGTCAGAATTTCAAATAGCGTGAAATTCAGCGTCAATAACTTATTTTTATCAGTATAAGTTTCAAATGCCGTGTCTTTTTCTATAGTTGCAATAGCATTTTCAAAAAACTTGACCCAGATTTGTTGTTTTACCGCTTCAAACGATCCAAAAAATGAATAAAAATCACTTTCTTCGATAGCATTGTTTTTACAAAATAAATACACATTTTTAGGAACTTCTTGGTTCTCTAAAACAGTGTTCATATAAAGTGTGATAATATGATTATCATCAATAATGCTTTTGTTCGCCTTCGTTTTTTTTGTGGTTGCCATGTGGATGTTCAATTAAAGCGTAAAGATACAAAGTGTTTAATATATTTCAATTTTTATTAAACAAAATATTATGTTAAATTTTTTATAACAAAAAAAAGCTGTCTAAAAAAGACAGCTTTATGATAGTTTGAAGCTATTTTAAATTTATTTACCTGCTTCTTTTTCAGCTTCTTGAACCATTTTCTCATTAGCTGTAATAGCAAACTCTACACGACGATTTTGGCTTCGTCCTTCAGGAGTATCATTAGTTGCAATTGGATCAGCTATTCCTAATCCTGTGGTAACAAAACGCGACGCTGCTAATCCTTTACCGATTAAATATGTTCTTACAGATGCTGCTCTTTGTTCAGATAATTTTAGGTTATATTCAGCGGAACCTGTACTGTCAGTGTACCCATAAATTCTAATATTGGTATCAGGATAATGGTTAAAAGCATCTAATAATTTATCCAAATTTGCTCTTGCAGTTGATGTTAATGTTGACTTATTTGTATCAAAACGAACGGCGTTTTCACCTAAAACTAATCTAATTCCTTCACCAACTCTTTCTACTTGTGCTCCAGGTAAAGCTGTTTCAATTTCTCTAGCTTGCTGGTCCATTTTGTTTCCAATAACACCTCCAGCTACACCGCCAATAACTCCACCAAGAACAGCACCTAATGCTCCGTTTCCACCCTTACCCAAATTATTTCCTAAAATACCACCAATCACTGCGCCACCGACAGCTCCAATACCTGCACCACGCTGCGTTTTATTGGTGTTTTTAACTGCCTCGCAACTAGTAAAAATATTTCCTAAAGCTAAGATGCTAACAACTAAATAAATGTTTAATTTTCTCATTTTTGTTAATTTAATTTTTCAAATTGGTATACTACGTCAACAGATTTTCCTGCCACATTAATTTTTTCGGTCAATTGAAAAGAATTTTCGCTCTGATTTGCAACATTTAATACATAACCAGTTTTAACTGTTTTTGCTTTAGAGTCATCTAAAATTTTCATAACGAACTGCCCTTCTTTATTGATAAACCATGAAATCGGCGTACTATAACTAGTGCATTTCGCATTAGTTAAACTCATATTACCTTTGTTGTTATTAGAAATAAAATTCCATTTGCTTCCTACAAAACAATTGGAATCGGCTAAATCAAAAGAAGTGACTTTGATTACATTAGAGCCAGGATAAGTTACTGATGTGATTTCCCAGTTTCCTTTGATACCTCTTTCTGTCTTGTTATCTACAGATGTGTTAGTCGCCGAATTGGATTTACAAGCAGAAAGGGTGACCGACAGTGCAACAAATAAAATAATTTTTTTCATCATAATTCCTAGTTTTAATTTCTGAACAAATATACTACTAGTGGCAATTATAACATTTCAGAATAACATTTTTTTTATAAAATTTTTATATCAAGACAATTTGTCATTATGTACATAAACGGTACTCATTTTGAATACAATGTTTGAAGAAATTTTAAAAAAAATATTATGACAACAGGAAAAATTAACGTATCCGTAGAAAACATCTTTCCACTAATCAAAAAATTTTTATACAGCGATCATGAAATATTCTTACGCGAGTTAGTGTCCAATGCTACTGATGCTACTTTAAAGTTAAAGCATTTGACAAGTATTGGTGAAGCCAAAGTAGAATATGGAAATCCAATCATTGAGGTTAAAATTGACAAAGAAGGCAAAAAATTACACCTCATCGATCAAGGTTTGGGAATGACGACTGATGAAGTTGAAAAATACATCAACCAAGTTGCTTTTTCTGGTGCCGAAGAATTTTTAGAAAAATACAAAGACTCTGCCAAAGATTCAGGAATCATTGGTCATTTTGGTCTTGGATTTTATTCTGCATTTATGGTAGCTTCCAAAGTGGAGATTATCACCAAATCATATAAAGACGAACCAGCAGCACACTGGACATGTGATGGAAGTCCAGAGTTTACGCTTGTTCCTCATGACAAAACCGAAAGAGGAACAGAAATTATTCTACATATTGCAGAAGACTCATTAGAATTTTTGGAAGAATTCAAAATCCGTGAGTTGTTGACTAAATACAACAAGTTCATGCCAGTGCCAATTAAATTTGGAACTCGCAAAGAAAAAATTGAACAGAAAAAAGGAGAAAGTGTTGCCGAAGAAGATAAAGACAATATTTTCACCGAAGTTGAAGTGGACAATATCATTAATAATCCAAATCCGGCTTGGACAAAACAACCAGTTGATTTAACGGATGAAGATTACAAGAATTTCTACCGTGAATTGTATCCAATGCAATTTGAAGAACCTTTGTTCAACATTCATTTGAATGTGGATTATCCGTTTAACTTAACGGGGATTTTATACTTCCCAAAAATGTCTGCCGATTTGCAAATGCAAAAAGACAAAATTCAATTATACCAAAACCAAGTATATGTAACCGATAATGTAGAAGGAATTGTACCTGAATTCCTTGGCATGTTGAAAGGTGTCATCGACTCTCCCGATATTCCGTTAAATGTTTCGCGTTCCTATCTTCAAGCCGATGGAAATGTGAAGAAAATATCGAATTATATCACTCGTAAAGTAGCTGATAAATTAAAATCCTTATTCACAGAAAACCGTGAAGATTTTGAAAAAAAATGGAATGATATTAAAATAGTTTTGGAATACGGAATGCTTTCTGAACCAAAATTTTATGAAAAAGCAGGTGATTTTGTATTATATCCATCAGTAGATGACAAATATTACACTTTTGCAGAATTGAAAGAAGCTATAACTGCCAATCAAACCGATAAAAACGGAAAACTGGTTGTACTTTATACTTCAAATAAAGATGCTCAACACGGTTATGTTGAAATTGCCAAAGAAAAAGGTTATGAAGTTATTCTACTTGACTCTCCTATCGTTTCGCATTTAATTCAAAAATTAGAATCAGATAACCAGAACATGACTTTTGTTAGAGTTGACTCGGATCATATCGATAAACTAATTCAGAAAGAAGATACTCAAATTTCTAAATTGTCTGAAGATGAGTCAAATAAATTAAAAACTGTGGTTGAAGAAATTGTTCCAAAAGCAAATTATTCAGTGCAATTAGAACCAATGGACAGCAGTGCTGCACCATTTATCATCACACAACCAGAATTCATGCGACGAATGAAAGAAATGAGCCAAACTGGTGGCGGTGGAATGTTCGGCATGGGTAATTTCCCTGAAATGTACAATTTAGTGGTCAATACAAATTCTGACTTAGCTTCTACAATTTTGTATACTGATGATAAATCAGCGCAAGAAAGCTTGGTAAAACAGGCACTTGATTTGGCAAAAATCTCTCAAGGATTATTGAAAGGCGAAGAATTGACTGCTTTTGTAAAACGAAGTTTTGAGTTGATTAAATAAGAACTGTCCAGTAAATAAATTACGATAAAGACCTGCAAGCTAAAATTTGCAGGTCTTTTGTTTTCATTAATAAATATTTAGAACAAAAATTGACGAACTTTGCAAACTCAAAAATATAATCTCACTATCTAATACTTGAAAAATTTAAATATGTTAACGCAGTCATTATACAAAAAATTCGTTTTTACATTTTTACTTTCAGCGGTTTTCACAATTAGTTTAGCGCAAGAAAAACACCTTAAAAACATTCAAAAACTAACAAATGGTGGCGATAATGCTGAAGCTTATTTTAGCCCAAACAGTAAATTATTAACACTGCAAGTAAGCAATCCAAAAGCAAACATTCCCTGTGACCAAATCTATTTGTATGATTTGCAAAACAAAACTTATTCGTCAGACAATTTAAAACTAATTTCAACAGGAAAAGGTCGAACTACTTGCTCTTATTTTATGCCAGACGGAAAGCACATCCTTTATGCCTCAACTCATGCCGCTTCTTCCGAATGTCCAGCGCCACCAAAGTCAAAAGACGGAAAATACCTTTGGGCTGTTTATCCTGAATTTGATATTTATATGGCCGATTTAAATGGAAAAATCGTAAAGCAACTAACAAATTCCCCAGGTTATGATGCCGAAGCCGTGGTTTCTCCAGATGGAAAAAAGATTGCTTTCACTAGTTCTCGTAGCGGCGATTTAGAACTTTGGACAATGGATATTGATGGGACAAATTTGAAACAAATCACCAATGGTTTAGGGTATGATGGCGGAAGTTTCTTTTCACACGATAGCAAAAAATTAGTATTTCGTTCGTCGCGACCAAAAACGGAAAAAGAAATTGCCGATTATAAAGCACTTTTAAATGAAAACGTAGTTGCGCCAACCGAAATGGAAATTTATACCTGCAATGTTGATGGAACCAATTTAAAACAAATTACAAATTTAGGAAAAGCAAATTGGGCTCCATTTTTTCATCCATCCGATAAAAAAATAATATTTTCTTCCAATCATCATTCAACTCGTGGTTATGATTTTCAATTGTATATGATTGATAGTAATGGAGAAAATTTGGAGCAAATTACCTACGAAAGTGAATTCAATGCGTTTCCAATGTTTTCACCCGACGGAAAAAAATTGGTTTTCTCTAGTAATCGCCAACAAAGTGCAGCGCGTGAAACCAATGTTTTTATCGCAGATTGGATCGATACTGATGCTACTGAAATTGCAAAAACTGCCAATCTCAAAAAAAATATTTCATTCTTAGCTTCTGATGATTTAAAAGGAAGACTGACAGGTTCCAAAGAAGAGACTGTTGCTGCTAATTATTTAGTAAAACAATTTAAAAGCTTGAATTTAAAACCGTATGATGGTGCAAGTTACATTCAAGATTTTAGCTATAAAGTAAAATTAAATCCGCACGATACCATTGCCAATAGTGGTGTAAATAATACAGGCAAGAATGTGATTGCATTCCTAGACAATAAAGCCAATAAAACGATAGTTATTGGTGCTCATTATGACCATTTAGGTTTAAACGAGCATAACAATTCCAGTAAAGTTAATTCTGTTGGAGACATTCACAATGGTGCTGATGATAATGCGTCAGGTGTATCAGGAATTTTGGAATTGGCCCGAATGTATTCTCAAAATAAAACCATCGAAAACGTAAATTATATTTTCGCCCTTTTTTCAGGGGAAGAAGATGGTTTGATTGGCTCAAAACACATGGCTGAAACGTTGAAAAACAAATATCCAAATGTAATTTCCATGATTAATATGGATATGATTGGACGATTAAACGACAAAAAAGAATTGACCGTTGGTGGTATTGGGACGAGTCCAGAATTTAAAAATCTTGTTGAAAAAAATAAACCAGCAGGTTTTAATCTTACGTTGGACGAAAGTGGCATTGGTCCATCGGATCACACTTCATTTTATTTAAAAGATATTCCGGTGCTATTTTTCTTCACAGGAACGCACACTGATTATCACAAACCAAGTGATGATGAAGATAAAATCAATTATACAGGCACAAAAAATATTGTTGATTATGTTTTCAGAGTGTGTAATAGTATTGCAAATTTAGACAAAGTAGAATTTGTAAAAACCAAAAGTAATACCACAAAAAAAGGGGCAAAATACAAAGTCAGCTTAGGAATTATGCCCGATTATACTGATACTGGTGATGGTTTGCATGTTGATGGGGTTACTGATGACAGACCAGCACAAAAAGCAGGAATTGAAGCTGGAGATGTAATCATCAAAATTGGAACTTGCGAAATAAAAGAAGTGTATGGCTACATGGAATGTTTGGCAAAATTGAATTCAGGTGACGAAGTTCCAGTAACTTTTATTAGAAATGGTGAGAGAAAAACTGTCACCGTAAAATTTTAAATTCTGTAAAAATGACCCTCAACATAGAAACGCCTGCATTACTATTTTCTGCCACATCGTTGATTTTATTAGCATACACCAACCGATTTTTGACCATTGCACAAATAGTTCGTGGATTAAAAAAAAACTATGACGAGAAGCAAAACAAAAGCATTTTGATAGAAATTAAAAACCTCAACTTGCGATTAACACTCATTCGTTACATGCAACTTTTTGGTGTGCTCAGCCTATTTCTCTCCGTATTTGCTATGTTATTATTGTTTTTTGAACAACAATTAGTTGGCATTTATCTTTTTGGACTAAGCTTATTGAGTTTATTAATTTCACTAGGAATATCGTTTTGGGAAATCAGTATTTCAGTGAAAGCACTGCGAGTTCATTTGAGCGATATGCTCGAAGACAAATAGGCTGAAGAAATTATACTTACCTTTGATTTACGATAATTTAATTATTGCTTTTTAATTGTATACGAATTATGGAAATTAAGAAAGACCTAAAACTTGCTGTATTGATTGATGCTGATAATGTTCCTTATGCCAATGTAAAAGAAATGTTTGAGGAAATTGCCAAATATGGAACGCCAACTTTTAAAAGAATTTATGCCGATTGGACCAAACCAACCGTTTCTGGATGGAAAAATGTTTTACTCGAAAATGCCATAACTCCTATTCAACAATACAGCTATTCTACAGGAAAAAATGCCAGCGACAGTGCTTTAATAATTGATGCCATGGACATATTTTATACGGGAAAAGTTGATGGATTTTGTATTGTTTCCAGTGATTCTGATTTTACACGATTAGCCACTCGACTGCGAGAAGCGGGAATGAAAGTAATTGGTATTGGTGAGAAAAAAACATTAACACCATTTATTACCGCTTGTGACAAATTCATCTATATCGAAATTTTGAAAAAACAAGATACAGAAGTTTCTTTGGAGCCAAATAATAAAAAATCTTCCCAAAAGAATAAACCGCAAGCTAATATACCATTGAGCAAAATTGATCCAAAAATCATCAAACTTTTTGCCGATAGTATAACCGATTTAGAAGATGAAAACGGCTGGGCTTTCTTGGGCGATTTAGGCAATTTAATGCTAAAAAAGAAACCCGATTTTGACTCAAGAAATTACGGTTTTCCAAAATTATTATCCCTAATAAAAAGCATGAATCGTTTTGAAATTGATGAACGCGAAAGTGGTAAAAACAACATCAAACACATTTATGTTAGAAGAAAGTAATCGTAACTATAGCGAGACAAATCTTATTTGCGTTTAACAATTATTCATGAAAAGCCAAAATAGGTGTTCTCAAATGATAGGATAATTTTTGAGTGGTAGTGCTGGTGAAAAGTTCGACAAAAAAGTTTCTTTTATAGGTTAACATTGCCAATAAATCAATGTCCTGAGTTACCAAAAAATCTTCAATAGTTTCGGGAACTTCATCACTTGGAATGATGAAAAACTGTAAATTATCATCATCATCGAAATGAGCTTTCCATCTATTAATTGTATCAGTATTCACATCGGAATCTGAGGTTTTTACGTGTAAACATTTCACTTTAGCATGCAATTTTTTAGCAATGACTAAAACTTTAACCAACGCTTCGATGTCTTTTTTTCTGAATCGTGTGGTGAAGGCAATATTTTCAACTTTAGAAAATTTTGCATCAATGGGTACGCTCAAAACAGGAACCGATACATCAGAAATAACGGCGCTTGTATTGGTCCCAAGAAAAGAATCTAACCAACCTTCAGCACCTTTTGTTCCCATTACAACAAAATCGATGTTCTCTTGTTTTACTACTTTTTTAATATTGTAAATCAAATCGCCGTCCATCAGAATATGTCTCATAGCAATATGACCTAATTTTCGTTTATCAGCTATCGCATGCAATTTTGGCATATTTTCTTTAAAATGTTCAAAATTTGTTAACTCAATAGTTTCGTAAATCATGGCATAATTCAGCGGAAGCGATTGACTATCAACTATTGGCAATTCAAAAGTATGCAACAAAACCAACTCGGCTTTAAATAATTTCGCCATTTCGAGAGCATAAACAAAAGCATTGTCTGAAGTTTCAGAGAAATCAACAGGTAATAGAATTTTTTTCATGATGATAGAATTTAGTCTTAACAAATTTAGGTGTATTACTTCCATATAAAAATGATATTTATCAGATATTTATTTGATTATCATAAATTAATTTTACAAAAATATACTTGCTAAGTTTTAGTAACTTTGCCAAAAAATAATACATGATTTCACAAGAAACTATTGTTGCTTTAGCTTCACCATCTGGCGCTGGTGCTATCGCAGTGATTAGAATTTCAGGTGTAGCAGCTTTAACTATTGCTGAGCAAGTTTTTCAATCGGTTTCAGGAAAATCAATTACTAAACAAAAAACACATACCATTCACCTTGGACATATTGTTGAAAATTCAAAAGTATATGATCAAGTTTTACTTTCTATTTTTAAAAATCCACATTCTTATACTGGCGAAGACATAGTAGAAATTTCTTGCCACGGTTCAAGCTATATTCAGCAACAAATCATACAATTGCTTTTACGAAAAGGATGCAGAATGGCGCAAGCAGGCGAATTTACCCTACGCGCTTTCCTGAACGGAAAACTAGACTTATCGCAAGCAGAAGCGGTTGCCGATTTAATTGCATCGGATAATGAAGCAAGTCATCAAATTGCGATGCAGCAAATGCGTGGTGGTTTTAGTAATGAAATTGCAAGATTAAGAGAAGAACTATTGAACTTTGCTTCGCTCATTGAATTGGAGTTAGATTTTGCCGAAGAAGATGTAGAATTTGCTGACAGAACCCAATTCAAGGAATTATTAAACAGAATTGAGTTTGTTTTAAAACGATTGATAGACTCTTTTGCTGTTGGAAACGTTTTAAAAAATGGAATTCCAGTAGCAATTGTGGGTGAACCTAATGTGGGGAAATCTACTTTGTTAAACGCATTATTAAACGAAGAGCGAGCCATAGTTTCAGAAATTGCAGGAACAACTCGTGATACTATCGAAGATGAACTGGTTATCAACGGTATTGGATTTCGATTTATTGATACGGCCGGAATTAGAGATACAGAGGATGTTGTGGAAAGTATAGGCATAAAAAAAACTTTCGAAAAAATTGAACAAGCACAAGTAATTGTTTATTTAATAGATAGTTCACAATTGACGTTGGACAACAAAAATTTAAAAGAAGTTCAGGTTGAATTGGAAAAAATAAAAAATCAGTTTCCTTTAAAAGCATTACTTGTTATCGGAAATAAATCTGATAAATTAACGAAGGAAGGAGTTATAAATTTAACAACTCAAATTCCTGAAATTGAACTACTTTCTGCTAAAGAAAAACAGGGAATAGATGATTTAAAAAACAAATTGTTTTCATTTGTAAATACGGGTGCTTTGCGCAATAATGAAACTATTGTCACGAACACTCGCCATTATGACTCACTTTTAAAAGCTTTGGAAGAAATTCAAAAAGTGACGTTTGGCTTAAACAATGGGTTACCTTCTGATTTAATGGCAATTGATATTAAACAGGCGTTGTATTACTTTGGAGAAATTACTGGAGAAGTCACGAATGACGAACTTTTAGGAAATATTTTTGCTAATTTTTGTATCGGAAAGTAATTATTGAACTATAATTTTTCTAACAAGCTCTTTATTACCCGAAGTAATTTTTGCTAAATAAATTCCGGCAGCTAAATTGATATCAATAGCTACTTCTCCATTAATGTTTTTTTCAAATACTTTTTGCCCAATTGTGGAATAAATTTCAATAGTTCCCTCCGAAACACCAGAAATTACAAAGTTGTCTTTCATTGGATTTGGATACAGCACAATTTTACTATTATCAAAATTGTTATTTGAAAGCGTTGAAAACCATGGTTGTCCAAAATTAGCCCCAAAAACATAATCGGCCAAACTAGGATAATCTATAAACGGATTTCTATTTACTTGCCAAGTATAAATATAATTATTACGATTCATTTCGAAATCATCACTTGGATCTGTTTGATTCCATTGTAATAGTAATGCTAAATCTCCAATCTGTCCCACTGTAGTATTGGAAGGATTGCCGTTAACAACACTCAATGCATTGTATCGAACGGCCATATAAAAAAGCGATCTAGCAACGTCACCTCGCCAACTTCCTTGTGTACCAACTGGACCGAGATATTCACCATAATCTCTGTTGCCTCGCGAAGTATTCTCTGGTCCATCTTCTGCACGAAGGTGATGCGCATCAGCATGTCCAGCCAAAATATCATCAGCATTTGTAGGTAACCAAACATTTATTCCATCGGGAGTATCATCAGTCCCATTGGCAAAACCTCCGCGCGATTGCGGATAAATATGTTCTCTATTCCATTTGCCAGTGTTGATCCCTGTTTCTTGAAAATCTAATTTTGAACGAGGTTGTTCTACATACATCAGCCATACTTGATTACTGTTTAACGGATTTTGATCGGCAACTTTTAATATGGATTCTATGTCGCCATAATTATGTGCGCGAACTACCGTAGGGTTTGCAATAATATCCTGAATTGCTTGCTTTAAATCTAAGCCTGCTTTTCCTTCAAGAGAGTCATAATAACCTACTGGCGCTGTGCTTTGAACCACTCCATAAGTAGGATTTAAAGGCGTTCCCCATGTTGAAGTAGTAAAATCGTTATCAATAATTCTTAACTCAATATTGTCATTTACTCTATTGTATCCAAAGGGTAACGTCCCAAATCTTATTCTAGCAATCTCGTCGCCTTCATCATTAATATCGTCCACAAGTTGTATAGTGGAAGTGAAAGTATTCGATCCTATTGGAATAGTGACAGCGGTACTTCCAGTGAAATCTGCAGCATTAAAACCACTATTGGAAAGAGAGAAATTGAAGTTGAGATTGTTATCAGTAACTGCTGTTTGGGTTGTAAACGTTATAGTAAAAGCTTGTCCCTCGTTAAATTGAGTTGCTGTGGTTGAAATAGTAATGCCGCTGTAAATGAAACCTGTTCCATCGTTATTTGCACCTGGTGTTGGTGTGTTTGCTTCATAAGTTCCATCATTTTTTCGTTGAATTGATAAAGGAGAATTATTTGCCCCTTCACTAATTTGTTCCGTTTCTCCCAAAAGTGTCATCAATGCAGTAGCATCTGCATCATTAGTGTCATAAACTAGGGCATCAATTAAATTGGCTGTAGTAGCAACCGAAAGATTAGGAAAATCTGACGAACTTCCAAGATATAAAGCGACACCGTCGGGACCATTTTGAAAAATATTATCAGGCAAACTTCTATTGGGAACGGGAGAAACTAAGTTATTTCCAATTACGACAATGCCATTTATATCTGTGGTTAAACCGTCCAAATCAATAACATAGTAATTCAAATTAGCATTTGTTCCAGTTCCGTTATAAAGAACTAAAACATAACCATCTAACGGGAAATTTGGTGCTGTGGATTTCAATTCTATAAACTCTCGATCATCTGTGCTCGGTGTATCGCAGTCGAGTTCATTTATAAAAACTTGTGCATTAGAAATTGAAAAAACAAGAAGGAAAAGAAACGAGGAGATATTTTTAAACATTGACGTATAAAATTTGAGAGCAAATATATTTACACGCTTACAAAAACTGTCATAACCATTGATAAATTAACAATTTATTTACTTATTTGTAAATAAAGAACTTCAATTAAAAAGTAGCAACCGATTATAAATAGTAAAATCTAATTTCATTGTAAGATTGAAAATTACTAAAAAAAACAAAAATGTTATTTTATAAGACGGCAATTTAAATACATTTGCAATCATTAAAAAAGTAAATGAAAAAATGAAAAAAATTATTCTTTTAGTAGCTGTCGCAGTAACTCTATTTTCTTGTAACAATTTGGCCGAAGGTGAGTATATAATTTCAGGAACAATTAAAGGTATGAAAAGCGGTCTTGTTTATTTGGAAAAACAAAATCCAATGGGAATGGGAATATCTGCTATTGACACGGTGAAAATCGTTGATGGTAAATTTGAAATCAAAGGAAAAACGGGAGAGCCAGAAATTCATTTTATACAAGTTGATAAATTAGAAGGTAAAGTACCAGTGATTTTAGAAGGTGGAGAAATAACTGTAGAAGTTGATAAAGACAGCGTTTTTAAATCAAAAATGGGCGGGACTTATAATAATGATGAGTTTTCAAAATTTGGCTTAGAATCTAGCAACATACAGAAAAAACTTCAAAAAAATGTAATGGCTTTCCAAATGAAAAATAAAGCTATCATTGAAGAAGCTCAAAAAACAAATGACACCGTTGTCATGAATAAATTAAAATTAGAATATGATGTTATTCAAAAAGAGATGACGGATTATACTTTCAATTACCCTAAAACACACCCAAAATCTTTCATCAGTGTTTTGATTATTCAGGCAATGTTTAACAATAGAAACTTCACTGAGAAAGATATTGAAAAAGTATACAACTCACTGGATGAGTCTTTGAAGAAAACAAAACCAGGGAAATCTATACAAGAAAATCTTGCGCTGTCAAAAAAAAAGCCAACCCTAAAGTAAATGTTAGTGTTGGAGCTTTAGCGCCAAATTTTAAAGCACCAAATCCCGAGGGAAAAGTGCTATCGCTTAAAGAAAATCTTAGCAAAGTTACATTAATCGATTTTTGGGCCTCGTGGTGCAAACCTTGCAGAGAAGAGAACCCAAAAGTAGTAGCGCTGTATAACGAATTTCATAAAAAAGGATTAAATATTATAAGTGTTTCGTTAGATAAAAATGCTGAAGACTGGAAAAAGGCAATACAAAAAGACGGATTAACGTGGACACAAGTTTCGAATTTGAAAGAAATGAAAGATCCCATCGCTATCCAATATGGTATTACACAAATTCCGACAACATTTTTGTTGGATTCTAATGGAACAATAGTAGCAATAGATTTATATGGCGAAAGTTTGAAAACAAAGATTAACGAACTTTTGTCAAAAAAGTAAATTGTTTAAAACAACTATTTCTAAATCTCCCGTGGGAGAATTTTTATTTTATTGTAAACCAGAAGATTAAAAAAAGAGTTAGTGAAATAAAATAATTTTATTTGCGCACATCAAAAGTGTTTTTATATTTGCACTCGCACATAGCGATGGGGAGATACTCAAGCGGCCAACGAGGGCGGACTGTAAATCCGCTGATTACATCTTCGCAGGTTCGAATCCTGCTCTCCCCACTAACTAATGATATAGTAATAACAAACGCCAAATTACATTTGAGCGTTTTTTTATTTTAAATAATTACTTGAAAAACCAACAAAATCTTTAGTTCTTTAATAAATTATTTCCTTACCTATCGAATTTGCTCTTCTTATTAAAAAAAGTTACATTTGATAAATAAAAATAAATAGTATGAGATTAAATTTAATTTATAGGTCAGTTATAGCGCTAGCACTTCTATCAACTTCATGTAAAAAAGAAGAAGAAACAGTTAGTGAAACTGAGAGCGCTGCGCCAAAAGAAATAATTATGCCAAGAGTGCAAGCAATTCCTACACAATCGGGCGTGCAACAACCAACTTCACAAACTGTTGTTCCTACTCAAAATCAAATTGCTCCACAAAACATTCAAACGATGACGCCAAATCAAGCGGTAACAAAACCGGGAATGAATCCTCCTCACGGCCAAGCCGGACATCGTTGTGATATTGCTGTTGGTGCACCACTGAATTCTCCGGTGCGTAAACCAACTACTCCACCAACAAACGCGCAGCCCACAATTACTAGCTCAACAATTACTCCAGCTCAGACAACACCAGCCGCATCAGCGCCTGCAATTTTAAATCCAAATCAGACAACAACTACAACAGCTCCAGGTATGAATCCTCCGCACGGACAAGAAGGGCATGATTGTGCGGTTGCCGTTGGCGCACCACTTCCAAAAAAATAAAAAGAAACATAACAAATACCCTTTCCGAAATCTCAGAAAGGGAATTTTTTGTTTAAAACTAAGTACCGCTTTTTTAATTATTCCAAAGCAAATGTTACACTGACGTTAGTGTTAATTTCTATTTCACCCGCAGCTAACGTTTGTCTTGGCGTACTTTCATCAGATGCCATTGCCATCATATTTCCTTTATACTCAGGTTGAGGATAATACTGCTGTGAATTATCTGTAATCAACAATGCTTTACCAACTTTTTGATTTAAAACAGAAGCATAATCAGTAGCTTTTTGTTTAGCATTCAAAATTGCTCTTTTTCGTGCCTCTTTTTCGTGTTCCTCTATTTTAGAAGACTTGAATTCAACACCTTGAATAGAATTAACTCCAGCATCATTTAACCCCATCATAATCTCATCATATTTTGTTAAATCTTTGAGGGTTATACTCAATGTTTGATTGGCTTGAAAGTTATACTTCTTTTTCTCATAATCATAACTTTTGTACAAGCTCACGGCATTAGTTTTGTAATCTGTAGTTGGAATACCGCTTTTCTTCAAAAACTTTATTACTCTGTCAACTACTTCATCATTTAGTGTTTTAACTTCTTTGGCATCTTTTCCAGAATTTTGAAAACCAATCTTTATAATGGCTTGATCTGGCGTTACTTTTACTTTACCTTCACCGTTCACTGAAATTTGAGGAACTTGAGATTTCTGCTCTTGGGCTTGAATTGCGAAAGCGAAAATTAACGCTATCATCGTAACTACTTTTTTCATAATTTCAAATATTTTAGATTGTTATGCAGTAATTTCAAAAGTTGTGCCACTTATAATTTTCCCATCTTAGCCATTACGAAAAGAATAATTATTGGAATAGCTAATAATAATACCATCAATGTGTGCTCTTCAAAAAGCTGTGGTTCTTTTAACAAAGTTATAACGTAACCACCAATAGCACCGCCAAAATGCGCGGTATGACCTATATTATCATTTTTGGCTTTCATACCATATATTGAATATAACAAGTACAAAATTCCAAAAAGATAAGCAGGAATTGGAATAATAAAAAAGATTCCCAACATCATATTAGGTTGTAACAATATTGCTGAATATAAAACACCGGTTACTGCGCCAGAAGCACCAACGGCGCTGTAACTATAATCTTCTTTATGAAATAGCATGGTTAATAAACTTCCAAATATCAGGCTTCCAAAATAGACAATCACAAAAGAAGAATTTCCAAGAAAACTGTATACCACAGGAGCAAAAAACCATAATGTTAACATATTAAAAGCCAAATGAACAAGGTCAACATGCAGAAATGCCGATGATATCATTCTAATTTGTTCACCTGAGCGAATACTACCAACATGAAATTGATATTTTCTAAAAAAATACTCATCATTAAATCCTTTCATGCTAAATAATACATTGGCTAAAATTATTACCAATAAAAATAGATTGTCCATATTTAAATATTTCAGTAAAAATAATAATAGTTATTTGGGTTTTGAGACTATTAAAGCGTTAAAATAACTTTTACCTTTATATTTGCATAAAAATATTCAATGCAATTTGTCGTTTTTATTTTTCTTTATCCCTTAATTTGGCTTATATCGATATTGCCATTTAGAGTACTGTATATATTTTCGGATTTAATATATATAATTGTTTACTACATTATAGGATACAGAAGAAAAATCGTTCGTAGTAACATTGCTTTAGCATTGCCAAATTTATCTCAGAAAGAACAATTATCGATTGAAAAAAAATCATATCGACACCTGTGCGATATGTTTCTCGAAATGGTCAAAACCATGTCTATCTCCGAGAGAGAAATCGAGGAAAGATTTGTATTTACCAATTTAGAATTGTACCAAAACTTAGAAAAAGAGCAAAAAAGTATTGCACTGCTTGTTGCTCATTATGCTTCATATGAATGGATTATTTCTATGAACAGACATATAAAGTTTGAAGGTTTTGCGATTTATAAAAGGATAGCGAATAGATATTTTGACAAATTGGTGAGAGACATTCGTTCAAAATTTAAAGCTACTTTAATTACAACGAAAGAAACAATACCTACTATTCAGGAAAATGTTATCAAAGGTCATCTTGGTGTATACGGATTTGCAAGTGATCAATCACCACAATTGCACAAAACTTACCATTGGACCTCATTTATGGGAATAGAAACTCCTGTTCATACTGGTGCAGAAATGCTTGCCAAAAAATTTGACATGAATGTGATATTCCTGCGGGTAAAAAAGGTTAAAAGAGGTTATTATGAAGCTACTTTTGAACTGTTATGTGATAATCCTCAAACTGTTCCTGATTATGAAATTTCTGATGAATTTTTGAGAAGAGTTGAAAAACAAATTCATGAAGCACCCGAATTCTACTTATGGACACACAAACGCTGGAAACATAAAATAAATTCCAAAAGAAGAAAAAATTGAGTTAATGATTAAGAGAACCAACTTTCTACCATTTCTTTTTCTTGATGTTGCGCATTTTTGTGAAAAAACTCATTGGTGGTTGAGTTATAAACATATTCTTTTGCCCATTCCTCATGATTTTTAGCCAAGTCTATTATTGCGTTACAAACATATTGTACTTCTTTGTCCGCAGTGGTCGGGTGAATAGACATTCTAATCCATCCTGGTTTTTTGATTAGATCTCCTGAGGTAATTTGGCACACTAAATCTTTAGAGGTTTCTTGATCTACATGCAAAAGAAAATGTCCGTAAGTTCCCGCACAACTGCAACCACCACGTGTTTGAATTCCAAACCGGTCGTTTAAAATTTTTACACCCAAATTAAAATGTAACTCATCTATATAAAACGAAATTACGCCTAACCTATCGCGATGTTGTTGCGCTAAAATTTTAATATTTTGAATGTTTTCTAATCGTGAAAAAACAAACTCAACGATTTCATGTTCACGATTTAAAATATTTTGCACACCCATTTCTTCTTTCAACTGAATGGCTAGTGCTGTTTTTATCACTTGAAGAAATCCGGGTGTTCCACCATCTTCTCTGTCTTCAATATTGTCTATGTACTTATGTTCACCCCAAGGATTTGTCCAACTTACAGTTCCGCCACCAGGACAATCGGGAACATTATTTTTATACAAGTTTTTATTAAAAATTAATACTCCAGAAGTTCCTGGACCACCAAGAAATTTGTGCGGTGAAAAGAAAATAGCATCCAAATAACTTTCTTCGTCAGGGTGCATATTTATATCAACGTATGGTCCTGAACAAGCAAAGTCTACAAAACAAACGCCATTGTTGCTGTGCATAATTTTTGCCACTTCATGATAAGGAGTTTGAATACCAGTTACATTAGAACACGAGGTCATTGAAGCGATTTTAAAACTTCGATCTTTATATTTACCTACAATTTCTTTAAATTTTTCAATACAAAATAATCCTTCATCATCACAGGGTATAACTTCGACATCAGCAATAGTTTCCAACCACGATGTTTGATTAGAATGATGTTCCATGTGTGAAATGAAAACTATCGGTTTTAATTCTTTTGGAATTGTTGTAAACGACTTGAGATTTTCTGGAATTCGTAAACCTAAAATTCGTTGAAATTTGTTCACAACACCCGTCATTCCTGTCCCATCTGTAATTAAAACATCGTCGCCGCTCGCATTAACGTGTTTTTTAATGATTTTTCTTGCCTCATGATAAGCCATTGTCATGGCTGTTCCAGAGATTGTCGTTTCTGTATGCGTATTAGCTACAAATGGACCAAAAACATTCATCATTTTCTCTTCTATCGGACGATAGAGTCTTCCACTTGCTGTCCAATCGGTGTAAATAATTTTTTTATTTCCAAAAGGTGATTGAAATTCTTGATTAATACCGATAATGTTTTTTCTAAAATTATCAAAATACGACTCAAGTGATGTGTCTTTTTCTATTGCTATCATACCAAAAAATATAGTGAGCAAAGATACATTTTTTTGATTTATATCGTTTTCGTAAAAATTATTTTAACCCAATTTATACAATTCATGTACAGGTATCTTCCAACTATCAATAAGTACTAATAAAAAAGGAATACGAATAAAACAATGTATGATTGTTTTATTTAAAATAACATTTGAATTTCTTTCAAACTATATTTAGCTACGGTGTCGTTCTCTAGAATGAGCTGTAGTTTTCCATCTCTTGTAATAGATTGAATAATACCCATAAATCTGTTTCCTTTTTGATCTTCAAATGTCGTTGGAATTCCTTTTCTGAATAATTTCTGATGGTAGTTTTGCCAAAAAATAGGTAGCATATCGTCCTTTAATAAATAATAAGCCTGAATATTTAAAGCAATTTTTTCAGAAATTTCAGTTACATTGTAAGTCTTATTGGTTTTGTTTTTAAGAGAAGTTGCCTTCGGTAAATCATTAAAATTTTCTTGATTCACATTAATACCAATACCTATAATAGAATCAAAACTTTCATCTTGTTTAAGACTATTTTCGATTAAAATTCCGCCAACTTTTTTAGAGTCTGCCATAATGTCGTTAGGCCATTTGATTGAAATATTTGGAACATTTGCTTCCTCCAATGCTTTTGCAACGGCTAAAGAAACAATAACATTCCAATCAAAAATACTACTTGATGAATACTTCAAATCAGAAACTAAAATGCTCATTATGATATTTTTACCTGCATCGCTTACCCAAGATGAACCCATTTGTCCTCTACCGTTTGTTTGTTCATTAGCAATAACAGTAGTAAAGTTCTCTAGTTTATTTTTTTTAGACAATTGCTTTAAATAGTCATTAGTTGAGTCTATGGCATCGAGTTTGATTATAGTCAAAATAGTAAAATAAATATTAACGAATTTTAAACTTTTGTTGAGCAAAAATAATGACAAAAAAGAATACCTTTGCATAACATACAAAAATAGTACATGACGAAAAAAACAAGTAATACCGATATACTCTTAGTGAATATAATTAAAGGTATTGAAGAAGTTAAAGGAAATGATATTGACATCCTCGATTTAAGAGCAATAGATACTGCAGTATGCGATTACTTTATTATCTGCAATGGAAATTCGAATACCCAAGTTAACGCAATAGTTAACTCCATTCAAAAACTTGTATCCAAAGAATTAAAAGATAAACCTTGGCATGTTGAAGGAACTGACAATGGGGAATGGGTTTTAATGGACTATGTGAATATTGTTGTTCATGTATTCCAAAAACAAATACGAGAATTTTATAACATCGAAGGACTTTGGGGTGATGCTAAAATCACAACTATTCCAAACAATTACTAAAAGTAAACAATAAAATGGCAGACGAAAAAAAACCAAATAATTTCAAATTTAGTCCTTGGTGGATATACGCTGGATTAATTGTAGTGTTTTTTGCACTCAATTTCCTTGGTGGCTCCAGTTTTCAAGATACTACAAAAATTTCATCATCAAAATTCAATGAAATTCTTGAAAAAGGTCAAATTGAAAAAGTAGTTGTTTATAACAAGACAGAGGGCGAAGCATATCTCACTGCGGTTGCGTTAAAAGATAAAGCACATAGTAAGTTAGCCAAAGATATGCTTGGCAATGCCAATAAAGGACCACACTATTCATTTGATCCAGGAAATGATGAAGTCTTCCAAACTAAGCTTGAAAAAGCGAAACAAGAAGGTAAGATAAAAGACTATGATTTTAAAGCAAAAAGTAATTGGTCTGAAATATTCATAAGCCTTTTGCCCATAATAGTTATAATAGGACTTTGGATACTTATCATGCGCAGAATGTCGGGTGGTGCTGGCGGTGGCGGTGGTCAAATTTTTAATATCGGAAAATCGAGAGCAAAGCTTTTTGATGAAAAAACCGATTTAAAAACAACTTTCAAAGATGTTGCTGGTCTTGAAGGTGCCAAAGAAGAAATTCAAGAAATTGTAGAGTTTCTTCGAAATCCTGAAAAATATACAGCGCTTGGAGGTAAAATCCCAAAAGGAGCACTACTTGTTGGTCCACCAGGAACTGGGAAAACATTACTGGCTAAAGCTGTTGCAGGCGAAGCAAAAGTGCCTTTCTTCTCGCTATCTGGTTCTGATTTTGTAGAAATGTTTGTTGGAGTTGGAGCTTCAAGAGTTCGAGATTTATTCAAGCAAGCTAAAGACAAATCACCTGCAATCATCTTTATAGATGAAATAGATGCTGTAGGTCGTGCTCGTGGAAAAAATAATTTCTCAGGCGGAAATGATGAACGTGAAAATACCTTAAACCAATTACTTACCGAAATGGATGGCTTTGGCACGAATACACATGTTATTGTCTTAGCTGCAACCAACAGAGCAGACGTCTTAGACAAAGCCTTGATGCGTGCTGGAAGATTTGACCGTCAAATCTATGTAGACTTACCAGACATTAGAGAACGTAAAGAAATTTTTGAAGTTCATCTTGCACCTTTGAAAAAAGTGGAAGGACTAGATGTTGAATTTTTAGCCAAACAAACACCAGGATTTTCTGGTGCTGATATTGCAAACGTTTGTAACGAAGCGGCATTAATTGCAGCAAGAAACAACAAATCAGCGGTAGATAAACAAGATTTTCTAGATGCTGTTGACCGTATCGTTGGTGGACTAGAAAAGAAAAATAAAATTGTAACAACTGAGGAGAAACGTGCTATTGCAGTTCATGAAGCTGGCCATGCTACCGTAAGTTGGATGTTAGAACATGCTGCACCATTAATTAAAGTCACCATCGTACCTCGAGGTCAAAGTCTTGGAGCGGCTTGGTATCTTCCAGAAGAAAGATTAATCGTTCGTCCTGATCAAATGTTAGACGAGATGTGTGCTACCATGGGTGGTCGTGCAGCAGAGAAAGTGATGTTTGATAAAATTTCGACTGGCGCATTAAGTGATTTAGAAAAAGTAACCAAACAAGCGCGGGCTATGGTAACCATTTATGGTCTAAGCGACAAATTAGGAAATATAACTTACTATGACTCTTCGGGACAAAGCGAATACAATTTCTCAAAACCCTACTCTGAAGAAACAGCACAAGTAATCGATACTGAAATTTCTACAATCATTGAAAAAGAATACCAACGAGCCATCAAAATTCTTGAAGACAATAAGGACAAACTGGAACAATTAGCCAATATTCTTATTGAAAAAGAAGTTATTTTTAAAGACGATTTAGAAACCATTTTCGGTAAAAGACCATTTGGAATAACTGCCGAGGAAACCGATATAGTCTAGTTAAATCTGTTTTTTAACATTTTTTTAAAATCTTAATTCAAAATCCTGTTTTGAATTAAGATTTTTTTATCTTTGAAAGATTTAAAATTCCTAACTAGATTATAAATTTAAGCATGAGTCTTTTCAGAAAAATTTTTGGCTCGGTTAATGATGCCTCTGACGAAGAAAGTCAAAGCGAATTCAGCAATATTCCATCTAGCTTTTCATTACTTCCAGTAGATGAAAAGTTTACTTATAATTTTAAAAAAAACGGTGGAAAATTTTTATACTGTGAAAATTTAAGTGAAGTAAAAGACCATTTCGAACATATTCTTGAAGAAAATGATTGGTTTGAAAGTGAAGCACTATGCTATGAGCCAAAGCTATATAGTATGCTGGACGAAAATAAAATCAAATATGAAAAACCAGCCAATCCAAAATTTCTTTTTGCTAGTTGTGAAAATTTACTGGCCGATGAAGGTTCTGTACTTTTTTCATCAAACCAAATCAAACAAAATAAACCAAACGATCTACCTACAAACATTGTCATATTAGCTACTACTAGTCAAATTCTTGAGACAAAAAGCGATGGACTAAGAGTTATAAAAAAGAAATATGACAAAGATTATCCTACCAACATTACAACCATAAAATATTTCGAAAAAGCAAAAGATGAGAACTTCCTGCAATATGGAAGTACTGCCAAGAACTTGTATCTATTGCTTTTAGAAGATTTATAGAATGAATACTACCATAACAAGAGCTTTGTCTGGAGCAGTATATGTGCTGCTACTAGTATCAGCCACATTGTACTCTTCTTACAGTTTTTTGTCATTATTTGGTTTGTTACTTATTTTATCAGTAATAGAATTCTGTAAATTAATAAATTTAAAACCTTTATTTCCAGTAGTATTAGCGATTCTTTCATACCTATTATTTAACTTAAATAATACTGTAAAAACTAACGAAATATTACTACTTATTGCGGCGCTATTGGTTTCATTACGATCAATTTTATTTCTTTTTGAAAAAAATAAGAAGCCATTAGATAGCACTTCTAAATATGTTTTTCTTGTAGGATATCTCATTTTGCCAATTATTATTTTCACTAAAATACCTTTTATTGCCAATCATTATTTTCCAAAAGTTATAATCAGTTTTTTATGTATTATTTGGACGAATGATACTTTCGCTTACTTAGTTGGGAAAAGTTTTGGAAAAACGAAATTATTTGAGCGAGTGTCACCAAAAAAAACCATTGAAGGATTTATTGGCGGTGGAATATCGGCTATTTTTGTCGCAGTTTTAGTAGCTAAATTTTACTTAAATGAACCAATTTTTCAATGGATGATTATTGCAATTTTAATTGTCATTTTTGGAACATTGGGTGACTTAATCGAATCGAAATTTAAACGAAATGCTGGCGTAAAAGATAGTGGTGATGTTATGCCTGGACATGGTGGTTTTTTAGACCGACTAGATAGTATTATATTTGCTTCACCATTTATCTATTTATTTTATCAAATTTTATATTATGTTTCATAAAGAAGGCCGAAAAATCATATTAATAGCTACATCTTTAACGGTAATTATTTTTCTCTTATCACATAAATTTGTTTCCGACATTATATGGTTAGAGAAAGGAATACAAATAGTAACATTGGTATTTCTAATTTTGGTTTTACAGTTTTTTAGAAATCCACGCCGAATAACTGCCATCAATGCAAACCACATTATTGCACCAGTTGATGGAAAAATAGTTGTAATTGAGGAAGTTTTTGAAGAAGAATACTTTAAAGATAAACGATTACAAGTATCAATTTTTATGTCTCCATTAAATGTGCATGTTACTCGCTATGCAGCCAGTGGTACCATAAAATTTAGCAAATATCATCCAGGTAAATACTTAGTGGCATGGCATCCAAAAGCGAGTACAGAAAATGAAAGAACAACTGTTGTAATTGAAACAACAGTATTTGGCGAAATTTTATACCGTCAAATTGCTGGAGCTGTTGCTCGCAGAATAGTAAATTATGCCGAAGAAGGCATGCAAGTTGTTCAAGGAGAAGATGCTGGCTTTATTAAGTTTGGTTCACGAGTAGATTTATTTTTACCACTTGGAACAAAAATTAATGTAAATTTGAATGATAAAGCTATCGGTGCAAAAACTATCATAGCTTCAAAATAAAAAAGGTCATAATGTCTGAAAAAGAATTAGAAATTCGTTTTCAAAAAGCTGTTGAAAAAGCGCTAGAAATTCCACAATCGTCTTTACCACAAGATGAGCAACTTCGCTTGTATGCCTATTACAAACAAGCTACATCCGGCACAATTGATTATAACAATTCTTCTAATTTTGATCTGAGAAATGCATTTAAAACAAATGCATGGATGCAGATAAGTCACCTCAGTATTGAAGAAGCTAAGGAGTTGTATATTGAAGCAATCAATGCTATCGTTATAGATAATAAATAAGTATGAAAAAAGTTTTATTGTTGTTTTTCAGTATAACATTTATATTGATTACGCCTTCATGTAAAAGAAAAAAACTAACAGAAGTTGTTGAAGTTCCGCTGCCATCGGCAGAGGAAAAAGTTACGATAGGTCATCCCGACGATGTTAGAGCAGATGAAGGACAATTTTCTTTAGTAGCACTTCCCTACGAATACAATGCACTTTCACCAAGTATTGATGTCTTAACAATGAATGTGCATTATTCTAAACACTATTTAACTTATACCAATAATTTGAATAAAATAATAGCTATCGAACCTACTCTCGTAGATTTAAGTATTGAAGAAATTCTCAAAAAATGTGATGGAACAAATGTCGATTTAAAAAATAATGCTGGCGGATACTACAATCATGGGTTATTTTTTGAAGGAATGGCGCCAAAAGCTGGTGGACAACCCAAAGATACCTTAGCCACAATAATCGATAGAGATTTTGGTGGTTTTGAAGTTTTTAAAAATCAATTTATAGATGCAGCTGAGAAGCAATTTGGTTCAGGCTGGGCTTGGTTAGTTTTAGACAAAACAGGAAAATTAGTAGTAACAAGTACTCCAAATCAAGACAACCCTTTGATGCCAAAACAAACTATTTCAGGAACACCTCTTTTGTGTTTAGATGTTTGGGAACACGCTTACTATTTAGATTATCAATACAAACGAAAAAAATACATCGAAGCTTTCTTTAAAATCATTAATTGGAAAAAAGTTTCTGAACGCTATGAAGAAGCAATAACGATTAAAAAATAAAAAAGTAAAATCCCAAATTCCAAAAAAACAATTTAGAATTTGGGATTTCTTTTACTAGGTTATTATCACCAGATAACTACTCTTTCGTTATCTGACCTTCTCATTTTACTTCCAGGTTGTATGTTGAAAGCTTTAAAAAAATCAGGGTTGTTTGCTAAAGGACCGTTAATTCTATACTTTGCTGGTGCATGAACATCAGTTAATAATTGTTGTGCCAAAGACTCAGGTTTAATATTCACCATCCAAGCATAGCCATAGGCCAAAAAGAATCGTTGTTCAGGACTTAAACCACTAATTTTTTCTCTATTTTTATATTGAGCTGATTTTTTGAATGCTTCAAAACCCATAACTAAACCGCCCAAATCGGCTATGTTTTCTCCCTGAGTGGCATCTCCATTTACAAATTTACCAGGCAATGCTTCATATTTAGAATATTGGTCAACAATTCTTTTTGTTTTTTCTTTGAATTTTTTTAAGTCTTCTGCTGTCCACCAATTGTTTAAGTTTCCTTTTTCATCATATTGACTTCCTTGATCATCGAAACCGTGTGTGATTTCGTGGCCAAAAGTTGAACCACCAATAATACCATACAAAACAGCATCATCGGGCATTCTGCCTTCAAAACCTGGTACTAAAATGTTACAAGCAGGAACACATATTTCATTATTACTCGGATTATAGTAAGCATTGTAGGTTTGTGGATACATAGCCCATTCTGTTCTATCAACAGATTTTCCATATTTAGAAATCATATCAGTGATCGCCCATTTATTAGTAGATTTTACATTCTCTAAAAATGTATTTCTGTTAATAGTAATGCTGCTTAAATCTTTCCATTTATCGGGATAACCTACTTTCATTACAATTTTACTTAACTTAAATAGCGCTTTTTTCTTGGTTTCTTCGCTCATCCAGTCTAATTTTTTTATACGCTCTGCATAAACCGTTCTGATATTATTACCTATTTCGAGCAGCTTTTCTTTTGAACCTTTTGGCAAGTACTCTTTCACATAAACTTGTCCAATTAATTCCCCTAGCGAACCATCTGTTTGTTCTACAATTCTTTTCCACCGTGGTTTTTGCTCTTTTACACCACTCATCACCGTAGAATAAAAATAGAAATTTTGTTTTTCAAAAGCGGCATTCAAATAAGAAGCATACGAATTCACTAAATCCCATTCTAAATACGTTTTCCAATCGTCAATAGAATAACTTGTAACCATTTGATGCAATGCTTTGTAAAATTCGGGTTGACCAACAATTACAGTATCTACTTTTTTAATTCCGATAGTTTCGGTCATTAATTTCCAGTCCACATTTGGTGTGGCTTTATTCAAATCACCAATACTCATTTTATTGTAATTCTTTATCGGATCACGCAAAGCTTCTAATTTACGCGAATTCTTTGCCAATTCAGTTTCCAATTTCATTATAGAAACAGCTTTGCTTTTTGCTACTTCTTTTGAATTTCCCATTAACTCAGATATGGCCTGAAGATGCTTCACATATTCATTTCTTATGTTTACTGTTTCTTTATCGGTATTAAAATAATAATCGCGATTGCCCATTCCTAAACCGCCTTGACTAAGAAAAACAGCGTATTTGGCACTATTTTTATCATCTTGACTAACGTACAGTGAAAAAGCAGGATTAGCACCAATGGTATGCAGATAACCAATAGCAGCCAATAACGACGGAACATCTTTTATTGCTTTGATCTTATCTAAATCTTGTTTTAATGGGGATAAACCTAGTTTTTCAATTGTAATTGTGTCCATGCCAGAAGCATAAAAATCTCCAATTTTTTGTTCGTTACTTCCTTTTACTGCATCGGTTTTTGCCGCCGACTTTTCACATATTTGTTTAATTTGAGAATTGATGGTATCTCCTATCGTTCTGAAAATCCCATTACTTCTTTCACTTGCCGGAATAGGATTTCTTTTGAACCAACCACCATTGGCATACATAAAAAAATCGTCACCTGGATTAATTGTTGTATCTCTGTTGCTCACTAGCGGATCTTCAAATTGAATGTCTTTTTTGTTACAACTGCTAAATAGTATAGCAGTAACTGCAACGATTGAAAGTATAGACTTATATGTCATATTGAGTTTGTTTTTATGAGTTTTAAAAAATTAAAAAATGTTTTCAAATGTAGCTAATCTGAAGAGAATAAAAAAAGCTTCCTAATAAATGAAGCTTTTTACAAAATTAAAAACTTTGAACAACTACTTTACTATCACTTTTTGGGAAACATAGAATTTATTATCAAAAATAAAGGTGATAATCACCGTTTGGTTCGAAATACCTTCTAAATCGAAACTCATTTCATTATCTCCTTGATTAGTATCAGATATTTCACCTTCTGAGATAATTTTACCGTCTAATGAAGAAACAAAATAATCGATATTGGTATTATAACCCATTTTAAAATTGATTTTAACCTTATCATTTTGCGTAGGATTTGGTGAAACAATCATTGAAAATGGATTTTTGCCGTTAATTTCATAAATCCCTAAAGGTTGATTTTTAATGAGTTTTACTTCATAAATAGTTGAGTTTGCTGATGTAGTAGCTGTTTGATTATTCGAAAACGGATTAGGTGTTGTGCTTACTATTCCTCCAACAATGTGGCCGATAACAAACTCTGAAGGCGCTATTTCATCCAGTTTAATTACGTCATTAGAAAATCGCGGCAATGACCTATTCAGAATAAACTCTGCACTTGCACCTTTTAGTGAAGGCATCGTTTCTGGCATTTGGTATTCTTGTAAAGAGCCGTCAGCAAAACGTGTTGTCCTGCTGATTGTATTTACAAAAGGTACATTATTATCTTGAACAAATGTAGAACCATTGTAATAGTACTGGCTAATTCCTCCAAAAAACAAATTATGCATTCTATTGTTTGAAGCATCATACAATGAAGCTTTAGCACTGTGATAATTACTCAAATATTGATTAAAATTTGTTTGCGGAATATATCCTGATGCTTTAATGTCCACAGGATATAGGAAGGGTTGATTTACATTAATTTGAAAAACTCCAGAAGCAATAGTATAACCTAATTCACCGTTTGGAAAAACCTGCGGCAATAAATTGTAATCTCTTCTATGCAAATGAACCGCATCGGTAATAGCTTCATAATTTATAATGCTCAATTGATTTCCAGAATTGTCTATTTGAAATTTTCTAATTTGATTAGTATATGCTTGCGTAAACGTTGGATTATTCATTGGATTATACCTTCCATCAAAACGATGTCCACCTACCAAATAAAAAGTAGTGCCAATTTTTCCTAATTGACCACCAGTTACAGCAAAATTTTCGTTAACCATCTGTTTAAAATTATCTGCAATTGAAGTTCCATTGATAACAGCATTTATTAATCCAGGCACATTAACAGCAGTCATTTTATTAAAAGTAATATGATCGCTTGCAGAAGCTGAAAAAGCATAACCTCCAATTAAATATAAAGTAGCATCATCCTGATAAAAATTCACATTTGTGGCTTGCATTTGCTCACTGATAGCAGTTGGTAATGAATTAATTGATGTTGACCAAAACTGGTTTGCTGCAATATCAACTACATAAATAGTAGTATTATTACTTGCCGCTGGAAATGCATTAAAAGGTTGGCGAGCGTGAATTCCATCTACTCTTCCACCTATAATTAGCCATTTTCCATTGTACTGTGCAAAAGTAAAAGAATGAATTCCGGGAAAATTTGGAACTATTACCGGATTCAATTGTAATTGATAATCAAAAGTAGATTGTGAAAAAATAAGCCAAGAAAAGGACAAAAGGCAAAAGGTGAAAAGTGATTTCATTTCTATAATTTTTATCAAAGCTACTCTTTATTAATCAGCATTTTTGTAACCTATGTTACATAAAAAAAGCGTCCCAAATTGGGACGCTTTAAATTGATAAAATAAAAATTACGCTTTTTTATCTTCCATTTTTTTTGCAGAACAACAACCTGCTTTTTTCTCAGTACTACACTCTTTTTTCTCTTCTGATGCAGTAGCTTTTTCAGTTTTAGCCTTTTTCTTTTTTTGCTTCGGTTCAGTTGTATTAGCGTTTGCATTTAAAGCAAACATTAGTGCTACAGCTGCAAAAGTGGAAACTAATTTTTTCATATTTTATAGATTTATTGGTTAATAATATTTATGCTTATCAAATGTACAGAATTATAATTCTAAAAAACAATTGTTTGTCTTAATTATGACTTAAACTTCATGAGCATTAAACGGCACTCAATTTGCCATGCCAACATGGTATTTCACTTTGCTTAATTAGGCTAACAAGCACAATCAAATTTGGAATAACGTTCGTTCCATACTTGTTTCATGATTTTGACTTTGGCAAAAAAATAGTAAACAGCAAACCGCCCATCAAACTTCCATAAAAAGTGCTATTTAATGGCTTTGAAGTTATAGCACACGTTCCGCGGACACAACCTACAAAATGATAATAAGCATAACCTAAAATTGCGCCTATTAAAACTCCAAGTATTGTAATAATAAATGCTTTTTTGGTCATATTATATTGGTTCACTCATTCTGCCAATGGCGCAATTCAAATATGACATAGCTTTTTTTGTCAACGAATTGTTGCCTTTTTCTGGATAACCTAATTCGTTTAATTTGGCAATAATCGTTTCTTTATCAACATTGCCTGTCACAAAAATAGTGTCAATTTCTTTATCAATTGAAACATCAGCTACATCTGCGATTTTTAATAATGCCGATTTTATGCTGTTCATACAACCTCCACATTTTATATTTTCAACTTCAAATTCCAGTTTCATTTTAATTTGTTTTAGCTAAAATTACATTTACTATTTGCTCTTTAGACAATACTCCTGATTGTCGCCATAGCTGTTTACCATTTTGAAATAACATCATTGTAGGCACACCTCTAACTTGATAACTTGAGGCAATTTCTTGATTTTTATCGACATCTATTTTGATAATAGAAACACGCTCGCCTAAACTATCTTTCACCTCTTTCAGAATAGGTGCCAAAGATTGACATGGTCCACACCACGTGGCGAAAAAATCAACTAAAACGGGCTTATCTGAATTGACTATTTTTTGAAAAGTAGCATTCATATCTAGTTCTTTTTATCATATTTAACAGTACAGCAATTCGATCCACAACCCATATCAAAAATGGACTGAAAAAGAAAGAAAATTCCAAAAATCACAAAAAACCATTCGTGCGTTTGATAGGCATTATAAAACAAAAATAGGGCCAAACTCAACCTCAAAAAACGCATAAAATGCCAGTTGTTAAATAGTAACTCTTTCATTATAATTATTTTAGGGTAGATGGACAAACGTAGGCTGTTTTCTTAATTCCGGTATTTTTTATGGCAGCATAGCCACCTTTTACATCTATTAAATTGTGAAATCCACGCGCTTTAAGGATTGACGCAGCAATAACAGAACGATATCCACCAGCACAATGAATGTAAAAATTCTCTTCTTTTGGAAATTCGGCTAAATGGTCATTTAAAAAATCTAATGGCGATGAAATTGCCTTTTCAATATGTTCCGATTGGAATTCGCCTGGTTTTCTTACATCAAAAATTTTAATTGCTGAATCAGCCATTTTTGCTTCTAATTCGGTAGCTGTAATACTGGAAATCGTGTCATATTCTAATCCAGATTTTTTCCAAGCTTCAAAACCGCCATCCAAATATCCCAAAGTTGCGTCATAACCTACTCGAGACAATCGTGTTATCGTCTCCTTTTCGCGACCTTCGGGAGTTACTAATAATATTGGTTGTTGGTAATCTAAAATTAAGGCACCAACCCATGGCGCAAACTGTCCGTCAATCCCAATAAAGATAGATTTTGGAATATGCCCTTTTGAATAATCATCTTGGTGACGAACATCTAAAATCAGAGCATCTGTTTCGTTAGCAATAAATTCGAAAGTCTTGGCATCATAAGCTTTTGCTTCTGAGATTATTGTTTCAACATTCTCGTATCCTTCTTTATTTAACTTTACATTCATAGGGAAATAAGCTGGTGGTGGCAATAAACCATCGGTAACTTCCTTGATAAATTCTTCTCGTGTCATATCAGCACGAAGCGCATAATTGGTTAATTTTTGGTCGCCAATACTTCCAACAGTTTCTTTGCTTAAATTTTTTCCACAAGCACTTCCAGCACCATGAGCAGGATATACAATAACATCGTCTGCTAGTGTCATCACCTTGCTACGCAAACTGTCAAATAAAATTCCAGCTAATTGTTCTTGCGTCATATCAGCAGCTTTTTGAGCTAAATCAGGACGACCAACGTCACCTAAGAACAATGTATCGCCACTAAAAAGAGCATGGTCTTTTCCGTTTTTATCTTTTAATAAATAACAGGAACTTTCCATAGTGTGTCCTGGTGTGTGCAAACAAGTGATAGTAATTTCTCCTAAATGAAACACTTCGCCATCTTTGGCAATATGAGCTTCAAAACTTGGATTTGCATTTGGGCCAAAAATAATTGGTGCACCAGTTTTTTCAGATAATGTTACATGTCCAGAAACAAAATCGGCATGAAAATGGGTTTCAAAAATGTATTTTATTTTGCCACCGTTAGCCGAAGCTTTATCAATATAAGGTTGCACTTCACGGAGCGGATCAATAATGGCAACTTCTCCATTGCTTTCAATATAGTAAGCACCTTGTGCTAAACATCCTGTATATATTTGTTCGATTTTCATATTTATAAAATTTTGTTTTGTAAAATTAATTTGATTGAATGAATTGAAAGGTAACTTTTGTTACAATTTAACATTATTAATAAAATATCAAATCAGTAACTCCTTAATAATAATGTAAATTCCCATGGCAAGTACAAACCAACCGAAGGCTTTTTTGAGTTTTGCGCCCTCGATTTTTTTTGACAAAAAACCGCCAATAAAAACCCCAAGAATAGAAAAAGCGGAAAATGTTAGCATTAAATTCCAATCTAAATTTTGCTCAGGGCGAATGTCTCCCAGAAAACCAATTAAAGATTGAACCGAAACAATAAAAAGCGATGTGCCAACTGCAATTTTCATAGGAGTTTTAGCCATAAATAATAAGGCTGGAATAATTAAAAAACCACCACCAGCACCAACAAATCCAGCAACTAGACCGATAAAAAGTCCTTGAAAAAAAATACTGATGTAGTTTACAACAGTATCACCATCTCCTATTTTTTCACTTACTGGTTTAATCATTCTAACTGATGCTGCAATCATTACTAAGGCAAAAACCACCATAATTAAAACTGACTTACTTAAAGTAAACCACGAGGCAGAAAAAATGATGTCGGGAATAGTAGGTACAATTAATTTCCGGGTCAGAAAAACTGCCAAAATTGTAGGTAGTCCAAATAAAACCACTTTTTTGAAATCAACTAATTTCTGTTTCGCTTTTTGAATTCCACCAATTAATGCCGTCGTTCCTACCACAAATAAGGAATAAGCTGTTGCTAGAACGGGTTCTACAGCCATTACATACACTAAAATAGGAACGGATAAAATAGAACCACCGCTACCAATCAATCCTAATGTAATACCAACAAAAACAGCCAAAATATAACCAATGATGAGTGAGGATTGCATTTTAATAATTTAGTTAAACAAAGGTCGCATAGTTTTAGAATGATTACTGTAACTATTGTTACTTTCCTTTCAACAATTCAATAGAAGCTCGATTTAAACGAATTACTCCATCTTTTTCTAATGCTTTTAATAGTCTAGAAATAACAACTCTTGAGGTGTGTAAATCATAGGCAATTTCTTGATGGGTATTATGGATTTCTTTAGAATTATTAATTTTTGCTTTGTCATGAAGATAATGCAACAAGCGTTCATCCATGTTCATAAATGCCAAACTATCTATTGCAGAAAGCATTTCTTTTAGCCTATTGTTGTAACTATTGAAAACATAATTACGCCACGATTTGTATTTACCTAACCATTCTTCCATATTGGCAACAGGAATCATTACAACCTGACCTTTGGTTTCGGCTACAGCTCTAATTTCGCTTTTTGTATCTCCCAAACAACAGGCCATAGTCATGGCACAAGTGTCGCCTTTTTCAATAAAATATAACAGTAATTCCCCTTCATCAAAATCTTCCCTTAAAATTTTAATGGCGCCAGAAATGAGTAATGGCATTTTTTTGATGTAATCGCCAAAATCGATTAAAACATCACCTTCATTAAAATCCCTTACTAATGAAACCTGAGCAATTTCATCCATAAGCTTTTCTTCAAAAATGAAGCCATACGTATCTTTAAGGAGTTGTTTCATAAAATGCTGTTTATAGAGTAAAATTCGTCTAAAAAAATTAAAAAAAAAGACATTTTCAATATCATTTTCATAAAAATCAAAAATAACCAAATGATGAACCCATTTACATGAAAAAAAAAATCAATCCAGCAGTAGTGCTTTTAATATTCAAAAATGAAATCCATTTTATAATAATTTTAATACTACTACGTTAATTAAATAGTAATTTGCACCAAATAATTAATAATATGGATACAATCAAAATACTTTGGGTTGATGATGAGATTGATTTGCTTAAACCGCACATCTTGTTTTTAGAAAAGAAAAATTATAAAGTTACTACATATAATAATGGTCGCGATGCTATTGAAGCTTATGAAGATGGCAATTTTGACATTGTTTTTCTTGACGAAAATATGCCAGGAATGAGCGGATTAGAAACGCTACAAGAAATGAAAGAAAAAAAATCTTCAACACCTGTAATAATGATTACTAAAAGTGAGGAAGAATATATCATGGAGGAAGCTATTGGTTCCAAAATTGCCGATTATTTAATTAAGCCTGTCAACCCAAATCAGATATTATTAAGTTTGAAAAAAAACTTAGACCATTCAAGATTGATATCTGAAAAGACTACTCTCGATTATCAGAAAGAGTTTCGGAAAATCGCAATGGATATGACCACAGTCAAAACTTATGAAGACTGGGTTGAGTTGTATAAAAAATTACTTTTTTGGGAACTAGAATTAGAAAATATCAATGATCAAAGCATGATTGAAATTCTAGAAAGTCAAAAAGTCGAAGCCAATGTTCAGTTTGGAAAATTTATAGAGCGTAATTATGAAAATTGGTTTCTTCCATCGACTGATACCCGAGGTAAAACCGAACAGAGCGAAGCTAAACCAATACAATCTCATACACTTTTCAGAGAGTTGGTTGTTCCCGAATTAGTAAAAAAAGATAAACCAGTACTATTTGTTGTTATTGATAATTTGCGTTATGATCAATGGAAAGCGATGGAAAATGTTGTCGGCAATTATTACAAGTTAGAAAAAGAAATACCCTATTTTGCTAGTTTACCAACGGCAACACAATATGCTAGAAACTCCATTTTTTCCGGATTAACGCCGCTCGAAATGGAAAAGCAATTTCCTCAATACTGGAAAAATGATATTGAAGAAGGTGGAAAAAATTTATATGAAGCCGAATTTTTAACCGCTCATTTAAAAAGACTTGGCTTGAATATTAAACAAGATTATTTTAAGATTACTAATTTAACCAGTGGTAAAAAACTAGCCGATAATTTTAAAGGATTAAAAGACAATGATTTAGTTACTGTTGTTTATAATTTTGTAGATATGCTTTCTCATGCTAAAACTGAAATGGATGTAGTGAAAGAATTGGCTTCCGATGATAAAGCGTATCGCTCTTTGACATTGAGTTGGTTCAAAAATTCTCCACTTTTAGAAATAATTCAACAAGGTCAGAAACTTGGTTTTAAATTAATTATTACTACCGACCACGGCACTATTAATGTAAAAAATCCTTCAAAAGTGATAGGCGACAAAAACACTAGTTTGAATTTGCGCTATAAAACGGGTAGAAGTTTAACTTATGAAGAAAAAGAAGTTTATGCTGTAAAAGACCCGAAGAAAATTGGTTTGCCTAATATTAACATGAGTAGTTCATATATTTTTGCAAAAAAAGACTACTTTCTGGCTTACGTTAATAATTACAATCACTACGTGAGTTACTATCGAAACACGTATCAACATGGTGGAATTTCTTTAGAAGAAATGATAGTACCTTTTTTAGTTTTTAATCCAAAATAAAAAAGTTTTCAGTTTTTAGTCGCAGTTAGCAGAAAAATTGAAATTGAATAGTGAGAATGAATACTACTTAATATGGAAATTATTTTCTCAATAAACGAAATACAAGACGTTGCAAAAAAAATTATAAGTGAAAATCCACATAAAATAGTCCTTTTCCATGGTACGATGGGCGCTGGAAAAACAACCTTAATCAAAGCCTTATCAAAGGAACTAGGTGTAAAAAATGCAACAAGTAGCCCTACGTTTTCATTAATAAATGAATACAAAATAGAAAACAGTAACTTTGTTTACCATTTTGATGTTTACCGTTTAAAATCAGAAACAGAAGCATTGGATATGGGCATTGATGACTATTTGTATTCAGGGAATTGGTGTTTTATAGAATGGGCTGAAAAAATTCCAAATCTCATACCCGATAAATATTCTTCAATTTATTTGTCAATAACAGCAGATGGAAAAAGACATTTAAGAATGACATAGCAATTACAATGGCAATCAAAATGGTAATAACAATTACAATGATAAATGAAATCAAAAATGTAAGTGATTATTGAAATTGAACTTGATTTTTCACATTGCAATTGAGCTTGATTTTTGAAGTTGACATTGTAATTAATTTTTTAGTAATTTAGAGCAAAATTCAGCAACCTATTATGTCATTAACTCCTTTCACTAAGCAACAACTTTTACCTCAAGAGGAAAAACTAGAAATTTATCGTCATAAAAGTGAACTTTTTATAGGAATTCCCAAAGAAACCTCTTACCAAGAAAGACGTATATGTTTAACTCCAGATGCAGTGAATTCGCTAACTTCTCATGGACATAAAGTAATGATTGAAGCTGGCGCTGGATTAAGTTCTAGTTATACTGACAAAGAGTTTAGTGATGCTGGAGCCAGTATAACAAATGACACCAAGAAAGTTTTAAGTTGTCCCATAATTCTGAAAGTAGAACCGCTGACAATGGAAGAAATTGCTTTAATCAATCAGAATACTATTGTTATTTCCGCAATACAATTAAAAACAAGAAAAAAAGAGTACTTCGAAGCCTTAACAAAAAAGAAAGTAACTGCACTTGCTTTTGAATATATTAAAGATGAAGACGGTTCTTATCCAGCAGTAAAGTCGTTAAGCGAAATTGCCGGAACAGCATCTGTATTGATTGCAGCCGAATTAATGATTAACAATCAATTTGGAAAAGGATTACTACTTGGAAACATTACTGGTGTTCCACCGACAGATGTTGTAATTCTTGGCGCAGGAACTGTAGGCGAATTTGCAGCAAAAACCGCTTTAGGTTTGGGCGCAAGTGTTAAGGTTTTTGATAATTCGATAACTAAATTACGTCGCTTACAAAATAATTTAAATCAAAGAATATTTACTTCTACTATTCAACCAAAGTCTTTACTAAAGGCATTACGACGATGTGATGTTGCCATTGGTGCCATGCGAGGTAAAGACCGCTGTCCTGTAGTAGTCACTGAAACTATGGTGGAACACATGAAAAAAGGTGCTGTCATTGTAGATGTAAGCATTGATACCGGTGGTTGTTTTGAAACTTCGGAAGTAACTACTCATGAATGTCCTACCTTTATTAAAAATAATGTTGTTCATTATTGCGTTCCAAATATTCCATCTCGTTACTCAAAAACGGCATCGCTTTCTATTAGTAATATTATTACTCCTTACTTGTTGCAAATCGCTGAAGATGGTGGCATTGAAAGTGCCATTCGCTGCAATAAAGGATTGAAAAATGGGGTTTATTTGTATCACGGAATTTTAACAAATAAAGCAATTGGTGATTGGTTCAACTTGCCCAATAACGACATCAACCTGATCGTATTTTAAATAAATTGCTGTTAACCATTTATTGATCATACAACATTGACTACTTTTGCAAAAAAAAGTTTTCAATTATGAAATTATACCAACGTTTTGCTTATTATTTCGTCGGATTAGCGATGGGCATTTTCTTTGTTTCGTTAGTTTTAAGTGGAAAAGATACACGATGCAATTATTTCCCAAATGCAAGAGTTTTAAATGACTTACGAAACAAACCTTTTTACTACGACACTATTGCATCAGTTCAAATTAGCAAAAGAATTGCCGATACTTTAGACATCAAAAATATTTTAACTCATGGTGATGTTGACTTTGATAAAAGCAACAAACCCTATGAAAGTGGAAAATTATATATAATTAACGGTAAAAACAAAAAGAATGAAGCAATCATTTTAGAAGTTATTAATTATTCTGATCGAGCTGTTTTAAAAAATATCATTAAAAAATAATTGAACTCTATTATAGTAAACAAAAAGGGTTGTCTGTTACTAGACAACCCTTTTATTTTATGTAACTAACAACAATTAGCTATTATGTCTTTTTTCAATTTCGTCAATATCACTCTTTTTAATTGTATCAACTAAAATAGGAGTAGCGATAAATAATGATGAGTAAGTACCGATGAATATACCAACAAGCATTGCAAAAATAAATCCTCTGATTGACTCACCACCAAAGATGAACATGATTAACAATACAATAATCATAGTTAACGACGTATTGATTGTTCTTGAAAGCGTTGTATTTACTGATGAATTTACTACATCTTTAAATGTGCCTTTAACATTTCCTGCTAAGAATTCACGAACCCTGTCAAATACAATTACAGTATCATTCATCGAGTAACCAATAACTGTAAGTATCGCAGCAATGAAATGTTGGTCCATTTCCATATGGAAAGGCATGTACTTGTATAGCAACGAATAAATTCCTAGTACAAAAATAACGTCATGGAAAACAGCGGCGATCGCACCAAGGGAATATTGCCATTTACGGAACGATATTACTAGATACAAACCAACCACGAGCATAGCACCTAAAACAGCCCAGAACGAATTGGTTTTGATATCAGCAGAAATTGCAGCACCCACTTTTGAAGCTTGTAAGACACCTACTGTTTTTCCGTCATAAGTATTAATGAATTTTTCACGAGTGACATCGGCACCGTAATATTTCTTTAAACTATTATATAATTTATCGTTAACTTCTTTATCGACTTCTGCGCCATCTTCCTTAATTTTATATTTAGTGGTAATCTTTAATTGATCTTCATCACCAAATACTTTTGCTTCAACAGTCGTACCGAACTCAGCTGACAACTCACTAGAAACTTGTGATGGTTCCACTGGTTTCTCAAATTTAATTTGGAACGTTCTTCCACCGACAAAATCAACACCTTCATCTAATCCGTTGAAGTAAAAAGAAACACAACTTACCACAACTACAGCAGTGGAGAACAAATAAGACCACTTTTTAACTCCAATGAAATCGAAATGGAAACCTGTGAACCAATTTTTTGTTAATGGTGTCGTAAAACTTAAACTTCTGTTTTTTGCAATATCTTGGTCAATAAAAATTCTAGCGATAAAAATTGAAGTGAACAAAGAAGTGAAGATACCTATTAATAAAGTTGTTGCAAAACCTTGAATTGGTCCGGTTCCAAAAATAAATAAAATAGCACCTGTTAAAACGTGAGTAACATTGGCATCAATGATAGAACGCATGGCACCTTTCCACCCATAAGATGCTTCAACAGCCTCGGACAGGGTTTTACCGTCACGCAATTCTTCTTTGGCTCTTTCGTAAATAATGATGTTTGCATCAACTGCCGTACCTAATGTTAAAACAATACCTGCAATACCTGGTAACGTTAAAACAGCACCTAAACTGGCTAATATTCCAAATAGGAAAAGTAAATTTACAAGTAAAGCTACGTTTGCATACCAACCTGCTCTTCCATAGTAGAAAACCATCCACAAACATACTAATAGAAAACCAACAATTGCTGAAGTAGTTCCAGCATCGATTGCTTTTTGACCCAAAGATGGTCCAACAACTTCGGATTGAACGATTTCCGCAGCAGCAGGTAATTTCCCGGCTCTTAAAACATTCGCTAAATCTTTGGTTTCGGTAACATCAAAATTTCCAGAAATTTCAGATCTTCCGCCAGCGATAGGTCCAGAAGTAACTCCTGGTGCAGAATATACTACATCGTCAAGCGCAATAGCAATAAAACTTTTTTGTGAAAAAGCTCTTCCTGTTAACTCTTCCCAAACTCTTGCACCAGCGCCATTCATTTGCATTGAAACCGCTGGTTTTCCCATTTGATCAAAAGTATCTCTAGCGTCAACGATAACTCCTCCACTTAGTGGTGCAACATCGTCTCTGTTTCCTTTTAATGCATATAAATCAACAGTTTCTGTTTCTTTCTTGGTCTTTTCATCAACAGTAACAGTTCCTTTACCCCAAACAAATTTTGCATAACGCTTATCTGCTGGTAACAAGGCACGAATCTCTTGTCTTTTTAAATAGCTGTTAATCGTAGCAGTATCCTTTGATAATGCGATTAGTAAAACTGGTCCACCACCTTGAGAAACAAATTTGTCAAACAACGGATTGTTTCCTTTTTTCGCCGCAGTAGAATCTTTATCTTTATCAGTTAATAATTTACTGATTGAATCTGCTGGTTTAGTTTCAACAATTTTTTCTTCGGTTTTAACCGTTGCTTTTAAAGCTTCGTTGGCAGAACCTAAAAAGCCCATAAACTCTTCTGCTTTGTAGGTTTCCCAAAATTCTAATTCTGCTTTGCTTGACACTAATCTTTTGATACGGTCAACGTCTTTTGCTCCAGGTAATTCTATTAAAATTCTACCTGTTTGCCCTAATTTAGCAATATTTGGCTGTGTAACACCAAATTTATCTATACGACTTCTCAATACGCCAAAAGCTGATTCAACAGACTCGTCAACTTTTTTAGCCAAGACTTTTTTCACTTGGTCGTCTGTCATATTGAAGTCTATTTCTCCTTGAAGATTTCTGTTCGCAAAAATATCAGGTGAAGCTAATTTAGTAGTTCCTTTGATGGCATCAAATGCTTCGAAAAAAGCGTCAAGGTAAGACTGATTTCCTCTTTGTATTGTTTTAGCATCTTCAAGCGCTTTGTTAAAAACAGGGTTTTTAGAATTGTTAGACAATCCTTTTAAAACATCTTTTACAGAAATTTGAAGAATTACGTTAATTCCGCCTTCAAGGTCAAGACCTTTATTGATTTGTTTGTCTTTTACTTCATTAAAAGTAAAATCGGTAAAACCCAAACTAAACACTTTTTCTTTACCTATTGAGTCAAGATATTTGATTTCTTTCTCAGGATTATTTCCCGCAAAAGTTTTAGCATCAGTTTTTACTTTGTTAGCCACAAATGTGAAAGAAAGTTGGTAGATACTTACCAAAGCAAATAAAATTGCGAAAAATTTAACTAGTCCTTTATTCTGCATTATCAGTAAAATTTAATTAATTCCGAGTTTTTGGTTACAATATTTTAATTGAAAATAATTGAAATTCAATTTGTTATCTAATGATGAAACGAAATGGCAGTAGCCCATTTTTTTTCAAACGTGCAAATATATAATTATAGATATGATTAACCAATATTTTCTTGATTTATATCAAAAAAAAGACTGCTAAAAGCAGTCTCTTTACTAATAATATCCAATAATTATCCTAAATGAGATTTTAAATCGGCATTCATGGCTCTAACAGCATCGGCACTTTTATCGAACAAGGCTTTTTCGGCATCGTTTAATTGAATGGAAACAATTTCTTCCAAACCGTTTTTGCCAATGATACATGGAACACCAATACAAATATCGTTTTGTCCATATTCGCCTTCTAAAAATACAGAACACGCAATCATTTTCTTTTGATCGTTCAAAATACTGTCTACCAAATATGCCACAGAAGCACCTGGAGCATACCATGCAGAAGTTCCTAGTAATCCTGTTAAAGTTGCACCACCAACCATAGTATCAGCTGCTACTTTTTCTAGTTGTTCTTGAGATAAAAACTCAGCAACTGGAATTCCATTGTAGGAAGCCAAACGTGTTAAAGGTATCATTGTAGTATCACCGTGTCCACCAATAACCATGGCAGAAACATCATTAGCAGGTTTACCCAATGCTTTTGATAAATAATATCTAAAACGAGAACTATCTAAAGCACCACCCATTCCGATGACTCTGTTTTTTGGTAAACCCAACGATTTAAAAGTAAGGTAAGTCATGGTATCCATAGGATTGGATACAATTACAAAAATGGCATTTGGAGAATGTTGTAACAAATTTTCCGCTACTGATTTTACAATTCCGGCGTTGATACCTATCAATTCCTCACGTGTCATTCCTGGTTTTCTTGGAATACCTGAAGTGATTACTACCACATTACTATTGGCTGTTTTAGAATAATCATTTGTAACTCCGGTGATTTGCGTATTAAAACCAGTATTGGTGGCACACTGCATCAAATCCATTGCTTTTCCTTCAGCAAAGCCTTCTTTGATATCTAATATTACTACTTCACTGGCAATTCCTCTATAAGAGATAACATCTGCGCAAGAAGCTCCAACGTTTCCTGCTCCAACTATTGTAACTTTCATTTTTAAATATGTTTTGTTGTTTGTTTTTATTTTTTACGCATCAATATTAGCATATACTGCATTTTTTTCAATGAATTCTCTTCGTGGTGGCACTTCATCACCCATCAGCATTGAAAAAACTCGGTCGGCTTCGGCTAAACTATCAATAGTAACTTTTCGCAAAGTTCTGTAGTTTGGGTCCATGGTTGTTTCCCATAATTGCTCCGCGTTCATTTCTCCTAAACCTTTATAACGTTGTATGGCCGCACTTCCGCCCATTCTCTCGTTGGCTGCATCGCGCTGGTCATCATTCCAAGCGTATTCTTTTTTATTACCTTTTTTAACTAAATATAATGGTGGTGCCGCGATGTAAACATGGCCACCTTCAATTAGTTCGCGCATAAAACGGAAGAAAAAAGTCAAAATTAAAGTTGAAATATGACTACCATCAACATCGGCATCACACATTATAATTACTTTATGGTAACGTAATTTTTCGATGTTCAAGGCTTTGGAGTCTTCTTCTGTTCCGATGGTCACTCCGAGCGCTGTGAATATATTTCGAATTTCTTCGTTTTCGAACACTTTATGATGCATTGCTTTCTCCACGTTCAAAATCTTACCTCTCAAAGGCATAATAGCTTGAAAGTTTCTATCACGACCTTGTTTTGCAGTTCCTCCAGCCGAATCTCCCTCTACAAGATATACTTCACATTTTGCTGGATCTTGTTCTGAACAATCGGATAATTTTCCAGGTAATCCACCGCCACCAAGAACGGTTTTGCGCTGTACCATTTCACGTGCTTTCTTTGCAGCATGACGTGCTTGTGCAGCCAAAATTACTTTTTGCACAATGATTCGAGCATCATTTGGATTTTCTTCCAAATAATTTTCGAGCATTTCTGCCACCGCTTGCGAAACTGGAGAAACTACCTCTCTATTTCCTAATTTAGTTTTAGTTTGGCCTTCAAATTGTGGTTCTTGAACTTTTACCGAAATAATAGCAGTTAATCCTTCACGAAAATCATCCCCAGAAATTTCAAATTTCAGTTTTTCTAATAAACCAGAAGCATCGGCATATTTTTTCAACGTGCGGGTTAATCCCATTCGAAAACCTTGCAAATGCGTTCCACCTTCGTGCGTATTGATATTATTTACATAAGAAAAAATATTCTCGGCATAACTTTCATTATAAATTAATGCAACCTCAACTGGAATTTCTCCTTTTTCATGTTCCATGCTGATGACATGGCTAATGATTGGAATACGGTTTCCATCAAGAAAACGAACGAATTCTTTCAGACCTTCTTTTGAATGAAAAATTTCGCCTTCAAAATCACCGTTTTCTTTAGTATGTCTTCTATCAGTAAGCGTTATAGTAATACCTTTATTCAAAAATGAAAGCTCACGCATACGCCCAGCTAAAGTATCATAAGAATACTCTAAAGTCTGTGTGAAAATAGTAGCGTCAGGTTTGAACGTTACGGTTGTACCTCTTTTGTCTGTTTCGCCTATTTGCTTGACAGGATACATCGACTTTCCTCTTTCGTATTCTTGCTCATATATTTTACCATCGCGGTAAACCGTAGCACGCAAATGATCAGAAAGCGCATTTACACAGGAAACTCCAACGCCATGCAAACCTCCAGAAACTTTATAGGAGTCTTTATCAAATTTTCCTCCAGCTCCAATTTTAGTCATAACTACCTCCAAAGCCGACACACCTTCTTTTTTGTGCATATCAACAGGAATTCCACGACCATTATCTTCAACGGTTACTGAATTGTCTTCATTAATAATTACGCTAATCGTATCACAATGTCCAGCCAATGCCTCATCGATGGAGTTATCTACAACTTCATAAACTAAATGATGCAAACCTCTAACTCCAGTATCTCCAATATACATGGAAGGACGCATTCTAACATGCTCCATTCCCTCTAATGCCTGAATACTATCGGCTGAATAACTATTCTTTTTAATCTCGTCGCTCATATTATTTTAGGGTAAAAAATCTATTTTTGTCTAACACGCAAATATATAAAAACGCATATCATTTCCTATTTAAAAAGGATGTTAAAACCTTTAAGTTATTAACATTTTACGATGGATTTAAACAAAAAAACGCTCGTCAAAAATGACAAGCGTTTCAAATCTGAAACCTCCAAAGTTTCGGAACAGATTAAACAAACAAATAAAACTATATTGCAAACACAAATCGTAATACTTGGTTCTATTATTTACACTTTTTTTTATGCTTTAACATAGGCATCATCATGCACATTGGCCACTGCCCTACCCGATGGGTCATTCATGTTTTTAAACGCCTCATCCCATTCTAATGCAATTTTGGTACTACAAGCCACACTCGCTTCTTGTGGCACACACAACGCTGCAGCATCGCTAGGAAAATGTTCGTTAAAAATCGAACGGTAATAATATTCTTCTTTGGATGTTGGCGTTTGTAGCGGGAATTTATATTTGGCATTGGCCAATTGTTCATCCGAAATTTCAACCGCAACGGTAGCTTTCAAGGTGTCAATCCAACTGTAACCTACACCATCACTGAATTGCTCTTTTTGTCTCCAAGCCACACTTTCGGGAAGCATGTCTTCAAACGCTTTGCGCAAAACCCATTTTTCCATTGGGTGCTCTTTGGTAATCATTTTATCTTTTGGATTAATGCGCATGGCAACATCCATAAATTCTTTGTCTAAGAACGGTACACGACCTTCAATTCCCCAAGCTGCCAAACTTTTATTGGCACGCAAACAATCGTACATGTGTAACTTGCTCAATTTCCGAACGGTTTCTTCATGGAACTCTTTAGCGTTTGGTGCTTTATGAAAATACAAATAACCGCCAAACAATTCATCTGAACCTTCTCCCGAAAGCACCATTTTTATTCCCATTGATTTAATGACTCTTGCCATTAACCACATTGGAGTAGATGCTCTTATCGTGGTAACATCATAGGTTTCTAGATTGTAAATTACGTCACGAATAGCATCTAATCCTTCTTGGATAGTAAATTTAATTTCGTGATGAATGGTTCCAATATAATCCGCTACAACTTGAGCTGCAGCTAAATCGGGCGAACCTTCTAAGCCAACAGCAAACGAGTGCAATTGTGGATACCAAGCTTCTTGTGTGTCATCTGATTCAATTCTTTTTTGAGCATATTTTTTGGCAATAGCCGAAGTTATAGAAGAATCTAATCCTCCCGAAAGCAACACGCCATAAGGTACATCACTCATCAACTGACGGTGAACTGCCGCTTCTAAAGCAACTTTTATATCATTGATATTCGTTTCATTGTCTTTTACCGCTTCGTAGTCTGTCCATTCTCTTTTATACCATTGCACAAATTCGCCATCTTTACTCGACATATAATGTCCTGGAGGAAATAATTGAATTTTGGTACAATAGCCTTCCAATGCTTTCAATTCGGAAGCTACATAAAACGTTCCGTGTTGATCCCAACCAATGTATAACGGAATAATTCCCATGTGGTCTCGAGCCACAAAATACTCGTCTTTATCCACATCATAAATGGCAAATCCGAAAATACCATTCATTTCGTCAATAAAATCAACTCCTTTTTCTTTGTATAATGCTAGGATAACTTCACAATCACTTTCGGTTTGGAATTTATATTTCCCGTCAAATTGTTTGCGCAAGTCTCTGTGATTGTATATTTCGCCATTGGCAGCCAAGACTAATTTTCCGTCCTGACTAAACAAAGGTTGTTTCCCAGAAGCTGGATCGACAATCGCTAATCTTTCGTGAGCCATGATGGCTTTATCGTTACTGAAAATTCCACTCCAATCTGGTCCGCGATGACGGATGATTTTGGACATTTCCAATACTTTTGGTCTTAGTGTTTCTGTTTTTTGCTTTAAATCAAAGGCGCATACAATTCCGCACATATTTTTTATATTTTAATTCGTTTGTGGAAGCAAAAATGATATAATACTATCAATACTTAAACGTAAAAATTATAATTAGTTATAATTTATAACTTAATTAAACAATTAGATATAAATATGAAAGTATAATAATTAAAATTGGTTGTTTTCGGTTTAATATTTTTATTGAAAGGATTTTGTAAATAGAGAGATGGAGTTTCGAAGTTACTTATAGTGGTCACGACCACAAAAATAAGCTGCCCACTTTATTGAAAAGCCATATTGTGAAAAGCAAACGTGAACTTACCACAAAATTTGCCATTTCTTGAAGTACTGTTGGCGGTAGTTCACTTTCTGTATTTATATACTATTTTAGAAGTTTCAAGAATTCTATTTTCATAATAATGATCTCGCTGAATTATATTCCCTACCGAGTCATATATATTTACATAGTAACTTTCACTTTTAACCGTACCATCTTTGCCATATGACTTTCGCCACACTCGATTACCAGCTTTGTCATATTTATAAGTTGAATAACCAGTTAAATTTTTAAATTCTTCATCAGCATAAGTTTCTGATTTAATTAAATAACCTCTTTTGTCGAAATATGTTTTATTACCTGTTTTATATTTTGCCACATAATTACTGTCAAGCGTTTTATAAGTGAAAAATCGCTTTTTGTAATTATACTCAAATAATGTTATCCAGTCAGATGAGTTAGGTTTTGACGAATTTAATCTTTGCATAACTCTATTGCCTTTTGAATCATATTCGGTCAATTTTTGTATCCATGATTTATTTTTGCTAAAATTTTTCCATTCAATTACTCTATTTTTTTTATCGTAGAAATATTCACTTCGCGTGTCTTCAATTGAATCTTGATTTTTTGATGTTTCATTGACTAAAAGATTTGCCGCATTATAATTGAAATATGTTGTATGAGTTTTATTTTTCGGGTAATAATCAATTTGCTTTATTAGATTATTTTTTTTGTTAAAATGTTGAATTATTACAGTTTCGAATTTGGTTGTATCCTTACCATTTATTGTATATTTGATATTAGTCTCAGTCAATGATTCGATATTATGCGTTAGTGGTTGAGTTTCGTCCAATTCTATTTCTCGAACCGTTATAGTTCTACAAGAAGTAAAGAAAAGGATTAAAATAATTATAACAAATCGATTAGTTTGTTTCATAGATAAAAATTCAATTGAATTACCAGTAACTATTTTACAGGCAGAATAAAAACAAGTAAATATAACCCTCTTTGGGTATAGATGCAAATTTTTGTTTCGCTTTATTTTAAAATATAGCAAATAATTTTCCTTTTCAAAAAAGCAAATAGCTACTTCGTTTTAGTTCAGAAATTCATCTAGCAAGCAGAAAGTCTCTTATTTGTAGCAAATAAACTCATCGAAGGAGCAAATAACCTCGTTTTCTTATTTTGATGGGGTGACTCGTTCGTTTTGGAAGCAATTCATTCGTTTTTAAGCTGTGAAGTTCGTTTTGGAAGTGGGAAAACACCAACTTACAAAACGCTTTCAATAATATAAAGCTTCCCATTAATATCAAATGAAACGCAAACTTCTTTACCCATCAACTGACTGCCCAAAGGCGATTGTGGCGAAAGCGCAAAAATGGTTTTGTTGTCTATCGTGATTTTGGGCAACGCTGTTGAAATGAAAAGTGTCATGCCATTGGCTTGCACTACACTTCCCAAAGCTACTCGTTTGTGTATAGCTGTGGCATCAATTTTATCGAGGATATTTTTTTGCTCTAAAACTTCTTTGAGTTTGTGATTGAGTTTTTCTTGTTCAATATGCATCATCGACAGCGCGGTTTCGTGCTTATCACCTGCGGAACCTTTGGCATCGTTTTGGGCATCGATGGTCAACCCAGAAATCATGTCTTGAAAAACATCAATTCGGTCTTGGACAAGTTCTTTATAGCGTTGAAGGATTTGTTGTTTTGTAGCCATATTGAGTTTTACCACTAAGAGCACTAAGATGGCACAAAGTTCACAAAGGAATAGTGTGCTTGGTGCAAAACTTCGCGTGCTTCGTGGTTAGAAAATTAAAAATCAAATTTATAACTCGCACCAGCCATTACTTGAATTCCTTGCACCGGATAATTTAACCAACGTTGGTATTGTTGATTGGCTAAATTATTTCCTTTCAAGAAAAACGTCATGCGCTCGCTGTATTTATATCCAACATGAGCATTGATGTCAAAATAGCTTTTTAACGTTATGTTTTCATCTGGTGGAAATGGTAAATTTATTGTTGATTGTCTGAAAATATCTTTTCTTTCGCCCACAAAAAACAAATTCAATCCCGAATACCATTTCGGTGTAATCGCTACATCAAGCGTAGCACCAAATTGCAACGACGGTAAATTCCAAGCTTCTGCTTCCGTATCCATGTTGAAACTGTTAAAAGTGCCATTCACTCCAAAAGAAACATTTTTAGAAAAATCGGCTTTTAACTCTCCAAAAAAACTAATCGTTTTTACATTGTCATAAACTACATCGAACGAATTTCCAAAAGTATATCCGTCATTATTGGCTGAACTGTCGTCATAACCGTTGCTTTTAAAAAAAGCTTTGTTTTCTTCGTTTAAATAAGAACCTCGAACGGTGTAACTAACGCTATTGGCCAATTTTCCTTTTAAACCTAGATAAATATCATATTGCTGATTGGTTGGTGCGACAGCCAATGTTGGCGAAACAAAGAAGTTTTCCTGGACAAATTCGTTATAGGAATTTTGTCGTAATGTGCCTTCCAATCCGGCATATAAAATCATCAAATCGCCGACAATTTTATAGGAACCGGTTACTTGTGGATAGATAAAAAACTTACTTTCACCCGCTTCTTGCGCAGCACTGTAGAAAAACCCAACGCCTGCATTCACAGACAAATCGTCTTTTTGAATTTTAATACTTGGTTGAAAACCAATGTTAGTAAATCCATATTTGAAAGAATTACCGCCAAAGAATGTTTGATCAAACGATCCACTCAAATAATCTATTATAATATCTGTTCTTATTTTTTGATCAACAACATCAAATTCCAACGCTGGTTTGGCCACAAAACGATTTTCTGCCGAGCCAAAAGCATCCCAAAAACGAGTAAATTTTAGAGTGCTTTCTTTTAAAATACCTTCGCCTAAATCCAATCGTCCACCAAGATATACTGTGTGATAAGTTTGTTGTTCATCAATGGTTGCAATCGTTGCATTATCTATAGTTCCCGGAAAAATACCATACCAGTTAAATCTTTGATTTTTATAGCCAATATCGGCGTTCCAAGACAATGCCTTTGTTCTGCTACCATAGGTTGCGTCGAGTGAAGTAGTCGAAAATTTATCATCGAGCGTAATATTGTCTATTCCACCTTGAGAAGACAGATGACGCAACATAGCACCAAAATAATCGGTATTGCTTACATTTTCAGTTACAAAAAGTTCCGCATTGGCTGTTCCATAATTTCCTGCGGCTAACGTCATATAATTATTTAATAGTTTTTCAGTTGCTGATTTATCTACATTGGCTGCTCTTCCTTTAGATGGTGTAAAAGTGGATGCTACAGGAAAAGAAAAAATATTATATTGTATATTTTCTTTCTTTGCGGTTTCTTCATCATCCAGAGTTGGAATTTCTTTCACTTTAAACGCATCTGAAATTGATGGAGTGTATGGTTTCACCACATTTACGACTTCTGTTCCGATGTTTTCATCTCTTTTTTGGGCGAAAGAAAATTGGGTTAAACAAACGATGACAAGTATATAATGTATTTTTTTCATATCTTTTTTAAATTACACAAAGATTCACTAAGAAACTCGGAGATTCACAGAGATTTTAATTAGTAATTGACGAATTCGTTTTAGAAATTTCAGCTTTGATAGAATCTAATTCGGTTTGTGCGTTAGTTACCACATCTTCATAAGTAGCAAAGTTTTTGATAACGCTCTCCAAAATAGAAGTGGCACTAAAATTATCTTTTAACTGATAATAATTTTTTGCCATTACAATCAATCCTTTGGCACCAAAATATTTATAACCCGAATATTCTTTGGCTAATTTTTGTACTGCTTTGTTTGACTCTTCATACTTTCCGTCTTTGTTCTTAAAATAGGCATCATAATAAAGAGCTTCAGCAGCCAATTCTCCTTTGGCAATGGTTAATAATTTGGCGTAAGCAGCTCGTGCTTTAACTTCATCATTCACTTGAATAGCAGCACGAGCAACAATGATTTGCGCGTCACTTTTTATTTTGTTATCTGTTTTGGGATTAGCCAATACTTTCTCCGCATAAACTACAGAATTCCCATAGTCTTTTTGCTCATAAAAAGCACGCATCAAATTGGCTTGTGCAAAAGTGACATTTTGCGGAAAATCGGCTTCTGTTTCTAATCGTTGTAAAACAGGAACCGCTTTACTATAGTCATTTTTCTTTAAGTGAATTTCGCACAAACGGGCTAAAGCTTGCTCGGTAAATTCATTTCGCGGTTTACTTATTACGTATTCATAATTTGGAATGGCATTAGTTTCTAAACCATCGGTAAAATAGGATTGTGCCAAATAAAAATTGGCCTTTAAAGCGTGAATTCCATTAGGAAATTTAGCAACATAACCACTCAAACTTGAAATGGCTTGCTTGGTATTGTTTTGCAAAAATTGTTTTTCTGCTGCTTCATAGGTATCGTTATCCAACTCGGCATCCGAAATTTCTACAAAGTCCAACGTTCTTACCCACGCTGCGTAATCATCGACTTTTCCGTTGTCCATATAGATTAAACGTGCGGTAGAAACTGCTTCTAAAGCTTCGGGTGTTCTAGGATATTCAGCAGCTACTTTTTTAAATTTGGCAATAGCCAAATCATCATTTTGTGCATTGTAATACACTAATCCTTGACGTAAAATAGCTTTTGAAGCGAATGAACCGTTTTTAAATTCGGTTAGTAATTGATCATAGGTTTTAATGGCTAAATCGGTCTTGTTTTCTGTAACATAAGTATTTCCTAATTCAAACAAAGCATCATCACGATATTGAGAGGTTTTGAAATTTTGAAGAAACTTAGTAAAATCTTCAATTTTCTTATCTCGTCTTGAAACGAAACCATAGCTCAACGCTTTTTGAAAGGCAGCATAATCGGCATCAATTCCTTTCATTTCAATAGCTTTATTGTAGGCATCCATCGCCGGCCAATATTTTGACGTTACAAATCGGCTGTCGCCCAAACGCAAGTAGGCATCATTCAAACGGACTTTATCGTCTTTGGAACTATCAATAAATTTTTGAAAATAATTCCCCGCTTGCTCGAATTCTTTCAGTTTGAAGTGAGCATAAGCAATATTGTAATTGATATTCTTAAATTCGGGAGTTGAAGCGGCTTGTGAATAACCTTCAAATTGTTTAAAACTTAACAATGCCTCATTAAAGTTGTCTAAAACATACTCGGTTTCGGCTTTCCAAAAAGTGGCTCTAGCTGTGAACTTTTCATTTCTTGGCGTGGCAATCGATTTTTTGAACATTGCCAATGCTTCTTGATACTTCCCATCGGTATATAATTCTACTCCGCGATAAAAGGTTACTTTTTGGTAAGCCACTTTGTTTTCGGCCGTATTATTTTTTTCTAATAAGGTCAAAGCTGCTGCATAATTCTTAGAAGTGATGTACGAATTAATCAACAAAGTTTCAATCTCATTTTTGCTTGGTGAACTAGGATATTTATTCAAAAACGAAGTCAACACATCGGGTACAGCTTGATATGAATTCCCCATTTCATAACTTAATTTAGCATAATTCAAATTAGCATCTTCTTGAATTTTTTTATCAAAATCCATTTCAGAAGCACTTTTAAAAGCGTTCAGTGCTTGTTGTTTTTTATTGGTTTTAAAATAGCATTCTCCTAAATGATAATAACCATTTTGCGCCACAAAATCTTTTCCTTCAATAATTTTATTGAATTGTAAAATGGCGTTTTCGTAATCTTTTTGCTGATAATAGGTATATCCTAATTGATAAAAATCAGTATTATTCCATTTCCCTTTTTTGCCTTTATAGGCAGACAAATAGGGCAAAGCTTTATCGTATTGTTGTAAATTAAAGTAACTTTCGCCAATGATTTTGTTCAGCTCTGACTTTTCTGAAGCATTTGATTTGGGCATCGCTGCTATTCCTGCATCAATTGCTTTTTGGAATTCGCCTAGTTTAAAGTGCATATCAGCTTTAAAGTAGGATAATTTATCAGCATATTTTTCTTCTCCTTCAACTTGTTTAAAATATTTATCGGCTTCTTTATAGTTATCACCTTCATAAGCCATAAAACCCAAATAGTATTTGGCCTGCGAGCCAAACTCTTTAGAATTTAAGACTTTATTGAAATAATTTCCTGCTTCCTTTTTATTGCCCGCAGTGAAATAAGCATATCCCTTTTGGAACGTAAATTTCTCTGTTTGCTCATAGGTTAACGCGCTTTCGTCTACTTTATCAAAATAGGCCAAAGCTTGTGGAAACTTTCCCTGTTCGAAATAATATTGAGCTACTTCAATATAGGCTTGGTTTTGTTTGGAACTTGTTGGATAATCGGTAACAAATCGCTCTATCAATTCATCGGCATTATTTTGATTTAAGCGAATCGCACAGATTCCGATAAAATAGGCACAATCGGCTTGTGTATCTTGATTTTTTGTCTCGTGTTTAATGCGCTCAAAAAGAATTTGAGCCGATTGATATTGTTTGTTTTTAAACAACACCACCGCATTATCAAAATCAGATAAATTATGAGTATAAATCTCAGATTGTTGCCCTGAAACTAATGAAATTCCTGAGACAAAAAACAGAAAAATCAGTATGGAAACGTTGCGCATAATTTTAATTTTTATGTGTTCAAAAATAACATCCTACGTGCTATAACGCAGAAATCACTTTATTTATTATAAACATTGTTGTAAACATTTTGCTAACAAGATAATAGAGGAAAGAAAACAGTTTATAAGTATATACTGCTAATTAAAAATCAATAATCTATATTCTATATTCTATATTCTATATTCTATATTCTATATTCTATAATTCCGCAATCCATATTCTTGTTAAAATAATTTTGAATACAAACCTTATCTTACTACTTTTACCAAATAAACAAGCAAGTCATGTCAAATACCGTTTTATCGCTTAAAAATGTTACCATTTATCAAGAAAATCGTGTGATTTTATCCCAAGTAAATCTTGAGGTTAAAGAAGGTGAATTTTTATATATCATAGGTAAAACAGGAACGGGGAAAAGTAGTTTCATGAAAACCTTGTATGGCGATTTACCTTTAACAGAAGGTTCTGGAACTGTTGTTGGTTATGATTTAGTAGATTTAAAAGAAAATGATATTCCTTTTTTAAGAAGAAAAATAGGTATCGTTTTTCAAGATTTTCAGTTACTGCCTGATAGAAGTGTAAATCAAAACATGCTATTTGTACTCAAAGCTACTGGATGGACTGACTCAGCTTCAATGCAAAATAAAATAGATGAAGTGCTGGAAAAAGTGGGTTTAAAAGGAATATCGAATAAACTGCCACATCAACTTTCAGGCGGAGAACAACAGCGTGTGGCTATTGCCAGAGCGTTATTAAACGACCCCGAATTGATACTTGCTGATGAACCCACAGGAAACCTTGATCCACAAACTAGTGCAGAAGTTTTAAGCGTTTTAAAGAAAATTAACGAAAACGGTAAAACAGTAATTATGGCTACGCATGATTATGCAGTCATCATGAAATTCCCTTCTAAAACATTAAAATGCGAGGACAATACTATTTTTGAAGTGGTTCAAAAAACGGTATAAACTTTTTACTTTTCGATAAAAAAAGTGCCAAAAGCAGTATCACAAAAGGAAAAGTTACCAAATGAAATCTATCGCCTTGTCCACAAGAAATTCCGGATAAAACTATAATATAAGTGATAAAAAAGGCAACTAAAAAGTATGCCTTTTCATTTTTAAATCCTTTAAATAAAAAGAAACCTGAAAGCACTATTCCAAGTAAAGTAAATAGTCTGTTTTGCCATTTTGTAATATCGAAAACAAATGCTTTCCAAAACGAAAAATCGACTTTATTGTTATAATTTTTTAAATCTTCAATGCACGAGTTACCCGATTTTGAGTTTTCTGCGACATCAGAAAAATAAGCTTTAACTAGATTTGGAAAGTTGGTTTTGATTTGATTTTTAAAGTCTTCAAGAGCAACTTTTTTCTGGTCAGTAAAATCTAAACTAAACAAAAATTCTGCTCTTGGATTATTCATCTGGCTATATTCTTTGCCATTTTTAAAACAGTCTGCTTTGCTACATAAATAATTGTGATAGGTAACACCATCAATGTAACTAATGGTAAAATCGCCATACTGAACTCGCATTCCCACAACTTGAATTAAAATCATCAAGACACTTCCATATAGAAAAAACATGCTTTTGGATTTATAATTTCTGAAAATTTCTTTTATAAAAAACATCGTAATAATAATGGCCAAGAACTTGGCACCAGGTTTTATCAACATACTGGATAAAAACAAAGAAACTGACAATGATAGATACCAAAACTCCGCCGTTTTATAATATTGAAACATTAAATAAAAAGACAACATGATAAAAAAGACAAAAATGTTTTCGGTCAATAAATGGAAGTTCAAAATGATATTTCCTAAAATAAAAAAAGGAAGGATTGAAAAAACAAAAGCTATTTTCTTAGCAACAAATTGCTTCAAAATTTCGAATAAAAGTATTGAAGTACCAAGCCAACAAAAAATATTTACCAATAAACTCCATTGAAAAATTCCAGCATCAGAACTTCCAAACAAATAGGGAATTCCAGTAATGAAAGCCATTAACATTGGTCGGTAATAATGACCCGTAAATTTATGAAACATTTTTTGAGCCGACTCTAGATAGTTGTCACAATCAGGATAAATGAGAGTTTGTTTGTCTAATTGCAACAGAAAATTTAAAGTTTCTAAACAAAGTAAACCCACAACGATAATGAGTAAATGATAGCTGTATTTTTTAAAAAAAGCACTCACAAATTATTTGTCTTTCTTATATACATGAGGATTTTCTTTGATGCCTTTTTTGAACACTTTTCGCAAATTCATTCGTAAAAAAGTATCTAATCGCAATACTAAATCGGCGAATTTATTTTCTGGTCGACCACGAAATGACGTCACGTGAAATTGGTCGGTTTCCAATAGTGGATTTTTTGAAAAATAATAATTAGAAACACAACAACGATACCCTTCAAAAACTACAGGCGAAACCGAATGCAAGGAATTATTATGAGTAGTCATAACAGCTAATCGGTTAAACTTGCTGTGAATAGTGATTTGCTTTTCTTTTAGCCCGTTGGGCCAAAGTTCTAAATTGCCTCCATATTCTTCGTTCCAATTTGGAGTTACATAATAAAGCAAATTTAAAACACGCCACAAATTGCGGTCTTTATCATGTGAATTATCTAAATGTGGGTTTAAGAATTGCTTGTTGCCCATCATCGAAATTCCGCCAGCATAAAGATTTTCGTCGGGAATTGGATTTTTAATTTGGCAAATTTCTCCTATCAATTGTACAATTCTTTTATCTTGAAAAGCATAAATGATTTCCTCTAGCAACGGATGATATAAATTCATTTGAGCGGCAATATACTTATCTTCACGAAGGCTTTTCTTTAAAATCATTTGTTCCGCTTTTGGAAAAACTGCACTAATTTGTTGTACAATATAATCCGGAAGTAAATCGTCAATAAAAAAATAACCAATTGTAGCATCCGAATTTTTAAATTGAGTGGTTAGTGCTTCTTTCTCGCTATCCATCTTTTGAAAAATAAGATTTGCTAAATCAATTCGGGTCATAATGATATTATTGTAAAAAATATATTTTCTTTGTAAAGGTATTATTTAATTCGATTGTATTCTACATGATTTCTATTCTTATTCCAACCTATAATTACAACACCTTGCCCTTGGTAAAAGCATTGCATGAACAAATTATATTGGAAAATGTTCCTTTTGAAATCATTGTAAATGATGATGCCTCGCCTATAAATGAAAATACAAAAAGCAACAACAAAATAAATGAATTAGAAAACTGCCAATTTTCGCGCAATGAAAAAAATGTGGGTCGTGCTGAAAACCGAAATATATTAGTTCAAAAAGCCAGTTATGATTGGATTTTATTGATGGATTGTGATATGTTTCCAAAAAGCAAAAATTTCATCAAACTATACTTAGAAAGTATCAGGACTAACAAAGAAAATATATTTTACGGAGGCATCATTTACTATGATAAAAAACCCGCTGCAGACGAAGTTTTGAGATGGAAGTTTGGGAAACATCGCGAGGAAATTCCGATTTTTAAACGAATAAAGAAACCACATCATTACGCTTTAATCTCCAATATTTTACTAAAAAAAGAAATGCTTACCTCCTATCCTTTCGACAAACAACTTGTGAATTATGGATATGAGGATATTGTATTTATTCTAAATTTAAAAAAACATAATGTCCCTATTCATCACATCGAAAATCCGGCGTATCATTTAAACTTAGAAAAATCTGCTGTTTTTTTAGAGAAATTTCATAGCTCGTTACAAAACTTAAAACAGCTTTTAAACAGAAAAATTATTGTGGAAGAAGATACCGCTTTAACTACCATGTATGGCAAAATTGAAAGCATGAAATTAGTCAAATTTGCAGCGCTCATTTTTAGATTATGCAAAAAAATGTGGACTAAAAACTTACTCTCAGAAAATCCTTCTATATTTATTTTCGACTTGTATCGATTGGGTTATTTTTGTCAAATCAATTCACGCTAATGCCAACATTTTCAATAGTCATACCCGTTTTTAACAAAGAAAAATTTGTTGCTAAAACAGTGGAAAGTGTTTTGAACCAAACATTTTCTGACTATGAAATTATTGTTATAAACGATGGTTCTACTGATGCTAGCGAAAACATCATTCAGCAATTTAACGATAATAGAATTCGGTATTTTTCAAAAAAAAATGAAGGCGTTGCTGTGGCAAGAAACTTTGGGATTGAAAAATCAAGTGCTGATTTTATTTGCTTTCTTGATGCTGATGATTACTGGTTTCCCAGGTTTTTAGAAACGATGAATCAATACATTCAAAAACTTCCTGAACAAAAAGTTTTTGCTTGCGCTATTGAAATTGAAACTAAGAAAAAATCGTTTGCCGCAACCTATTCCATTGACAAAAAATCAGATTATGAAATAGTAAATTTTTTTGAAGCAAGCCAAAAGGAATGCGTGTTGTGGACATCGAGTGTTGCTATTCACAAAAGTGTTTTTGAAAAAGTGGGGTATTTTGATACTAAAATAAAGCACGGCGAAGACACCGAATTGTGGATTAGAATAGGCTTAGAATATCCAATTGTTTTTATTAACAAAGTCCTAGCGCGCTATGTATTTGATGTTGATAGCATTTCCCGAAAGTGGAATTATTTTTTTGAAGCCTATACTTTTGACAAATACGCATTGCAAGAAAAAAATAATCCAAAATTGAAACAATACCTCGATTTAAACCGATTTTCAGCAGTGATAAAATGTCATCTTAATGGCGATTGGAAAACAGCAAACGCAATTTATACCCAAATCGACTTGAAAAATCTATCTAAAAAGAAGCGGATTTTTCTCCAATTACCGCCAATAGTATTGAAATTGTTACTGAAATTGCAATTGTATTTGACCAATATTGGCTTAGGAAATTCGGTTTTTAGATAGTCGAAATTCCTCAAAATTCCGAATATAATCTTCTTCGATGAACACTTCAGAAGCTAAAACCAAACATACCGAACCCGAAGAAAAGTTCTCTAACTCGCGCCAAATGCCGTTTGGGATGAGCAAGCCTTGATTTGGTTTATTTAAAGTAACTGTTTTTTGCTCACTACCATCATTTAAGATAACATCAAAACTACCACTCAAGGCCACTAAAAGCTCTTGACAATTGATGTGTGAATGTCCGCCACGTCTTCCACCACTGGGAATATCGTATAAATAATACACACGCTTCATTTCAAACGGTATAGCATTTCCTTCCACTACCGAAAGGTTGCCGCGCGTGTCGTGTACTTTAGTAATGTCGAGTATTTTAGCGTCGTGAATTGTTGTCATTGTTCTTCTAATAAATTTTTCCACTGTTGTGAGATGGTTGTCAAAGATAAATGTTCTACGCTTTTTTGCGCATTTTTTCTACAGATTTGATATAAGTTTTCATCTTCAATCATGGTTTTTATAGCTTCTGCCAATGCCTTTTTGTCATCATTAGGAACTAATAATCCGTTTACTTTATCTTGAATAATTTCTTTTGGACCGGTTTCACAATCTACTGAAATAACTGGAATTCCCGCTGCTAATGACTCTATTATGGACATGGGAAATCCTTCGAAATGACTGGTCAGAATAGTGCATTTGGCACTTTGAATATAAGGCAAAACTGAGGATTGAAAAGGCAAAACCTGCACCTGATTTTCTGTTTGCAACGCTTTGATTTTTTCTACTATAAAATCTTTGCTTGAACCATCGCCAATGATGAGCAATTTAGTTTCTTTTTCATAAACTTTTGATTTAGAAAATGCCTGTAACAGTAAAGTGAAATTTTTAACTTCTTCTTCAAGTCTGCCAAAAAACAAGATATACTTTTCAGGAATAGCGATTGGCTTGTTATGAATTATTTCAGGAAATACAATCGGATTATAGATAGTTTTTGTATTGGTGAACTGGTAGTTATGCTGTAATTTTTGTTCAATTGCTTTCGACACACAAACCAATTTATTGGCATTCCCAAAAATATATTTTGCCCAAAAAACAGAATTTGTCAAATACATTTCCAAATTAGAACTGTGAAAAAAATAATATACTTTACGATTGCCATAAATCCATTTTGTGACTAATTCTCTTGTAACTGTTGGTCTTGAGCGGTTATCAATTATAGTTTGAATATCATTTTCTGATAGATAATTGGCGATATATTTTCCTTTTTTTACAGCTCTGATGATGCCTTTTTCGTCGGCAAATAATTTGCCCAGATTGACTAAAGCACCTTTATACTCATAATCGACATAATCTAAAATAATGATGTGATGCACTTCATAACCCAAATCGTGTAGCATCATACTCAACAAACCCGCAAAACGCTCTGCACCACCAACACCTAGTGATGTGGAAACTATAGCAATTTTGTTGTTGTTTTTCATTTCTTACTTATATTGCATCAAATATAGTAAGAAATGAAGATTTTACTCCTTGGAGAATACAGCCGCTTGCATAATTCTTTGAAAGAAGGATTGCAAAAACTAGGACATGATGTCACTATCTTAGGTTTTAAAGATGGTTTCAAAGCGTATCCCGTTGATTTTCCTATAGAAAAAAAATGGGATAATGGTCTTCTGAAAAAAATTAAAGTAGGCGTTTTGCGTGTTACTGGTTTTGATATTTCTTCCTATTTGACCTATAAACAATTTGAAAAGTACCAGCATCATTGTAACGATTTTGATGTGGTACAACTTATTAATGAAAACACTTTTTTTTGTGATTATACCTACGAAAAAAAGATTTTAGATTACTTGTTTCAACACAACAAAAAAGTGTTTTTACTCGCTACAGGTGATGATTATCTTTATGTAAATTATTATTTTAATCATCCTGATAATCCATCGGTTGTTCAACCCTATTTGGCTGAAAAAATTGAAGATAAGCACTTTTCTAATGTGTTAAAATTTAGAACCACACCTTTTAAAAAACTGCATCACTATTTATATCAAAATATTCAAGGTGTAATTGCTACTGATATTGATTATCATATTCCGCTACAAAACCATCCAAAATATTTAGGTTTACTTCCAAGTCCTATAAACCTGGACAAATTTCCAAAAAACGAAATGGAAATAAAAGACACTATTGTTATTTTCCATGGTATCAACAGAGAAAGTTATTTTAAAAAAGGCAATGATTTTTTTAAGAAAGCACTGGATAGTATCAAGGCAAAACATGCTTCCCAAATAGAAATTCTTGTAGCAGAAAACGTTCCTTACAAAAAATATATCAACTTGTATGACCAAGCCCATATCGTGTTAGACCAACTATACGGACATGATCAAGGAAGCAATGCGTTAGAAGCTATGGCAAAAGGTAAAGTGGTTTTTACCAATGCCAGCAACATATTTGAACAACACTATCAACTGAAGGAAAAAGTGGCAATCAACGCGTTGCCCGATGTAGATTATTTAGTAAACCAATTGTCGTTTTTAATAGAAAATCCAAGTGAAATTATAGCCATTGGAAAGCGTGCAAGAATTTTTATAGAAAAAGAGCACGATTATTTGAGGATTGCAGAGAAGTATACCAATGTGTGGACTAAAATTGAAAAATGAGTAAATACTTTAAGTACTACTAATCAACACAACATGTATATTACTACACGTATAAAGTACTACTAATTACCAATATTTATATACTACTACAAGTATAAAGTAATACTAATCACTACTATTTATATACTATTACAAGCATTAATTACTATTACTTTTCTACCTTTTTATAGTACTTTAATTTTGACCTACTAATAAAAATCAAAATTTATCTATTACTACAAGTTTAAAGTAGTTATACAAAACACGATTTATATAGCACTACAAAGTTTACTTACTATTACTAAGTAATAGATATATATAATTAACAGATTTAACTGATACTAATTTTTATAACTTGCTGTTTTACAAGAGAAAAAAAACATATTTAATGTATTAAAATTCTGTTAAACTACTTTTCACACATGCTGATTATTTTTAATTTTATGTATGTTAAATCATAAAAATATATAGTTATGGAAACAACACCTCCAAAAAATGAAAGCACAACAAAACCTGTTAAGACATCCAATGTTCCATTAGCCGATATTGACTTTGGCAACGTTGTTGAAAAAGCTAGTGACAAATGGATTTTAACACCATGGCTCACGCTACTGTGGATGACTGCAGAAGAATTTAAAGTAAAAAGCGATAATTATAAAACAACCCTCGCGGTTCGCATACAAACAGGAAGTAATAGACCACAAATTACCAAGTCATTAGTTAATATTAATAAGGAAATTGATGAAAAGTTGTCGTATGTAAAAGGATATATTGCCGAAAAATATGGCAAGGACAATGCAGTAAGCTATTATGCTTCTTTTGGAATAGAATATAGTAATAAAACCTATCGATTTCCGTTTGATCAAAACAACCGCTCCAAAGCCTTAGCATTAATGGTTGATGCTATCAGTGCCAATGGGTTAAATGATAAAATGTATGGAAAAGATTATTGGTTAGAAATACAAACCAAGTATGATGACCTTTTGGCAGCTGCTTCGAGCAACGACGGCACAGTATCAAACAAAGTGGGCAACAAAAATGCATTGAAAAAAGAACTGAAAGTAGTTTTAAACTCTTTAATTTTTTCAATAAAAGCAAACTATCCTGAAACTTATAAACAAGAGCTTCGTGCTTGGGGTTTCCAAAAGGAGAAGTATTAGTTTTCAATTATAAAATAGAAAACCACGCTATGAAGCGTGGTTTTTTTTAATTAAAATGTAACAAATCTACTCTTTAACAAATTTAAGTGTTTCATTAATTGTATTTGAAGTTAACTTTACTAGAAATATTCCTGAAGGAAGATTAGGAACATTTAACTCAAATTCACTTTGATCTACTTTAGTCTGATATACCGTTTTTCCAAGTATATCAAAAACAATTACTTGAAGATCTTTAATTTCTTTTTGGCTTAACTTAATTGAAAATGTTCCCTTATTTGGATTAGGAAATAGTACCGCTTTATTAATAACTAAAGCATCATTTTCTTGGCTATTAGTATTACCTACAGCTTTTGAAGAAGCACTACAAACTGTTAAACCACCATCAATTTTTAAATCAACAAAACCATTAGAATTAGGTCTAAAATCAGAATTTTGAAGCACTTCAATAGAATTTTTCGCTATAAAATTAGAAGTATTACTATCTCTAAAAGTTTGATTGGAAATAGTTAATTTATTATTAATGTGTTGCAAATCAAAATTAAACCTCCAAAAGTCCTGTCCATCAATTATGGCATTACCAGTAGAGTTCATCATTTCATGAGTAAATTCTACAGCATCACCTGTTTCTAACTTACCTGAACCACTTCTTCCAATAAAATTTACATTTTCTGGCTTAATTTCAAGATTTTTTGATGTTAATTGTAAAACATCTTCTACTTCGCTAGGCAAAATACAGGAGTTTAAAGATTGTATTAAGGCAACGGTACCGGTAACAAAAGGAGTTGCGATTGATGTGGTATTTCCATATAAACCTTGACAACCTAAAATGTAATTTGGATAAAGTGGCCCGTAAGCGGGTCCGCAAATATCAACTCTTGAATTTGTGGTAGTTGATTGATTGTAAAAAGGTGCAAAAACAGGATTTGCTAAATCAAAACCCAACCCACCATTAACACAAAGAACATCCTCATTATAATTTGATACATAGCCCCATGTAGGAATAGGCCCTGTTACTTCATCAAGAAGATTAGAATTTTTTGCATGAACAACAGTAACTGAAATGACATTATCATAGCTTGCTGGGTAAGAATATACTACGTGATATGGAGCAGTAAAAGTATCCCAAGAGCTTTGGTTACCAGCACCCGCCACTAAAACAACTCCCATATTATGTAACTGATTAATTGCATCTTGTTGTGTTTGATAATATCCTTGCATATATGTCGGATCATTATTATTAAATCCTTGAATCCAACTCATATTAATAACTCTAACACCTTGTTGAGCCAACTGCATCAAACCACTAAAATTAGGATTATACCCATCAACTGTATAAGGAATATTTAATATCTTACAATCATAACACACACCAGCTATTCCATGAGCATTATTTCCTTTAGCAGCAGCAATGGCAGCTATGGATGTACCATGGCGTGCAGCAAAACCAGGATCATTAAATTGATTTATAGGACATACATAATTTGAGTTAAACAAATTTTGTTGAAGATAACTTACATTATTAGCAAAATCTAGATCAGTATTATTTACCATTCCGTCAGAAATACCGATTGTAACATTTCCTTTAAAATTTGGAAAAAAGTCCCATGCTTTGGGAGCATTAATATAATCAAAACTCTTTAAACTCATACTAGATCCCAAATTAGTAACTGGACTTGTTGTACCATAATCATTGGGGTAAGATACTAATTGAAGGTTCAATCCAGTTAAATCTTCGGTTTTTAAATATTTACTAGGAAATTGCGTTTTCAAATCATTCATTAAAGTTGAACTCGTTGTTATGAATGTAAACACATTTACCAAATAACCAGAATAGTTTGGATATGTAGGATAAAAATTGGTTATTGTATAGTTTGAGAAAAATGTGCTTTCAGGTTGGTTTGTACCATTATATACAAAAACACCATTATTGTTAGTAAATGTTGGTGCATTGTTTTTGTCATTTAACTCAACATTAAAAACATAAGTGGTCTGAGAAAAAAGTTGCGAAAAGAGAATGCAACAAAAAAATAAAAATAATTTTTTCATAATTAATTATTTTTAATTTGACTTTTCAGCTTAATTATTTCCTTATTCATTTCTATCATGTAGAGAGTTAACTCTTCAATCTTTTGAAGCAATAATTTGTTCATTTCTCCTAGTTCAATTCCGTTTGCTTCTACCTCTTTTGCAGATGGGATATCTTTTAAATGCCCATTATCCTTTATATGCTGTTCAACATCTTCCAAACTTGGTAAATGGTAATTCTTATTAAAAACATAATCTGCCCAGGTTGTATACACTCTAACTCTATCTGCTCTGACAGCTCCTTTAACAGATAATCTATAAGTGTCTGTTCCATCTGTAAAATTATTACTTCCAATTCCAACATTAGAGTTTGTGAGTATGTTTCCATCTATTAGAGCACTACCGTCTTTAACAACAAATTTGTGCCCGACACCATAATCTCCATATCCACCTACAACAAATTTTGAATCTGATTTACCCATTTGTAAGTAAATGCTATTACTTCCATTATCTCCTAATTTAAAAATCTCAGCTCCGCTTTTATCATTTATAATAAAGTTTGACTGACCATTCGATATACCGCCTGCCTTATGTCCATAAAAAGTGAGACGCTCAGTATTGCTTCTGTCAATAACATTCATTATGAACAAATCATCATTTGCTGATATTTCTGAACTCCAGGCATGTAAATCATAAAAATTAAACATTCTTCTTGTAGCACCAGACACACCTGCATCGGCCATTTCATATCCTGCACTAAAAACATTTGAATTTTTTAGAAAATCCAATGAACTTGCAAATGAAGTTGCTGAAGTCGCAGTATTGGTAGCCCAAAGTGTTTTAGACTTGATAGATCCAGTAACATCCAATTTTGCAGTTGGCAATATGTTTCCAATTCCAATATCTCCACTCACTCCATTAATAAAAAATTGTGAATTAGCCGCAGTTGGACTAAACGTTAAGTTTTTACTATTCATAGTTACATTTCTATTTGCAGATAATGTTCCATCTACACTATAAATATTTGTAACAGCTGATGAACTATTAACAACAGGAGTTAAAATAATGTTTCCAGATGCATCTACACTCAATGCTTTACCATTTACAGCAGTTACAGCAGTAGCACTTGTCATATTAGTTAATCTAACACCTGATGTACCTGCTGTAGCACTTGTAACTTGCAATCTAGTTGATGGGGATGTTGTTCCAATACCAACATTAGTACCAACACCTGTTGGAAAAGTGTTTTGAGTGTTTCCGATCATACTTGACAAAAACAAACCAAAGAATAAAATACTTTTTTTCATAATATTAAAGTTTTTGAGATTAAACTGCTTAAAATTATGTTAAAAATATTAAAATAAAAAATAATTAACTTACGTTCAAATAATTAACCATTTATTTAAACATTCCATCTCTCCATCCCAATCTCTAGTAATATTGTTTCTAATAAGTTTTGCTGGTATTCCACCAATAAGTGTATTTTCGCCTAATGAAGTATAATCTTTATTACAAAGAGTATTTGAAGCAATTGTACAAAAGTCAGGAGTGATAGTATTAGACAAAATGGTAACTCTATTACTTATATAGTTATAATTACCCAATTTTATTTGTGCTGTCAGTGGATACTTATTACCCGTAACGGTATCTATCATTTGATGAACAGTTGTATCTGAAAGTTGTGATTCAAATCCTATTCTTGCAAAATTGCCCAAGATTATATTATAATAACAAATAATTTTACCGCTATTTCCTAAAGAAGACATATTACCCATTTCTAATTTGGCTTTTGGTGCAACATAAACAAAGAAATCCTTCCCAAACTGAACATGACCGTTAATTACCATTTTACCCTCTAAATTAAGTTCTGCAGTACCTTTCGACCTTGAAATAATTTCATACGACTGACCGAATCCAATCATTCCAGATTTTATTGGCGCACTTATTTCTATAATCCCAGAAATGCTTTTGAGTTTTACCTTACCATAAAAATAAACTGGAAGTTTTATAGCAATTGAAAAAGGAAACTTTTTAAAATTAAAATACAATGTTTTGGTCCAGTTGATAGAATAATAAAATTGGATTTTTCTAAATAAGTATCTTAATAAGTGCATAATTATATTTTTTTGGAAAAGAACTCTTTAAAATTGAGTCTTTTATTTAATTGCAAAAAAGAAAAACAAAGTGAAATTATTATCAAAACTGAAAACGAAAAAAACTTAATAATATCACTATAAATATATAAACAAGTAAAAGATACACTACAAATAAGAATACAATATAAAAATAATTTATAGAATTCATAGTCAAAATTAAAATCATACCTTTTAGTAGTTATGATTTTCAATCCTAAAAAATGAACCAAATAATTAATCAAAAAAGTTATACCTAATCCGTCGAGCCCATAAAAATAATATCCTACTATATTGATGATTAAAAATAAGGAATTAAAACCAATAGAGGTTTTAATAAACAGTTTGGAATCGCCTTTAGCAATTAAAATATAACCCATAGACCAAGAAACTGCTTTAATAATCATACCCAAAATTCCCCAACTAACCAATGGGACTATGGGCAAAAATTCTTTAGAATAAAGTAATCTAATTACAGTCGGCGCAAAAACCAAAAAAATAACTATAATTGGTGTTATCAACAAAATAGCTATAATGGATTGCTCGCCAACTAATTTTTTTACGGAATCATTATCATGACAAACTTTTGATAATCTGGGATAATAATCAGTTGCCATAGCAGTGAAAATAACGCCAACATAAGTATTCAAAATTGTAAACCCTGCACTGTAAAAACCAACTTCGGAAACATTTTTATAATTACTAATAAAAACCTGAAGCAAATAGGATGACAAAGTTGACAACAATCCTATTAAACTGAGCGAAAAACCAAGCATGATAAGTTGCTTCCCTTCACTAAAAACCTCTTTATTTGTTAACCTAACATGCTCAATTTGAATTTTTGCCCTAAAATAAAAAGCAACCATCATCGCTATCAAAGAAGAGAAAACAATTGAAGGAACGATTCCATCTGTTTTAAAGAAATAATACAACGGCATAGAAATCAATAAGCCCAATAAATTGCCATATAAATTAGCTTTAGCCAAATATTTAATCTTGCTTAATCCTTGAAGTATAACCAAACTTCCATTGGTCAATTGTTTAAACAATAAGGAGAAAGAAATTAAAAGGAAAGCTAAAGTATATTCATTATTTCCAAAAGTGACTCTACTTAATAAAGGAGATAAAACTGCTACAGCTGTCATACCTATAATGCCAGTAATCCAAATCAATCTTTTAAGAATTGAAACTTCTTTATTCAATAATTCTGGACTGTTTTCTGCGGAGGAAATGGCTTTAACTCCACTCGTTTCAATTCCAGCATTGGTAAAACTGCCAACTAAATTAAGAGTTGAATTGAACAAACCAATAACCCCAATTCCTGTTGGTCCGATTAAAAGAGCTATAATTTTTGATCTTATTAGTGAAATTAAAATATTAAAAATTTGTACACTCCCAAAAACAGAAGTTGCTTTAATGATTTGGCGATATGAAGATTGAGAATCTGCCATCAAATCAATACTGATTTAAAATTTGAATAACAAAATCTACCTCATCATTGGTCATTACAGGACTAATAGGCAAACTCAATACTTCTTGATGTATTTTTTCTGTGATAGGAAATACGAGTGAATTCCATCCCGAAGTCTCGGGATTAAAAGCATTTTGTTTGAGTGGCGCAATAGGATAATGTATCAGTGTTTCTATATTATTTTGCTTCAAATAAGATTGTAAATGTTCTCTATTTTGGGTTCGAATTACAAATAAATGAAACACATGATTATGAGTTTGGTTCCAAAAAGGCAAAGTAATTTTATCATTATTGATTTCATCCAAATAACGCTTTGCAATATTTCGTCGCAATTCATTTTCGTTGTCCAAATGCGGTAATTTCACATTCAAAAAAGCAGCATGAAGTTCATCTAAGCGAGAGTTTACACCAATATATTCGTTATAATATTTTTGTTCCGAACCATAATTACGAATGGCAAAAAGTACTTTTACAAGTTCATCATCATTAGTAGTAATTGCACCTGCATCGCCAAGCGTACCAAGATTTTTTCCCGGATAAAAACTAAAAGCTGCTGCATTAGAAAGGTTTCCTGATTTTCTATCATCTAAAATTGCACCATGCGCTTGAGCTGCATCTTCGATAACTAACAAATTGTACTGTCTAGCAATCGAATTTACAGCATCCATTTCAGCCATTTGCCCGTACAAATGAACGGCTAAAATAGCTTTAGTTTTAGAAGTGATTTTCTCCGAAATTAAATCAGGATTAATGTTGTAGGTTACCAACTTTGGTTCAACGAAAATCGGCACTAAATCGGCTTGAAGAATAGCCAAAATACTAGCAATATAAGTATTGGCTGGAACAATAACTTCATCGCCATTTTGCAGTTTTCCGAGTTGAATATATGCTTTAAAGATTAAAACCAATGCATCCAAACCGTTACCAACACCAATACAATGTTTGGTTCCACAAAAGTTAGCAAAATTAGTTTCAAATGCTTTAACTTCATCTCCCAAAATAAACCAACCTTTATCAAGCACTTGTTGCATTTTTTCATGAAACGCAGCTTGATAAGGTAAATTGATTTTATGTAAATCGAGGAACTTTATCATAGCATAACATTTTCTAAAAGTGAATAATTTTTTGTCTCCACTTCATAAAAATCTTGAACTACGGTTTTTGCTCCAAAACTTTCTTTCCAAAAATTGATAGAAGCCACAATATTTAGTCCCTGATTTTCATGTGAAGGTCCAAAATCAAAATACTCTTTTCCTTTTGAAAATGTATTTATCAAATAACCATACAAAAAATCCAAACTTCCTAATTCATTATTTTTTTCATTTCCAGCAATATATTGTGGCTTTACCACTTTGTCGGTTATAAAAACTGTGCTACCACAAACTAGTTCCTTCTCGTGATATACATTAAAATGACGAATATTATCTGGAAATCTTTTTTGCAAAAGCGATATTTCATGCGCGCTATGAACAGGAACTGCGTTATATTTTTCTTTTAAATTTGGGATTAGCAATTGATTCCAAAAAATCTCAAAATTTGTTTCTTCTTTTATTACTAAATTATTCCTGTTGCCTCTAGTAATGCATTCTCGTCGCGACTTAGAAATTAAAATATCGTGCGTTAATGCTATAACTGAAACGGCATGTTTCATCAACAATTGCGACTTACAAATGTGTGACAGATAATTTATTTCATTTGAAAAAACACTACAATAAATGCTTGGTATTTCTTTCAATGATAATTTTGCAATATTGTTGTCAAACAAAAATTTCAAGACTGCTTTATACACTTCAATAGTTAATGACAATTTTGCTTTTTTCGTCAAAACCAATCCGCCATAAGTTAATCCTTGATGCGAAAAAACAGTATCCTCCACTCTATTTGCAGGAAGTAAAGCAATTAAACTTTCACCTTCAAAAACCAACAACGAAAAATCGTGAAATCTAGTTGCGTGATACTCCATAAAATCACGATGAAAAAGAAAAGTAGCGTTTTTGGAAGTGCTAATAAAAGCATTCCAAAGTTCAAAATGTTCCGAAGAATAACGACTAACAGTATAGTTTTTCACTTCTTATTTTTAATATCGGAAAAGTAAACATTTATTTAGTAAGTAGCAATTCTTAAAAATTACAATTTTAAAAATAATTACTTACTTTAGCTATTTAGCATTTGTTGTGAAATTAAAACGAATTTATATCCTTTTTGTTGTTTTGTTTGGCTCAATCGTTGGCACAAACGGACAAAATGTATCCCTATACAACCAGTTTAATGGTCGCTATGATTTTACTTTTATTGGCAATACTTTAAATATACAGCCTAACGGAGCTAATGATGCTTGTATTTTATTATCCAGTTCGGATGCCGTTTTAAATTTAAATCCAAACGATGTAATTATAAGTGCCTATTTGTATTGGGCTGGTTCTGGAACGGGTGATTTTGAGGTAAAGTTAAATGGCGTTGCTATTACATCTGAACGCAATTTTGCAGCTATTCAAAGTTCAAATGGTAACCCGTTTTTCAGCGCTTTTGCTGATGTTACTGCGCTACTGCAAACTTCAGGAAATGGACAATATACTTTTTCTGATTTAGATGTAACACCTTTTCTAAATCCTTTTACTTATTGCAACAATGGGACAAATTTTGCAGGTTGGGCTATTGTGATTGTATTCGAAAATGCCACTTTACCTTTAAATCAATTGAATATTTATGATGGTTTGGAACCGTTATCAACAGCGCAAGTTGGTATTCAAGACCAATTGATAATTAATCTTGGCAATTTGAACGTATTGGATAATTCAGGAGCTAAACTAGGTTTTGTAGCTTGGGAAGGCGATGCTAATATTGCCAATCAGGAGTCGTTATTAATTAATGGAAATATTATTGACAATCCACCGCTAAATCCTGGTAATAATGCATTTAATGGCACCAATAGTATTACGGGAAGCAATAGTTTATTCAATATGGATTTAGATGTATATGAGATTCAAAATTATGTTTCCATTGGAAATAACTCCGTAGAAGTAAAAATGACAACCGCTCAAGATTTTGTTTTGATAAATACTATTGTCAGTAAACTAAACAGTCAATTGCCCGATGCTACAGTGGTCATTAATTCCATCGAACAAGAATGTGACTCACGGTTACTTATTGTAAATTATAGTGTTTCAAATATTAATGCTACTAATCCGCTACCGCCAGGAACACCTATTTCTATTTATATCAACGATGTTTTTGTTGCCTATGATGAAACGACTTTGCCTATCGAAATCGGTGAAACTGTAAATTTGCAAACTTCCTTTATTGTTCCAAATGAATTTCCTATAGAATTTAACATCCAAATTGTAGTGGATGATACAGGCAATGGAACAGGAATTGTCCCCGAATTAGTGGAAAATAATAACACCTTTTCAACCGTTGTAACTTTGTGGGTTTCTCCTACTTTTACAAGTTTAGAAAATTTAATAGCTTGTAACGAAGGGTTTACTAGCGGCACTTTCGATTTTTCTACCTATGAAGATGCAGTAAAAACCAATCCAAACGACAACGTACGTTTTTATGAAACTATAGAAAATGCCCAAAACGAAGTCAATCCTATTTTAAATACAGCAAATTTTGTGGCAACGTCTACTCCAAAAGAAATTTTTGTTAGAATTGGTAATGAAAATTGTTTTGCGACAACTTCTTTTTTATTAACAACTAGAAACTGTCCTCCAACGGTTTATAATTTTATTTCCGCGAATAATGATGCTGTTAATGACACTTTTACCATTGATGGATTATATGATATTTTTCTAAATTTTAAGATAGAAATATACAATCGTTGGGGAAGATTAATTTGGACAGGAAATCAAACCACACCAAAATGGGATGGATTGGTTAAAAACAGTATTGGAAATGAAAAAGCTCCTGATGGCACCTATTTTTACTTATTATTTTTAAACGATGTCGACTATCCTGAACCGTTGCAAGGATATATTTATTTAAATCATTAAAAAAACACCTTACTTTTACCACTTTGTATTTTTATGATGAAACTAATTACCTCTGCTCAAAATTCTTATATAAAATCCCTAATTCAACTTCAGGAGAAAGGCAAAGCTCGTAAAGAAACTGGGACTTTTTTAATCGAAGGAACTCGTGAAATTGAACTTGCCATCAAAGGAAACTATGTTATTCAAACTATTCTAATTTGCACAGAAATAGCAGCTTTCCCAGAAAATTTGAAAATCCAAAAATTTGAAAATGTAATAGAAATTTCTAAAGAAGTTTATCAAAAATTGGCTTACCGCGATAGTACCGAAGGAATTTTGGCGGTTGCACAAACCAAATCGCACCAGCTATCCGAACTACAACTTCCTAAAAATCCATTAGTTTTAGTTATGGAAAGTATAGAAAAACCAGGAAATATTGGTGCTATACTAAGAACTTGTGATGCAGCAAAAGTAGATGCGGTGATTATTGCCAATCCAAAAACCGATTTATACAATCCAAATATGGTTCGTTCTAGTGTAGGTTGTTTGTTTACTAATCAAATTGCGGTAGCCACTACTGAAGAAACAATTGCTTTTATTCAAAAAAAAAACATCAATTTTTATAGTGCTACATTACAAAATTCCACTTCTTATCACACCCAAGATTATACAAAACCTACTGCACTAGTTGTAGGAACAGAAGCCACGGGTTTATCTCAACTTTGGAGAGAAAAAGCCACACAAAACATCATCATCCCAATGCAAGGCGAAATTGATAGTATGAATGTGTCTGTTGCCGCAGCAATATTAATTTTTGAAGCCAAGAGACAACGCGATTTTAATTAATTATTCCATTTTCATCATTCCGATGAAAAAGGAATCTAATCAACCAATACTTATGAAATTGAAACTAATTTATCTTTTTAACCCGTTGGGTGTAATTATTTGAAGTAAAATAAATTGATTAGATATTGGTCAAGATACTGAAATGCAGTATCTTGAAGTCGTAAAACAAACAATATCTATGTCAAATATAGTAAAAAAATATTTAAGAGTTTTAGAAGTTATAAGTTCTTTGAATTGTGAATTAGAATTTAAATCAGGTGTTGGTAGAAAAGA
>NZ_JBCGDO010000011.1:0-107827 GCF_038739835.1 Flavobacterium aureirubrum
AACAACACTATAAAGTATGGCAAGATGGTTATCATGCTGAACATATTTACAGTAATTTATTTATAAAACAAAAAATAGAATACATTCATTCAAATCCCGTTAAAGATAAAATAGTTGATTTTCCTGATGATTATTATTTTAGTTCTGCTAGGAATTATGCAGGATTGGATAATGATTTAGAAGTTATTTTGTTAGATTTGTTTAAAAAGAAACAGCCAAAAATTTCCTTTTTACATTCAGTCTTCTAACTTTGCAGGGCAGAAGAAAAACTTGAACGATGAATAAAAACAGTAGAAGAAGAGAAGCCCTTTTATATCATGCTAAACCTACGCCTGGCAAAATTCAGGTAGTTCCCACTAAAAAATATGCAACGCAGCGTGACTTATCTTTGGCCTATTCGCCTGGTGTTGCCGAACCTTGTTTAGAAATAGCCAAAGACGTTAATAATGTATATAAATATACTGCCAAAGGAAATCTCGTAGCAGTAATTACTAATGGAACGGCGGTTTTAGGATTAGGCGACATCGGTCCGGAAGCTTCAAAACCAGTGATGGAAGGGAAAGCATTATTGTTCAAAATTTTTGCTGATATCGATGTTTTTGATATCGAAATAGGGACTAAAGATATTGATGCGTTTATAGAAACGGTCAAAAATATTGCGCCCACTTTTGGAGGAATCAACCTTGAAGATATTAAAGCGCCCGAGTCGTTTGAAATAGAAAGACGCTTAGTTGCCGAGTTAAATATTCCGGTGATGCACGATGATCAGCACGGCACTGCCATTATTTCTTCTGCTGCTTTATTGAATGCACTTGAATTGGCTGAGAAAAAAACAGCCAATGTTAAAATAGTGATTTCGGGTGCGGGTTCGGCTGCATTGGCTTGTGCCAACTTGTATGTATTGTTGGGTGTCAAACCAGAGCATATTATTATGTTTGACAAAGATGGGGTGCTTTGTGCAGAACGAACCGATTTATCTGAGTTACAAAAAAAATACACACACGGAAAACTAGGTACCACACTTCAAGAAGCTTTAGCTGGTGCTGATGTTTTTTTAGGCTTATCAGTAGGGAATATTTTAACGCCCGAAATGTTATTAGCGATGGCAAAAAACCCCGTTGTTTTTGCGATGGCTAATCCTGTTCCTGAGATTGACTATGAGGTAGCCATTGCCACTCGAAAAGATATCATCATGGCAACGGGTCGTTCCGATCATCCTAATCAGGTGAATAATGTATTGGGTTTTCCCTATATTTTTCGGGGTGCGCTTGATGTGAGAGCTACTAAAATTAATGAAGAAATGAAGATGGCTGCTGTTCATGCTTTGGCAGAATTAGCTAAAGAACCCGTGCCAGAACAAGTAAATATAGCCTATGGTGAAACCAAATTGAATTTTGGTAGAGATTATATAATTCCGAAGCCATTTGACCCGCGATTGATTGCCGTGGTTGCGCCAGCAGTGGCAAAAGCAGCTATGAGTTCGGGTGTTGCATTGAACCCTATTACTGATTGGGAGAAGTATGAAGAGGAATTGCTAGAGCGTTTAGGCTCTGACAATAAAATGGTGCGACTACTTACTAATCGGGCTAAGACCGAACCTAAAAGGGTGGTTTTTGCCGAAGCAGATCATCTTGATGTGTTAAAAGCGGCACAAATCGCTTATGAAGAGGGCATTGCCCATCCTATTTTGTTAGGAAACAGAGAATTGATTTTAGAATTAAAAGAAGAATTAGGATTTGATGCCGATGTTCCTATTATTGACCCGAAGACAGAACAAGAAAAAGAACGCCGATTAAAGTATGGCGAAATCTATTGGCAATCTCGACAACGACGCGGAATTTCGCAACTTGATGCACAACGATGGATGCGCGAACGCAACTATTTTGCCGCTATGATGGTGAATGAAGGCGATGCCGATGCTATGGTTTCGGGCTATTCGCGAAGTTATCCTTCTACGGTAAAACCTTTGATGCAGCTAATAGGAAAAGCGCCAGGCATTTCTTTAATTGCTACCACAAACATGATGATGACTAATCGAGGACCGATGTTTTTATCAGATACTGCGATAAACCCAAATCCTACAGCCGATGAATTGGCTAAAATTGCATTAATGACGGCTAAAACGGTACGAATGTTTGGAATGGAACCAGTAATTGCCATGGTTTCGTTTTCAAACTTTGGCTCCTCTTCTCATGAAAGTGCTACAAAAGTGCGGGAAGCAGTGGCTTATTTACATAATTATTATCCCAATTTAATAGTAGACGGTGAAATTCAAACCGACTTTGCTTTGAATGCCGACATGTTAAAGAATAAATTTCCGTTTTCGAAGTTGGCAGGCAAAAAGGTGAACACGCTTATTTTTCCTAATCTAGAATCAGCCAATATCAACTATAAATTGTTAAAAGAGTTGTATAATGTGGATTCTGTGGGCCCAATTATGTTAGGTATGGATAAACCAGTCCATATTTTTCAGTTGGGTGCCAGTGTGGAAGAAATGGTCAATATGGTAGCTGTTGCTGTGGTCGATGCACAGGAAAAAGGAAAAAGAAATGCCATGTCTGCGAAATAATTTTATATAATTTCATACTTATGTAAATCTAACGGTCTCAGTTCAGTAATTTTATTATATTTGGCGTTAAAATTAAGTTAAATGATAGCGCACATACAAGGAAAATTAGTTGAGAAAACACCAACAGAAGTAGTAATAGATTGCAGCGGAGTTGGTTATCATATTAATATTTCCTTGCATACTTTTTCTTTATTACCCAATACCGATTTTGTTAAATTATATACCCATCTTCAAATAAAAGAAGATGCCCACTCTTTATTTGGTTTTATGGAAAAATCAGAAAGAGAGTTGTTCAAATTGTTATTATCGGTTTCAGGAATTGGTGCTAGCATTGCTAGAACTATGTTGTCCTCGCTTGACCCTAAGCAAATTATTCAAGCTATTGCCTCTGCCGATGTAAGCACTATTCAGTCAATCAAAGGAATAGGAAGTAAAACAGCGCAAAGAGTAATATTAGATTTACAAGAAAAAGTAGTGAAGTTATATGATTTAGATGAAATTTCCACTTCTCAACACAATATAAACAGAGAAGAATCGTTATCTGCTTTGGAGGTTTTGGGTTACATCAGAAAAAACGCCGAAAAAGTAGTAGACAAAATAATCAAGGAAAATGCTGATGCCACCGTTGAAATGATCATTAAGCAAGCATTAAAAAATTTATAATTTTTGAAAACAATATACTATCCAAAATCATTTTTAAGTTTTAGAATACTACTTTTCGCACTTGTGTTGTTGTGTAGTATTGCCTCTTTTTCTCAAACAAATCCCACGCAGCAGGATTCTACCGGTTACTCTACAGGCAGAGTAGAAATGCAAAATCCTAACAGTATTGTAAACGCTTATACTTATGATCCTGTTACTAATAGATATGTTTACACAAGTACTTTTGAAGGGTTTAACATTAACTATCCCATTTTTTTAACACCGCGAGAGTATGAAGAATTAGTCCTGCGTGAGTCCATGCGAGATTATTTTAAGAAAAAATCGGCTGCCATTGACGGCAAAGGAACTGAGGCTGATAAAAAAGATTTATTACCACGATACTATGTAAACTCCGGTTTCTTTGAAACCATTTTTGGTTCCAATACTATTGATGTCAAACCAACAGGTTCTGTCGAAATGGATTTGGGCGCTCGATATACCAAGCAAGATAATCCTTCCTTTTCCCCGCGAAATAGGTCGCAGACCACTTTTGACTTTGATCAACGTATTAGTATGAGTTTAATGGGGAAAGTAGGGACACGATTGAATGTAAACATCAATTATGATACACAGTCTACTTTTGCCTTTCAAAATTTAATAAAATTAGAATATACACCAACAGAAGACGATATTATTCAAAAAATTGAGGTGGGTAACGTAAACATGCCGTTGACAAACTCGCTTATCCGTGGCGCACAAAGTTTATTTGGGGTGAAAGCACAGCTGCAGTTTGGGAAAACAACCATAACAGGGGTTTTCTCTGAACAAAAATCACAAACCAGATCGGTGAGTGCTCAAGGTGGCGGCACGCTTCAAGATTTTGACATGTTTGCATTAGATTATGATGCGGACAGACACTTTTTTTTATCGCAATTTTTCAGAAATAAATACGATCAAGCGCTCCGTAATTATCCTTTTATAGATAGTAGAGTGCAAATAACGCGACTGGAAGTTTGGGTCACCAATAGACAAAATCGGGTTAACAATATCAACAACAATCTAAGGAATATTATTGCTATTCAAGATTTAGGAGAAGCAAGGTTGACGGGTTTTACAGACAATCAGATTGTGGCATTAGCGCCAGCTGATGTTGCCAATAATTTTTTCCTTACCACACCAAATGATACTCCTGCTGATAACAATAACAACAAATATGATCCTGGTTTAATAGCGACTGGTGGTGGCTTATTGAACTCAAGTATACGCGATATTGTAACTTCAAGTGCTGGTTTTAACAATGCGGTTTTAGTGAATGAAGGTACAGATTATTCCAAATTAGAAAATGCAAGAAAACTGGCACCAAACGAATATAAACTGAACCCACAGTTGGGATATATTTCACTACAACAACGATTGGCAAACGATGAGGTTTTAGCAGTTGCTTATCAATATACCGTTGGGGATCAAGTATATCAGGTTGGAGAATTTGGAACCGATGGTGTAGATGCTACTATTGTTGAAGGTAGTGGCACAGCTAATGAAACCGTTTCTTCTCAAAATTTGATTTTGAAAATGATTAAAAGTACGTTGACCAACGTTCAACAACCAATTTGGAATTTGATGATGAAAAATATTTATCAAATTCAAGGCGGTTTTCAATTGCAACAAGAAGATTTTAGATTTAACATTTTATACACCGATCCATCTCCGTTGAATTATATTACACCTGCCAATACCACATCACCACTTCCGAGTGATGTTGCAGAAACCCCTTTGCTAAAAGTATTTAATGTTGATAAATTAAATTTTAATAATGACCCGCAAGCCGGAGGAGACGGATTTTTTGACTTTTTACCGGGATTAACCGTTGATCAAGAAAATGGACGATTAATATTTACTACTGTTGAACCTTTTGGAAAGCATTTATTTGAAAAATTAAGAACGAACAGTGCCGAAGATTATAACGGAACAAACTATAATGCTAATCAAAGCAAGTATGTTTTTAGAACCATGTATGCCAGTACGCAAGCCGCGGCTTTGCAAGATGCAGAAAAAAATAAATTCCAACTTAGAGGAAGATACAAATCCGCTGGTGGCGATGGAATTTCGTTAAATGCTTTCAACGTTCCAAGAGGTTCAGTTGTGGTTACTGCTGGCGGAAGAGTTTTACAAGAAGGAATTGATTACAGTGTAAATTATCAAGCAGGAAAAGTTCAAATTTTAGATCCATCCTTATCCAATACACCTATTGAAGTTTCTGTTGAAAACAATGCAACCTTCGGACAGCAAACGCGTCGTTTTATGGGTTTTAATGTGGAACATAAAATATCAGATAAATTTTTATTAGGTGGTACTTTCATAAAAATGACAGAACGACCTTTTACCAATAAATCAAACTATGGACAAGAGTCTGTAAACAATACTATTTTTGGTTTTAATGCCAATTATTCGACAGAAGTTCCATTTTTAACTCGATTGGTTAATAAGTTACCAAATATTGATACTGATGTAGCTTCTAATATTTCAATTCGCGGAGAAGTAGCTTTTCTACAACCAGATGCACCACGAGCAGACCAGTTTAATGGTGAACCAACAGTTTATGTTGATGATTTTGAAGGTTCACAAACCACCATTGATATGCGAGCACCTTTATCATGGAATTTGTCTTCTACACCAAAATGGCAAGCAGGAGTAGATTATGAAGATTTTGGTGCCACAGCGGTTGATTTATCTTATGGGTATAAACGAGCGAGATTAAACTGGTATACCATCGACCCAATAATTTATGTACAAACGCCAGGAGAAATTGGTCCAGGTGGAATATCACTCAATAGTACACGTAGAATTTTTAGTAATGAATTATATCCTAATCTTGAAATTGCTGCAGGGCAAACTCAGGTTATTAATACTTTAGATTTAGCGTATTATCCACAAGAACGTGGACCTTATAATTATAATCCAGAGGCATTAAATCCGAGTGGATTTTTAAATCCTGAGAAAAACTTTGGTGGGATTACACGAGCGATAAATTCGACAAACTTCGAGCAGAGTAATGTGGAGTATATTCAATTTTGGGTTTTAGATCCTTATTTTGATCCCGCCAATCCAACAGCTGTTGCAAGCCCAAACAATACAGGAGAAATTTATTTCAATCTTGGTGAAATTTCGGAAGATGTATTAAAAGATGAACGAAAACAATACGAAAATGGTTTGCCTGCAAATACAAACTCCTCGTCGTTAACAAGTCCAACAATTTGGGGAAGAGTGCCATCCTCACAATCCCTGATTTATGCATTTGATGTTGATGGTGCCAATCGTTCATCACAAGATATTGGCTTTGATGGGCTAAATGACGCGGAAGAACAAAACCTACCTAATATTGGAGGTTATGCTACACTTAACGATCCTGCCGGCGATAATTATCAGTTTTTTTTAAACGCCACAGGTTCTTCTGTTTTTGATAGATATAGACTGTATAACGGACTAGAAGGAAACTCTCCCGTTACTGTTACGGATACTAATAGAGGTTCAACAACACTACCTGATGTAGAAGATATCAACCGCGACAACACCATGAACACGGTTAATGCATATTTTGAGTATAAAGTTAAAATTGAGCCTAACATGCAAGTGGGACAAAATTTTGTGACCGAAGTAAGAGAGACTAATAATATTCCGTTACCCAATGGAGGAGTTGGAAGTGCTAGATGGCTCCAGTTTAAAATTCCTGTTTCGCAACCAGAATCTGTTATTGGAAGCATATCCGATTTTCGTTCTATTCGATTTATGAGAATGTTCATGACGGGCTTCACAGCACCAATTACTATTCGTTTTGGAGCATTAGATTTGGTTCGTGGCGAATGGAGACGTTATGAAAATTCTTTTCAACAAGCCGATGCAGAGCCAGATGATGACAATACAAACTTTGATGTTTTATCGGTAAATATTCAAGAAAATGCAGAAAGACTGCCAATTCCTTATGTGACACCGCCAGGCGTTATAAGAGAACAAGTCAATCAAAACAATACTATCATTAATCAAAATGAGCAATCTTTAGCTTTAAGAGCTTCGCGTGAAGGACTTGAAGTAGGCGACTCTAGAGCCGTTTTCAAAAATGTTAACGTGGACATGCGTCAATTTAATAAATTGAGAATGTTCATACATGCCGAGGCATTACCAGCGCCAACAGATGCAACACCTTTACAAGATAATCAAATGGCAGGTTTTATTCGTTTTGGAAATGATTTTACAAGTAATTTCTATCAAGTAGAAATACCATTAAAAGTTACTCCAGAAGGAACAACTGAGCAAGATATAATTTGGCCCGCTGAAAACGAAATAGATTTAGCAATGGCGTTGCTGACAAAAATGAAAGTCAGAGCTTTAAGTATTGACCCATCCACACTGCCCGAAGGTATTTATTATCCTGATGATGATATAACACTGCCTGATGGTGATGGTGATTCAAAACTAAGACTGGGAATAAAAGGAAATCCAAATTTTGGACTGGTTAGAACTTTAATGGTTGGAATAAAAAACAACCATACTGATAGAGTTAGAGGTGAAGTCTGGTTTAACGAGTTGCGTATTTCCGATTTGAATAATAAAGGTGGAATGGCAGCAGTAGTCAATGTAGACTCAAATGTTGCTGATTTTGCAACTATTTCTGGAACAGGTAGAATGAGTACAATTGGTTTTGGAGCCTTGGAAGAAGGACCAAACGAAAGAAGTAGGGAAGATGTAAAACAATATAATCTTGTGACCAACTTTAGTTTGGGACAATTATTGCCAAAAAAATGGGGAATTAATTTACCTTTCAATTATGCAGTAGGCGAAGAAATAATCACACCCGAATATGATCCATTTAATCAAGATATTAGGTTAGAACAATTAATAGCAAATACTACTAATAATGCCGAGAGAGATAATATTAGAAATAGAGCTATTGATTATACCAAAAGGAAAAGTATCAATTTTATTGGCGTTAAAAAAGAGAGGTCAGAAAAGCAGAAACAACATTTTTATGATCCAGAGAATTTGACTCTTTCTTATTCCTATAACGAAGTGGAAAGACATAATTTTGAAATAGAGGATTTTATTGATCAACAAGTCAATGTTGCCGTAGATTATACTTATGCATTTAAACCAAAATCAATCGAACCACTAAATAAAAATAAATTTTTCAAGAAAAGTGATTATTGGAAATTACTAAGGGATTTAAATTTTAGTCCTTTACCTGCTAATATTTCCTTTAGTTCTAATATAATGAGACAATTCAATAGGCAGCAATTCAGACAAGTGGATGTTGAAGGAATTGGTCTTGAACCATTATTTAGAAGGAATTATATGTTCAATTATCAATATGGTTTCAATTACAATCTAACGAAGGCATTAAAAATTAATTATACGGCAGCATCACAAAACATTGTTCGTTCGTATATCAATGAAGATAATATTCCCGATGATAGTTATACGCTATGGACCGATTTTTGGAATATGGGAACGCCTAATACACACAACCAACAAATAGTGGTAAATTATGACATTCCGATAAATAAAATACCTGTTTTCTCTTTTATAAAATCAACTTATTCATATACTGGTGATTATAATTGGCAACGTTCATCATTAGCTTTAGAAACTATTGAAGCCAGTGACGGAACTATCTATAATTTGGGGAATACCATTCAAAATGCAAGTTCGCACCGCCTGAATACTTCATTCAATATGAGTTCTTTTTACAAGTATATCGGATTAGAAAAGAAACCGCCAAAAGCGCCAGCCAAACCTACCGCAGCTCCAAAACCTGGTGAAAAAATACCAACCATTAAACCGCAAGCAGCTAAATCGAGTAATGTATTTCTGGATGGTTTAATAGGCGTTTTGACTAGCGTGAAAAATGTACAAGTGAATTATACTAAAAGTGAAGGAACTATCCTTCCTGGATTTTTACCTAGTTTAGGCTTCTTTGGTTCTTCTAAGCCGTCATTAGGGTTTATTTTTGGTGTTCAAGACGATGTAAGGTTTGAAGCAGCTAAAAATGGATGGCTAACAACCTTTCCCGATTTCAACCAAAATTATACGCAAGTATTGACAGAAACATTAGAAGCAACGGCAAACATTGATTTATTCCCCGATTTTAAGATAGATTTAAATGCGAATAGAGCTTTTTCGGATAACTTCTCTGAACAATATGACGTTGATCCAACAACAGGTCAATACAATTCTAGGTCGCCATATAATTTTGGAAATTTCTCAATTTCCACAGTTTTAATCAAAACCTCTTTTGGTAAAAGCGATGAAAATGGCTCAGCTGCCTTCGATGATTTTAGAAATAATCGTCTTGTTGTTGCCAATAGATTAGCAGAACAATTTTATGGTGCAAATATCCCAAGATATGGTGATGCAGCAAATCCTATTCCAACAGATGTTAATGCACCAAACTATGCTTTTTTTGCAGCAAATGCAGGTTATCCAATAGGGTTTGGGAAAAATAACCAGTCAGTTCTGATTCCTTCATTTTTATCGGCCTATAGTGGAAGTTCAGCGGATGGAGTATCGCTGGGTACTTTTCGTAGTTTCCCAATTCCAAACTGGACCGTAAAATATACTGGATTAATGCGCTACAAATTCTTTAAAGATACATTTAAGCGCTTTTCTATTCAGCACGCCTACAGAGCATCCTATACCATTAACGCTTTCCGTTCAAATTTTGATTATGATCAAAATCCAGGAGCGCAGGACAACGGTGGAATTGGTAACTTTTTTAATCAAACAATTATTGCAAACATCAATTTAGTTGAACAATTTAATCCTTTAGTGCGCTTTGACTTTGAAATGAAAAATTCATTAAAGATATTAGCCGAAATGAAGAAGGACAGAAGCTTATCGATGAGTTTTGATAATAATCTATTAACAGAAGTGCAAGGAATTGAATACATCATTGGGGTAGGTTATAGAATAAAAGACGTTGTAATATCTTCATCATTAGCAGATAACCCAACCGGAATTATAAAAAGTGATATCAATATTAAAGTAGATTTTTCTTATCGAAATAATCAAACTATTGTTCGCTACTTAGATTATGACAACAACCAATTAGGTGCGGGACAAAACATTTGGACAGCAAGATTAACTGCAGATTATTCCTTCAGTAAAAACCTTACTGCCATCTTCTTTTACGATCATTCGTTTTCGCAACCAGTGGTATCAACTTCCTTCCCGTTGACAAATGTTAGAACAGGGTTCACCATGCGATATAATTTTGGTAACTAAATAATTTTTAATCACAATTTTTTTATTAAAGATATAGATTACCTACTTTTGAAGAAATTAATAGCAAACAAATGAATATACCAAGTAATTTAAAGTACACAAAAGACCACGAATGGGTTTTAATAGATGGTGATATTGCCACTGTAGGAATAACTGATTTTGCTCAAAAAGAATTGGGAGATATCGTTTATGTTGAGGTTGAAACATTAGATCAAACGCTCGCTAAAGACGAAGTATTTGGAACTGTTGAAGCAGTTAAAACAGTATCTGATTTATTTTTACCACTTTCTGGTGAAATTATTGAATTTAATGAAGATTTAGAGGCAAACCCAGAGTCGGTTAATACGGATCCTTATGGCACAGGTTGGATGGTTAAAGTGAAAATCGCAAACCCTGCTGAGGTAGAACAGTTATTATCGAGTGAGTCATACAAGCAACTTATAGGTGCATAAAAAAGTCATTCTTGGTCTAGCTATAATTTGGACCATTTTAATTTTTATATTGTGTCTCGTTTCCTTTAGCAAATTACCCTCTTTTGGTGTTTCTGGAACTGATAAGTACGTCCATTTTATTTTTCATTTTGGTTTTACTTTGCTTTGGGGTCGTTATTTTTGGCTTTCAAGTAATGAACTGAAACTAGGTATTGTAGGTCGTGTCGTTTTCATGTCGTTTTGTTTTGGTTTAATAATTGAGTTTTTACAAGAAGCAATTACTACAACTCGGCATGCTGATGTGCTCGATGTTTTAGCAAATTCAGCAGGATCGTTAGTTGCTTTTTTAGTTTTTTTTCCTATTGCAAAGTATAAAAGTGAAAAATAACAAACTATATATTATTCATATAAAAGTCCCAATTTAATTGGGATTTTTTTTTACTTTTAACCCATGAATATAAAACAATATCTCGACTCAACCTATTTAAAAACCGCTACTCAAGCCGGCTTATCAGAAGAAGATAACGATACAATTGTCAAAGAGTTTGTAAAAGAAGCGATCGATGAAAGTTTTAAGCTAATCATGATAAGACCTGATAAGGTAAAGATTGCTCGCGAAATGATAACCAATGCAAAATCCAATTTACTCATTGGAACCGTTATTTCATTTCCTGAAGGAACAAATTCATTAGAAGATAAGCTGGAAGAAGCAAAAAAAGCTATCGAAGACGGTGTTGATGAACTTGATTTCGTTTGCAATTATCAGGCGTATAAAACCGGAGATGTTGACCTCGTGAAAAGAGAGGTTTATAGCGGAACTAAACTAGCACTAGAAAATCACAAAGCAGTAAAGTGGATTATTGAAGTCGCAGCACTAAGTGATGACCAAATTATCAAAATTTCAGCCCTTATAAAAAATATTATCATCTCTAAATTTAAAGAAGAATGTTTTTCTAAAGTATTTATTAAATCTTCAACAGGTTTCTATAAAACAGAAAACAATAAACCCAACGGCGCAACGATTCCGACAATTATTTTGATGCTTGAAAACGCTTCACCATTACCCGTAAAAGCAGCTGGCGGAGTTAGAACTTATCAAGAGGCAGAAGATATGATTCGTTTGGGAGTAAAACGAATTGGAACTTCTGCTGCAAAAACAATAACCAACGGTGAAACTGCATCAGGTAACTATTAAATCTATTTTTAATGATGAAAAATTTATTTTACTATATCATTTTGTTTTTTTCCATCGCTACAACAGCACAAGTTACTTTAAAAGGAACTGAAAAATTTCCTGTTTTTCCGTCTTGTCAAGACCTGCAGTTTAAAGCTTTAGAAACTTGTTTTTATAGCGAAGTGCAGAATTTTGTTTATAATAATTTTAAAGTCCCAGAAAATTTGCAACAAACCAATTTTAAAGGAAATGTTATCGTACTTTTTGAAGTAAATCAAACTGGAAACTTCAAAGTGATTTTCGTTGATGCCGTCGATGAAACTCTAATTACTGAATGTAAAAGAGTTTTTGAGAAACTTCCAAAAGTAGCTCCGGCAACTTATAATGGCACGCCAACTTATGCTAAATACACTATCACCATAGCGATTCCTTTACAAAGCACTGCCGATGTAGAAGCACAAAAGATTGGTGAGAATGCCCTATCAAATCCTGCAGGGCAATACAAGCCAAATACTGTTTTTTTAACAGAATTAGATAGTATAAAATACAAGAAATTTGATAATCCACAGTTTGACAGCCACTTGAATATTCCTTTTTCTCACAGTTATTATGCGCAATTTGATGATGAAATGAATCAAGTTGGTGCAAACAATCACACAGGTTCAAAACCTTATGCTTATGCAGAAGTTTCGAAATATTACAATCTGAAACAAGAAAACACCGCACTTCAGAAAAACAAGCAAAGTTGGTGGGGGAAAAAAATATGGAATGAAAGTTTAGTTCAAATTCAAGGGGAAGATTATTGGTTTACTTTAAATCCTATTTTTGATTTACAATTTGGGAGAAGTAATCCTAGTGTTTCAGACTACACCTATGTAAATACGAGAGGACTTCAGTTTAATGGTGGTTTAGGTAAAGGATTAAATTTTACAACAACTATTTTTGAAAGTCAAGGTCGCTTTGCTGATTATTTTAATCGTTATGCGGAGTCTATTGCACCATCAGGAGGAAATCCTGCGATTATTCCTGGTATTGGTATCGCTAAAGAATTCAAATCAGACTCTTATGATTTTCCTTTAGCGGAGGCTAATTTATCTTATACACCAAGCAAGTTTATTAATATGAATTTGGGTTACGGAAGAAATTTTATTGGTGATGGTTATCGTTCGCTTCTTTTGAGCGATGGTGCAAGTCCATATCCTTATTTTAAACTGAATACTACTTTTTGGAAAATAAAATATACTAATATTTATACTTGGCTCAAAGATGTCCGTCCAGAAGTAACAGTTGATGGCACATATGCTACTAAATTTGCCGCAAGTCATTATTTAAGTTTGAATGTGACCAATAAATGGAATATAGGATTATTTGAATCTGTAGTTTGGACTAATACTAACAATCGTGGTTTTGACATGAGTTTTGTCAACCCCATTATTTTTTATCGTGCAGTAGAATTCAGTTCTTCTTCCAGAACAGGAAATGCAATGTTAGCTTTAACAACAAAATACAAGTGGAGTAATCAAATCAATTTTTATGGACAGTTTTTACTTGATGAATTTTCTTTAAATGACGTCAGAACAGTAAATAATAGTTGGAAAAATAAATTCGGTTATCAGTTAGGTGCGAAATACTACAATGCATTTAATATCAAAAATTTATTAGTACAACTCGAGTACAATCATGTGCGACCTTATGTCTATTCACACAGTGATCCTATTACTAATTATGGACATAATAATCAAAGTTTAGGACACCAATGGGGAGGAAATTTTAGTGAATTTATCGCCATCAGCCGTTATCACAAAGGAAGATATTTCGCAGATGCTAAAGTTACCATCGGAACACGTGGTTTGGATTTTAACGATGCCACGGACAGCAATAATTATGGAAGTAATATTTATATCGATTATGACGATAGTCGTCCGTTTGATGAAAATGTCACCGTAGGACAAGGAAATAAAACCAGTGTTTTTATTGTAGACATGCAAGCTGGTTATTTGATTAATCCGGCCACAAATATGAAATTGTTTGGCAGTTTTATTTATAGAAATTTCACACCAGCAACTCAAACCACACTAGCGATAAACGAAAGCACTACTTGGCTTTCTATAGGACTTCGGTGCGATATCTTTAATTGGTATTTTGATTATTAAAATTAAAACCGCTGTTACTTTTTAAATCATAATTGAAATCTTTTGTGTTGTATTTTTTTTATGATTTGTTTTTTTGTCAAATCACTTTCTATAAAGTACCTTTGCGCCTGAAAAAAATTAATAATGAGCGCTACTGCTTCTATACTTTCTTTTAAGCAAATTGCATTTGATTTCAAAGAAATCACAAAAGCTGGTTTAGCTGTTAGCGTTGTGTTTTCTTCAATTGCAGGTTATCTTCTAGGAGTGGAAGATTTTCAGGATTTGAAGATGATAACCTTATTGATGCTTGCTGTTGGAGGTTATTGTATGGTTGGTGCATCGAATGCTTTTAATCAAGTGATAGAAAAAGATTTAGATGCTTTAATGGATAGAACAAAAAACCGTCCAGTGGCATCTGGAAGAATGTCGCCAAATCATGCTTTGTTTGTCGCAAGTTTACTGACTATTATTGGATTAATTTTATTATATCTTATTAATCCTAAATCCGCCATGTTTGGTGCGATTTCTATCTTTTTATACACCAGTATTTATACTCCATTAAAAACAGTAACGCCGCTTTCTGTATTTGTGGGTGCATTTCCTGGAGCAATACCATTTATGTTGGGTTGGGTTGCAGCTACTGACCATTTCGGCATTGAAGCAGGAACCTTATTTTTAATACAATTTTTTTGGCAGTTTCCTCATTTTTGGGCTATCGGGTGGTTTTTATACGATGATTACAAGAAAGCAGGTTTCTTTATGTTGCCTACAGGAAAAAAAGACACTTCTACAGCACTGCAGACAATTTTGTATTCAGTATGGTTACTAGTTGCTTCTTTATTGCCTTCAATTGGTTATACAGGCCGTTTATTTATTTCGCCAGTTGCTGCAGGAATTGTATTTTTACTCGGGATTTGGATGATATTTTATGCTGTAAAGTTATATCAATTGAGAACTGCAAAAGCTGCTAGAACGTTAATGCTTGTTAGCGTTTCCTACATTACTTTATTACAAATAGTATATATAACAGATAAATTTTTAAGATAGTTATGACAACAACGCCCATGTCTGCTGATGAATACAAAGCAAGAACTGCACGTTCTCATAAATTACTGTTGTGGTTTGCCATGATGAGTATGACGATGATGTTTGCAGGTATAACTAGTGCTTTTGTAGTCAGTAAATCAAGAGAAGATTGGATGAAAGATTTTCAACTTCCGAGTGCATTTTATTTTAGCACATTGTCCATAATACTTTGTAGTATTTGCATTCATTTGGCAAAAAAAGCCATCCACAAAGATAACAGGAGTGCTACAACTCGTTTTCTTTTATTAACACTAGTTTTGGGAATTGCATTTGTTTTTCTACAATTCGTTGGATTTAATCAAATAGTTGAAGAAGGCTATTATTTTACTGGACCAGAAAGTAATATTGCAACAACTTTTCTTTATGTAATAGCCGTTGTACACCTTGCTCATCTTGCTGGAGGACTAATTTCGCTGCTAGTAATTATTTATAATCATTCTAAACAAAAATACAACTCAGGTCAACCTACTGGAATTGAGTTAGGTGCAATCTATTGGCACTTTCTTGATTTTTTATGGGTATGTTTGTTTTTATTTTTATATTTCTTTAAATAAGAAAAAAAATCTAAATTTGGGGACTTTTTAACTAATAACTTTATATGGGAGCTACAGTTACTACTGCAAATACTAACGAAAATACTTGGAGTGGCGGAAACGAGCCAATGGGTGCCAGTTATGGTAAACTAATGATGTGGTTTTTTATCGTATCAGATGCATTAACTTTTTCTGGTTTTCTTGCCGCATACGGTTTTTCAAGATTTAAATTTATTGACAATTGGCCAATTGCTGATGAGGTGTTTACACACTTTCCTTTTTTACATGGTGTAGATGCGCCGATGTATTATGTAGCATTAATGACCTTCATTCTAATTTTTTCTTCGGTTACAATGGTTTTAGCGGTTGATGCTGGGCACCAAATGAAACAAAAGAAAGTAGCATTTTATATGTTACTTACAATCATTGGAGGTTTAATATTTGTGGGTTCTCAAGCTTGGGAATGGAAAAACTTTATTAAAGGAGAATATGGTGCAATAGAAACCAAAGGGGGAAGTATTATTCAATTTGTTAATAAAGAAGGGAAGAGAGTAAAATTAGAAGAATTTGCTGTTAGACTGCCAGGACAAAGAGAAGAACTAACTGGAAGTAAAGGAAAATGGTTTATGAAAGATGCTGAAGCTTTAACTACTTATTCTGTAGCTGAAGTGCAAGCGGGATTTAAGGCAAACCCTGATTTGTTAGTTAGAACAGAGAAAATTTACAGAGATACCAAAGAAGATAGAGCAAATACTAAACTGCAACCTGGTTTAAATAAAAATAAGCATAGAGAAATTTTAACTAGAGCAGAATCTGAGGTAATGGTGGGCAATGCATACATGGTTGTCGAAGGCGCTAACTTGAAACGAAATGAATATGGAAGCAAGCTTTTTGCCGATTTCTTTTTCTTTATTACTGGTTTCCACGGTTTCCACGTATTCTCAGGTGTAGTTATCAATTTTATTATTTTCCTTAACATACTTGTAGGTACTTATGAAAAAAGAAGAAGCTACGAAATGGTTGAAAAAGTTGGATTATATTGGCACTTTGTCGATTTAGTTTGGGTATTTGTATTTACATTCTTCTATCTAGTATAATTTTAGAAATTTATCTTTATTATGTCACACGCTCACGAACACGTATCAAATACAAAAAGAATCTGGATGGTTTTTGCCTTGCTATCTGTTGTAACAATAGTTGAGGTTTTTTTGGGAATTATTAGACCCGATTTTTTATTCATGACTAATTTCTTAAGCATGAATTTGCTAAATTGGATTTTTATTATTTTAACGCTATATAAAGCTTATTATATTGTTTGGGCTTTCATGCATATGGAAGGCGAAAAAAGTAGTTTACGTTGGTCAGTAGTTGGCTCCGTTATTTTCCTTGTTGTATATTTACTTTTCATACTCCTTGTTGAGGCTGATTATGTATTTGAGGTTTTCAAAAATTCCACCATTAAATGGAATTTTTAACATTATATTAATTCAAAAAAAGTCCCGATTAGTCGGGATTTTTTTATTTTTGTAACTGTCATTTTTAATTTGATAATGAAAAAAAATATTGTTCTATTTGTTTTATTTATTTTACCAATTGTTGCTTATCTCTTTTTTGCGTCAGGAGTAAATAGTTTCATTACTTTACCTACAATTACGTCAACAGTAACTGACGTAAATCAGCAATGGAAGTCCTTGAATGGAGAAAAAGTAACGTTAAATAATAAAATAACAATATTAGGTTTTGCAGGACAAGACATTGCGTTGAATAGCGGTAATTTTTTTACGTTAAATCAAAAAATCTACAATAAATATCGCGCTTTCAAGGATTTCCAATTAGTGTTTATTGCTCCAGATGGAACTCAAGAACAGGCAAAAAAATTGCTATCGCAATTATCAACTTTGACCGATGTTTCAGGCTACCATTTTGTTTTTGCTCCCGCAAATGAAATTCAGCCTTATTTTGATAGTTTGAAGTTGCTTGGAAAATTAGATGAGAAACACGGAACACCTAATGTTTATATTATTGATAAAAAGAGAAATCTTAGAGGAAGAAAAGGCAAAAGCGTGAAAGGTGAACCAGAATATAAAGAAGGATACAATACAACATCAGCTGCTGAATTGCATAATGACATGATGGATGATGTGAAGATTATACTTGCAGAGTATAGATTAGCTCTTAAAAGGAACAACGCCAATAGACAGATATAGGTACACATAAAATGAAGAATAAATCATACATAGGATTGTCTTTTATCATATTAGTTTTTGGAATTATTTTTATTCCTAGAATAGTTGATAGAATTAAAAGTGGCACCGTTGTTCAAGGAGACAGAATTGACGCCGTTTCAAATCATCACGAAAATGAAACAGGATTAGTTCTTATTGGTAGAGCACCAAAATTTGAATTGACAGACCAAAACAATAACATCGTAACAAACGAAACTTTTAAAGGCAAGGTTTATGTGTTAGAATTCTTTTTTTCTACTTGTCCTACTATTTGTCCTATTATGAATAAAAACATGGTTACTATTCAAAATACGTTTTTTGGTAATCCTAATTTTGGTATTGCATCTATTTCAATCAATCCTGAAAATGACACACCCGAAGTTTTAAAAGAGCATGCATCAGTGGTTGGTGTTAAATCGTCAAACTGGCATATGCTAACCGGTAAAAAGGAGTATATCTTTAACATTGCTAACAAAGGTTTTAATCTTTATGCCGGAGAGAATAAAAATGTTAATGGCGGATTTGAACATTCTGGTTTGTTTGCATTAATTGATAAAAAAGGAAATATTAGATGCCGAAATGACAAATTTGGCAATCCAATCTTGTACTATGACGGTTTAGAAAATGAGGGTGTTAAAGCTATTACAGAAGACATAAAAAAATTATTAAATGAATAAGCAAAGCACAGAAACATTAGAGAATAAATTCAAGGCGCCGATAGTTGTCGTTTCTGTTATTATACCTATTGCAGTTGCTGTTTTATTTTCAGTAAAGCTCAAAGATTTTGGAATTGACGTGGAACCTTTATCTTTTTTACCGCCGATTTATGCAACTATAAACGCATTAACAGCTCTTGTATTAATTATGGGAGTGATTGCAATAAAAAATGGAAACAGAAAAGTTCATGAACGTCTTATGACTACTGCTATTGCGTTTTCAGTTTCTTTTTTAGTGATGTATGTTGCCTATCATATGACAGCTGACTCCACTGTTTTCGGCGATTTGAATACAGATGGAATTTTGGACGATACAGAAAGAAAACACGTTGGTTCGATGCGATATGTTTATTTGTTTATTTTACTTACTCATATTCTGCTTTCCATTATTATCATTCCGATGGTTTTGTTTACGTATGTCAGAGCATTATCTGAGCGTTTTGATAGACATAAAAAACTAGCTAGAATAACTTTTCCAATATGGTTATATGTAGCAGTAACAGGTGTTGTTGTTTATTTACTTATTTCACCTTATTATGCAAATTAAAGAGCAAAGAGAAAAGAACAAAGCGAAAAGACTTGTTTTCAGTAAGACAACATTCCTTTTTCTGTTCTCTGTTTTCTATTCTACAATAGTTAGCGCACAATGCGCTATGTGTCGGGCTTCGCTTGAAAGTTCGGGCGATAAAAATAAGGTAGAAGCTGTTAATGATGGTATCGTTTTTTTAATGGCAATACCTTATGTACTTGTGGCAGTTATAGGTTTTGTGGTTTATAAAATGTATTATAAAAAAGGTACACCTACCGTATCAAAATAATTTTGGTCTTTTTTGAGCCTTTAAAATGCGTTGTGCTGAATTTTAAAATTAGTCCATTCCATCTATTTTTACATTCATCTTTCCTGTTGCGATTATAAATGCAATCATGGCTTTATCGGTCACTTCTACTTTTTCAAACTCAAATTCATTCAAAGTTCCGTTGACAAAAACACCTTTCATGGGTGAGTAATTATTCAAATAGGGCAGCAAACTTTTTTTGCCTTCTTCCAAATTTTCTTTAATCGAATAACGACAATTTTCTTGGATTTTTTTCAAAATAATACCTTGTAATAACCAATTGGCAGTTTTGGTTAACATTCCTTTTGTATTTAAAACATAATCCATCTGATTGAAATATATTTCTTTGGTTGCAGCATTATAATTGGGAATTCCCGATAAATAAATCGAGCCGTTTATACTTCCAGTCATATCAAGTGCAATAATTATTTTTCCGTCTTTTTGCCACAATTCTACTTTTTGTACTACAATTTTTTTACTGCCGCTCGCAAATTCTTTCCCTTGAAAGTTAGACGATATAATTTTTGAAGCACTATCATATGTGGAAATGGCGGCAATATTTGCAGTTACTTTTTCAGGAACTTTTGCTACTGTTTTAAACTGTATGGCATTCCTTTCAAAACTATTATTAGGTTTTACACCTACCATGGTTTGCATATTACATTTTAAACCTAAATCCATATTGATTTTATTTTTTCCCAAAACAGCATCGGTTACATAAACTTCTACAGGAATAAGTTTAAACCAAGTTTGATATTGTTCACTGGTTAAAAAAGGCAAGCTCATTGTGTTTAAAACATCAAGCACATAGGGTTTAAAGTCGCATGATTTTTCAATGGCTTCATCGATTTTTCTTGAAACCGTTGATTTAAAGATGGATAGTGTAGGGTTAATAATATAAGTAATTGGTATTTTTTTTCCAGCTACAAGAATTGTTGGACTTTCTATCCACATGAAATCTTCAATTTTAGAATTGGTTGTCATTTTCCAATTTGATAATTTTACGTCACTCAGTAAAATGATTGTTCCGTTTAAGTTTACTTCTCTTGTGTCATTCAAACCCATAAAATCAGTACCGTATTTGAACTTTGCCCAAATCTTCAAGGGAAGTACTGATTGGATTTTGCCATCCTTTTCAATTAATTTTATTGGTGCGGTTTTCCAAATTTTCATTTCTGTTTTATCATCCTCTAAATTCGTGTCATCATATATTTGGCCATTTAATGTTTTATTTAGTTGACTTTCAATTTCTTTTAATGAGATTTCTAATGGCATATTAACAAACGAAGTTTTGGTTTTAAACACCATTGGAACATCATTAGATGGAAGTGGTTTTAATGATTCGATTTTTTGATTGGTTGAACAACTAGAAAATAAAATCGAAAAAAGTAAAATGATTGAAATAGACTTCATGTGGATACTTATTTATTTTTGGCAAAAATAAACTTAAAAAAACTAAAAATTATGTAACAATATTACGAAAGGTAAGTCTAAAGTTAAGTGTCGTTCTGTATTTTTTAAACACAAAAATGATATATTTGTTTATTATAAAAATTTGGGTAAATCCCTTCTTACTATGAAAAATAGCATTTACTTATTATTTTTATTCTTCTTTGCCCTTGGTGGAATAAAGTCTAATGCACAAGAAAAAAAGTGGACGCTTGAAGAGTGTATTACCTATGCATTGGAGAATAATATATCCATAAAACAATCTGAACTAGATTTAAAAATTTCTGATGTAGAAAAATTAGAAGCTATCGGAAATTTTTTACCATCATTAGCAGGCTCAGGAAGTTATGTGGTAAATACTGGAGCAAACATTAATCCAGTCACCAACCAGTTTGAAAACGAAACATTCAGATCGGCTTCTGCAAATATTAATTCAGGAATAAATATCTACAACGGATTAGCCAATTGGAAAACCTTGCAACGTGCAAAAATCAATAAAATTTCTAATACCTATAGACTTAGCAAAATGCAGGACGATATCATGCTATCTATTGCGAATTCTTTTTTGCAGATTTTATTTAATAAAGAACAGCTTAAGGTTTTAAAAAATCAAAATAAAATCACCAAAGAAAATTTAGCTAGAACCAAAGAATTAATCGAAGCAGGAACTCTTCCAGCAGGCGATATTTTTGATTTGCAAGCGACAGATGCTAGCCAAGAACAACAAATAATCACTGCCGAAAATACGTTGCTGATTTCAAAATTGGGTTTAGCACAAACCTTATTGCTAAAGGATTATGCCAATTTCGATGTTGCCTATGACAATATGGATATTCCCGCTACAACCATTCTCAGCGAAACACCCGATGCTATTGCTGCAAAAGCAAAAGACGTGGTAAAAGAAGTGAAAATTGCGGCTGCTAATTTAGAAGTGGCAAAAAAGGATGTGCAAATTGCAAGAAGTGCTTATCAACCTACATTGTCTGGATTTTTGGGATATAACACCCGTTTTGTTCAAAGCAACCCTCAACCGTTGATAACACAACTTTATACTTTTGACGGAACAAATTTAGGGTTACAAATAAATGTTCCTTTGCTTAACGGATTTGCAACTCGAGGAAGAGTACAGAGAAGTAAAATTAACCAAGAACGTTCGAAATATTTATTAGAGCAAGCTGAACTTGATTTAGAAAGAACCGTTTATCAAGCGTATAACGATTTGTTAAATGCAAAGAAAACGTATGAAGCGGCAATAAAAACCAAAGAAGCCCGAAAATTTGCATTCGATTTTTCAAAGGATCGTTATGATGTAGGTTTACTCAATTCATTTGATTTTAATCAATCGTCGCTTCTATATGAAAATGCACAATCAGAAGTAGTAAGAACAAAGTATGATTACATTTTTAGAATAAAATTATTAGAGTTCTATTTTGGAATCCCCATCATTCAAAAACCATAAACCATGTCAAAAAAGAAAATTTATATTTTAATCGGAATTATCCTTTTATTAGTTATCATATTAATTACTCTCAAGTCAAAAGGGATTATTGGAGCAAATGACGACTCAAAACAAGTAGAAACAGGAACTGTTGACGAAATAACAATTATTGAAACAGTCTCTGCAACAGGAAAAATTCAGCCAGAGATAGAAGTAAAAATATCTTCCGAAGTTTCCGGAGAAATCATTGAGTTGCCTGTCAAAGAAGGCCAAATTGTAAAAAAGGGACAACTATTAGTGAAAATTAATCCTGATTTGTATGTTTCGGGTTATAATAGAACGGTTTCCAACTTATCTGGAACAAAAGCAGGTTTAAGTCAAGCTGATGCTACTTTTAAAGAAGCAAAAGCCAGTTATGACCGAAGTAAAACATTGTTTGAAAAAGGAGTCATTTCAAGATCGGAATGGGATAGAGCTATTGCAACTTTTGAAGGCGCAAAGGCTAGTAAAGAGTCGGCCTATTTCAATGTTCAAAGTGCCAATGCTACTGTGAAAGAAGCCAAAGACAATCTCGGAAGAACTACAATTTATGCTCCTGCTGATGGAACTATTTCTTCACTAGGCGTTGAGCTTGGAGAACGTGTTTTAGGAACACAACAAATGACAGGAACAGAACTTTTGCGTGTTGCTAATCTTGACAACATGGAGGTTGAAGTAGATGTAAACGAAAATGATATCGTAAAAGTTAGCATAGGTGATAGTACAAATATTAGTGTTGATGCCTATTTGAAAAAGGAGTTCAAAGGGATTGTAACCAGTATTTCTAACTCTGCAAGTTCAACAATTACCGCAGATCAGGTAACAAATTTTAAAGTTAAAGTACGAATTCTTAAAGAATCATATTTAGACTTAATTGAAGGAAAACCTTCCAGCTATTCACCTTTCAGACCAGGAATGACAGCTACTGTTGATATAATTACTAAAAGAAAAGAAAAAGTTTTAGGCGTTCCTATTAGTTCAGTTGTCATAAAGTCTGATACTGCGGCAACTAAATCTTACGAAGTTAAAGAGGAGAATGTTGATAAAAAGGTTACTGTTAAAAGCGACAAAAAATATGAATGTGTTTTTGTAAAAGTGGGCAATAAAGCTAAAATCAGAGTAATTAAAACCGGAATTCAAGATGATACAAATATCGAAGTTGTTTCAGGATTGAAAAAAGGCGATATAATTATCATTGGTCCATATACTACTGTTTCTAAAGACTTGAATTCTGGTGATAAAGTGTCTACCAATAAAAATTCCGACAAGGGTAAAAAGGGAGATGACGATAAAGACGCAACTGCATCTTCGCAATAACAGCTTCAAGTCATTGGTCTATATTTTAAACATAGAAACAGCAACTAGAAATTGTTCAGTTTCATTAGCAAAAAACGGAGAAACTGTTTTATGTAAGGAAATAGCGGAACTGGGATATTCCCACGCAGAGAAATTACATGTTTTTATTGAGGAAATTTTAAATGAAGCAAGCATCAAAGTGCAAGACTTGAGCGCTGTCGCTGTGAGCAAAGGTCCAGGTTCTTATACCGGATTGCGTATCGGTGTTTCTGCTGCAAAAGGGTTGAGTTATGCGCTTGGTATTCCGCTTATTTCAATTGATACTTTACAAGTTTTGGCAAAGCAAGTGAAAGGTAAAAGCGGAAAAATTATACCTATGATTGATGCACGAAGAATGGAAGTTTATAGCGCAACTTTTGATGCTAATCATCAATATTTAAAAGAAGTACATGCCGAAGTTTTAACTCAAAATAGTTACAACGATGAAGATGATGTAATTTATTTCGTTGGTGATTGTCAAGAAAAATGTCAAACTGTACTTACCAAGGATAATTTTATATTTATTCCAGAGATTATTTTTCCTTCAGCACACGAAATGAGTGAAATAAGTTTTGAAAAATATAAGGCAAACATTTTTGAAGATGTCGCTTATTTTGAACCGTTTTACTTGAAAGATTTCTTACTTAATAAATAAAAAATTCGTTACGCATTATCCTCTAGCCTTTTAAATTAAATGAGGCTAAGTATTTAACTTTAATTCTCGTAGTTCATGAATTTTATACCGCAACGATGCCTTTTATATGCGGATGAGGATCGTAACCTTCGAGCTTAAAATCATCAAAAGTAAAGTCGAAAATATTTTTTACAGCAGGATTTAAAATCATTTTTGGTAATGGTTTTGGTTCGCGTGACAGCTGTAATTCTAATTGTTCAAAATGATTATTGTATATGTGTGCATCACCAAAAGTGTGTATAAATTCGCCTACTTGCAAATCACAAACTTGTGCTACCATCATTGTTAATAAAGCATAGGAAGCGATATTAAATGGAACGCCTAGAAAAATGTCGGCGCTTCGCTGGTATAATTGACAACTCAATTTACCATCGGCTACATAAAATTGAAAAAAGGCATGACACGGTGGCAAAGCAGCCTTATTATTGGCTACATTTTCAGCAAATGTTTTGGTTGTATCAGGTAAAACAGAGGGATTCCATGCAGAAACTAACATTCTTCTACTATTTGGATTTTTCTTTAGTGTTTCTATAATCTCAGCTATTTGATCAATTTCCTCACTGTTCCAGTTGCGCCATTGATGACCATAAACTGGTCCTAAATCTCCATTTTCATCAGCCCATTCGTCCCAAATTTTCACCCCATTTTCTTTAAGATATGCTATATTAGTATCGCCTTTTAAGAACCATAACAATTCGTAAACAATCGATTTTAAATGTAGCTTTTTTGTAGTAACCATGGGAAAACCTTCATTTAAATCAAATCGCATTTGATAACCAAATACACTTTTAGTTCCGGTTCCTGTTCTGTCTCCTTTTTGACAGCCATGTTCTAAAACGTGCTTCACTAAATCGTGGTATTGTTTCATGGTTTAAATTAAATTAATTGAAAAAATATAAAAAATCAAAAAAGTATCTACTATTAGTCTTAAACCTTTAACTGTATACTCGTAACCAATTTAAGATTCTCTTTTCGATATCTCGTCTCGTATTCTTGCTGCTTTTTCGTAATCTTCCTCTTGAACTGCAATTTCCAACAAAGCATGAAGTTCAGATAAACTTAATTTTGAATAGCCTTCACTCGGTTCTTTTCCATCACTATCTAAGCCAAATGTTTCAGGATTAGAGAGAACACCATCATCGTCATTACTCTGGTTTTCTATTTCTGAGGGATTAGTGTTAAGGTAAATTCCAGCTTTATCTAAAATATTTTTATAAGTAAAAATCGGCGCGTTAAAACGCAATGCTAATGCTATCGCATCAGAAGTTCGAGCATCAATTATTTCTTCTATTTTATCTCTTTCACAAATAATGCTTGAATAAAAAACACCATCAACCAATTTGTGAATGATAACTTGTTTTACCACGATATCAAATCTATCTGCAAAACTTTTAAATAAATCGTGAGTTAATGGTCTAGGTGGTTTTATTTCTTTTTCCAAAGCTATAGCAATAGACTGTGCTTCAAATGCACCAATTACAATTGGTAATTTACGTTCGCCATCTACTTCATTTAAAATTAGAGCGTATGCTCCATTTTGTGTTTGGCTATAAGAAATGCCTTTTATAGTTAGTTTTACTAAACTCATGGATTTAATTATGTATAAAGCATTGATTATAAGTATCAAAACTTTTAATTAGTTAGTGCATAAAAAGTAATGCAAAGTAACAAAAACTTTTCGCTTCTAAAAATTCAAAATTGTAAAAAAACAAAATTCCAAACTCCAATTGTTTTAGTAATTGGAATTTGGAATAAAATTGTTTTTATTGGAGTTTAGTTTATGCGTTTTGCGCTTTAAAGTCCTTTAACTTCTGTGTTAATTTTGGCAAGATTTCAAATGCATCACCTACAATTCCATAATCGGCTACTTTGAAGAAAGGTGCTTCAGCATCAGAATTGATAACAACTTTAACTTTCGAGGAATTAACTCCAGCAATATGTTGTATTGCACCTGATATTCCAACGGCGATGTATAAATTAGTTGCCACTGGTTTTCCTGTTTGACCCACATGTTCACTATGTGGACGCCATCCTAAGTCTGAAACTGGTTTTGAACAAGCCGTTGCAGCACCAAGAACTCCAGCTAAATCTTCTAATAAGTTCCAGTTTTCTGGACCTTTTAATCCACGGCCACCAGAAACAACAACATCAGCATCAGCGATAGTAACTTTTCCAGTTGACTTTTCAACCGAATCTACTTTCACATTAAAATCGTTTTCATTCAAACTTGGATTAAAAATTTCTTCAGCAAGAGTAGCAGCGCTTTCAAAAACACCATAAGAGTTTTTGGCTAAGCTTAATAGCTTAACGTCAGTTGAAATTTCGGTGATATTGAATGCTTTATTTGAGAAAGCGGTTCTTTTTACTTGAAATGGAGCCATTGAAATGGGTAATCCTACAACATTTGATGCAAATCCTGCTTCTAATCCTACAGCTAAGAATGGTGCTAAATACAAACTATCTGTTGTAGAAGATAGTAAAATTAATTTTGCATTTTCTTTTTGCGCAGCTTGTTTGATTACATCAGCGTAAGCTTTAGCATTAAAGTTAGATAATTGATCGTGCGATACTTTTAGAACTTTATCGACACCATATTTTGATAAATCAGAAACACTTTCTGCATTAACAGTAACAGCTGTTACGGTTGTTCCAAGGGTTTCAGCAACTTTTTTTGCATAGGAAGCTAATTCAAAAGCAACTTTTTTGAATTTTCCATCTGCCGATTCTGCGTATATTAGTATAGACATAATTTTATTTGTTTAAGGTATAAAGTTTCAAATTTAAGGTTTTGTAGCCATAAACTGAGACCGAATATTGATTACTAAATCACTTTTGCTTCGTTATGTAATAGATTGATTAATTCATCCAAATTATCTGCCGAAATAAGTTTCACTGCAGATTTTGGAGCTGGTTTCTCAAATTTAACAGCTTTTGTGTTGGTACTAGCAACTACAGGTTCAAGAACAGTTAAAACTTTTGTTCTTGCGGTCATAATTCCCCTCATGTTAGGAATGCGCAAGTCTTTTTCTTCTACTAATCCTTTTTGACCGCCAATTACAAGAGGCAATGAAGAAGAAATAATTTCTTTTCCACCATCAATTTCTCTTGATGCTTTCGCATTGTTTCCTTCAATAGTAAGTTCTGTACAAGAATTTACAAAGTTGTAATCCAATAAGCCAGCTAACATGCCTGGAACCATTCCACCATTATAATCTAATGACTCTTTTCCGCAAATTATCAAATCATAATTTCCAGATTTCACCACTTCAGCTAATTGTTTTGCAACAAAAAAACCATCTGTTGGCGTTGCGTTGACACGAATGGCTTCGTTTGCACCAATTGCCAATGCTTTTCTCAAAGTAGGTTCGGTATCTGGTCCACCAACATTTACTACTGTTACATTCGCACCTTGTTGTTCTTGAAACCAAATAGCTCGAGTTAATCCGAATTCGTCATTAGGATTGATAACATATTGAACACCATTGGTATCAAATTCAGAATCTCCATTAACAAAATTAATTTTTGATGTAGTATCAGGCACATGACTGATGCAAACTAATATTTTCATATGTATTAAGTGTTCGTTGAAAAATGAAGTACAAAATTAGTACAATAATTTTAATTATATACTATGCATGCATAATATTTTTTCAGTATTATATCGATTTCGTATGCTGTTATTTTTCACCAAAATGAGTTAACGTTGCTTTCTCGTAAATAGACGTTGTTATTTATCACTTAAATAGCTTTTTTAATCATTTTTAATTTTTATTTTTGTCTTTCAAATTTTGACAGTAATATAATCATAAATATGAGAACGATACAATTTAGAGAAGCGATTGCCGAAGCGATGAGTGAAGAAATGCGTCGCGATGAAACTGTTTATTTAATGGGTGAAGAAGTAGCCGAATATAATGGTGCTTACAAGGCATCAAAAGGAATGCTAGATGAATTTGGGCCAAAAAGAGTAATCGATACACCAATTGCTGAGCTTGGTTTTGCTGGAATAGCCGTTGGTTCAGCTATGAATGGTTGTCGTCCTATTGTTGAATACATGACTTTCAATTTTTCATTGGTAGGAATTGATCAAATTATCAACAACGCTGCCAAAATGCGTCAAATGTCAGCGGGACAATTCCCAATGCCCATGGTTTTTCGTGGACCAACAGCTTCTGCAGGACAGCTTGGAGCAACACATTCACAAGCTTTTGAAAATTGGTTCGCCAATACTCCAGGTCTAAAAGTAGTAGTGCCATCAACTGTGTATGATGCCAAAGGGTTATTAAAATCGGCAATTCGTGACAATGACCCCGTTATTTTTATGGAAAGCGAACAAATGTATGGTGACAAAGGAGAAGTTCCAGAAGAAGAATATACAATACCACTTGGTGTAGCTGATATTAAAAGAGCAGGAACTGATGTAACGATTGTTTCGTTTGGTAAAATAATTAAAGAAGCTATTATTGCTGCCGATGAATTAGCACAAGAAGGAATTTCCTGTGAAATTATAGATTTAAGAACAGTTCGTCCAATGGATTATGATTGCATTATCAATTCGGTTAAAAAGACCAATCGTTTAGTAGTTTTAGAAGAAGCGTGGCCTTTTGCGAGTGTTGCTTCTGAAATCACTTACATGGTTCAAGAAAGAGCTTTTGATTATCTTGATGCACCAATACAAAGAATTACTACTGCCGATACACCTGCGCCATATTCTCCAACTTTGTTAAAAGAATGGTTACCTAACGCTCAGGATGTTATCAAAGCAGTAAAAAAAGTTACCTACAAGTAATATTTTATTTAACTATATTTGAACTTCATCAAAATATTTTTTGATGAAGTTTTTTTTCTATGAAGAACGTAATTTTTATCACATTCTTACTAGCGTTTGTAAATTCGATAGCTGCACAAACAAAAGTGAGTGGAATAGTTGTGGATAATACAAACCAACCTGTTCCATATGCTAACATTGTATTTAAAGGATCAAAAACGGGTGTTGTATCTAACGAAGATGGAAGATTTTATATTGAGTCGCCTGATAATTATTCTTTTTTAACTGTCTCGTTCGTTGGTTTTCCAACTAAAGAAGTTAAACTTCCAAAGCAAGTGAATTATGATTTTAAAATAGTAATGAGCGAAGGCAATAGCTTAAATGAGGTTGTAATATTTACCGGTAAAACTTCTAAAAAAAACAATCCTGCTCTTGATATTTTGCGTAAAATTTGGGAAAGAAGACGCAAGAATGGGCTAAAAATGTTCAAACAATATCAATATGATAAATACGAGAAAGTCGAATTTGATATGAACACTATTGACAGTGCGTTTATGACAAATAAAATTTTCAAAGGAATGGAGTTTGTCTTCAAGAATGTGGATACTTCAAAAGTTACCGGAAAAACGTACTTGCCTATTTTTATCAATGAAACACTATCAGAGTTTTATGGTGATAACGAAACAAAAAAAACAAAAGAAATACTTAAAGCCAATAAAAATTCAGGTTTAGGAAGTGGTGATGGTGTAAATGCTTTTATAAAAGATTTGTATACAGACTTTGATGTTTATGAAAATTATTTAAAATTTTTTGATAAAAGTTTTACAAGTCCGTTATCAAAAACGGGAATTGATGTTTATAACTATGTGTTGACTGATACAGCAGTTATAGACAATAAATTATGTTATAACATTGTCTTCTATCCGAGACGAAAAAGCGAACTTACTTTTAAAGGCGATTTTTGGGTCAACGACACTACTTTTGCCATCAAAAAAATTAATATGGCGGTGACAAAAAGTGCCAACATCAATTGGGTAAAAGATATTTATATTGAGCAAGAATTTGAAGTGCTCAACGACTCAGTTTTTCTTCCAACCCGTGATTATATGATGTCTGACTTTGCATTGAATAAAAAAGAAAAATCAAAAGGAGTTTACGGTAAGCGAAGCACATTGTATAGAAATTTCAAGTTTAATGAAAAAAAGCCAGATAAATTTTTTAAAGACGAAGTAAACTATATTGACAATTCCGTCTACAATAAGTCTAATGACTTTTGGACTGAAAACCGCTTTGAAAAGCTCAGCAAAGATGAAGTTGGAATCTATAAATTGATTGACACGCTCAAGAATGTAAAGCGCTTCAAACAAGCCTATAAATTGATATCTATTTTAGGAAGTGGCTACATTGAATTTGATAAATACAATTTTGATTTTGGGCCTATTTTTTCCTCCGTTGGTTTTAACGAAGTGGAAGGTTTTCGCCTTAGAGCTGGTGGAAGAACTTATTTTGGACCAAATGATCTATGGCGATTGCAAGGTTTTACAGCTTATGGAATAGATGATAATAAGTTCAAATATGGCATTTCAGGAAAGTGGATGGTTAATAAAAAGAACAGGATAATTATTCTCGGTGGAAATAGAAGAGATATTGAACAAATAGGTGCAAGTTTAACCACCACAAACGATGTTTTGGGTAGAAGTTTTGCCTCGTCGGCACTTTTTACCACCGGAAATAATGGGAAACTCACTAATATAAATTTGAGCACAGTGGCTATTGAAATGGAACCTGTTAAAAATTTAATTTTTCAGCTTGGTTTTTCCTATCGTACATTAGAGTCGGCATCGCCCACATTCAAGTTAGATTATTTTACAGACGACACTTTTACAACTACCAGAAGCGATGTAAAACAATCTGAAATAAATATTCAAGTGGAGTATACTCCTAAAAAGAAAACCGTTGGTTATGGAGTGGAACGATTAGAAATTGACAATCGTTATAGTCGCTTTTTTGTCAATTTTAGTCAAGGTTTTAAAGGCGCTATCGATAGCGATTTTGAATACCAGAAAATACAACTTTATTACAAACAACCTATCGTCATTGGAGCAATTGGTCGCTCCAATTTAATCATGGAATTGGGGAAAACATTCGGGCAAGTGCCTTTAGGGTTGATGAGTATCGTGCCAGGAAATCAAACTTATTTTACCATTGAAAATACTTTTAATAATCTCAATTTCTATGAATTCGTAGTAGATCAATATACAACCTTACAATGGGAACATGATTTTCAAGGTAAAATATTTGCTCGTATTCCACTTTTGAGAAAATTAAATTTAAGAGAAATTGTTGGTGTACGAGGTGTTTACGGTTCTGTTTCAGATGAAAATAAAGCCATAAATGCATCTGGATTAGTCTATGTAGCACCCGAAAAACCCTACTGGGAATATAGCGCTGGAATTGGGAATATTTTCAAAGTTTTCAGACTCGATTTTACGTGGAGAGGAAATTATAGGGATGTTCCTGAAACAAGTAATTTTACGATTAAGGGTTCGTTTGGGTTTTACTTTTAATAATAAAGTAAATTGTGCAGAAAAAGTTCTTTCTACAAACCATATTTTATGATGCAATAAATCGCACGAAAACCATCTTTCCAGTTAATTTTTTTTCCTTCTTCAAAAGTTCTTCCATAATAACTAATGCCCACTTCATAAATTCTAATTCCAGGAATACGAGCCACTTTTAAAGTGACTTCAGGTTCAAAACCAAATCGTTTTTCTTTGAGATCTAATGATTTTAAAATATCTGTACGAAACATTTTGTAACAAGTTTCCATATCGGTTAGGTTCAAATTGGAAAACATGTTGCTTAAAAAAGTTAGAAATTTATTTCCAATGCTATGCCAAAAGAAGAGAATTCGATGCGGTTTTCCACCCATAAAACGACTTCCGTAAACAACGTCAGCAACACCATCAATGAAGGGTTTCAGTAATATATTGTATTCTTGTGGGTCATATTCTAAATCAGCGTCTTGTATAATTATTAATTCACCAGAAGCGTGTTTTATGCCAGTATGCAATGCCGCACCTTTACCTAAATTTTTAGTATGTTGCTCTAAAACAATTTTAAGTTCGGGATTGTTTATGATATAGTTTTGGATACTCTCGTTTGTGTTATCATTACTACAGTCGTTTACAACAATAACTTCTTTACTAAAATCATTGATAAGTTTTACCGCTTTAATCTTATCCAATATTCTATATATAGTTGCACCTTCATTGTAGGCAGGGATTATAATTGATAAGGTTTTGTTTTCCATTCAACGTTACATTTATTCGTCAAAAATAGTTTTTTTCTTAATCTAGCAGTAATTTAATATTCTTATACTGCAATATCAAACAGAAGCATGTATATCAATTGAACTAATATTCCGTGCTATATTGTTTTTATTTGTTAAAGTTTTGTTACTTTTGCGACCGATAAATTTTTAACAAAAATTATTTTTATGGAATCAATGATGATTTATGTGCCTATCGCAATGGCATTAATTGGATTAGCTTTTATGAGCTTTAAAAGGGCTTGGGTTTTAAAACAAGACGCTGGCGATGGCAAAATGAAAGAGATATCAGATTATATTTATGAAGGTGCTTTAGCATTCTTAAAAGCAGAATACCGCTTATTAGCAGTTTTCGTTTTGATTGCAAGTGCTGTTTTGGCTGGTATTACCTTTTTACCGGGTGTTAAAACGCATTTGTTTATAGTGATTGCTTTCATTTTTGGCGCTTTCTTTTCGGCTTTAGCGGGAAATATGGGTATGAAAATAGCAACCAAAACCAATGTTAGAACTACACAAGCTGCTCGTACAAGTTTACCACAAGCATTAAAAGTTTCTTTTGGTGGCGGAACAGTAATGGGATTGGGAGTTGCAGGTTTAGCTGTTTTAGGTTTAACTGGCTTTTTCATTATTTTATTTAGATATTTTATGCCTGGCGGTGTTTGGACAAATACTGAGGATATGACTATTATTCTTGAAACATTGGCTGGTTTTTCTCTTGGAGCAGAGTCAATTGCTTTGTTTGCCCGTGTTGGTGGTGGTATTTATACAAAAGCTGCTGACGTTGGTGCTGACTTAGTTGGTAAAGTTGAAGCTGGTATTCCAGAGGATGATCCAAGAAATCCTGCTACAATTGCCGATAACGTAGGTGATAACGTAGGTGACGTTGCCGGAATGGGTGCCGATTTATTCGGTTCTTATGTTGCAACAGTGTTGGCTGCAATGGTTCTAGGTAACTATGTTATTAAAGATATGGGCGGAAAAATCGATGATGCTTTCGGTGGAATTGGTCCAATTTTATTACCAATGGCTATCGCTGGTTTTGGAATTTTATTTTCAATCATCGGAACAATGCTAGTGAAAATTTCAAGTGATGATGCTAAGGAAAAACAAGTACAAGGTGCATTAAACATCGGTAACTGGGTTTCAATTATTTTAACGCTGATTTCTTGTTTCTTTTTAGTGAAATATATGTTGCCAGAGACTATGACCATGGAATTTTATGGTGAAGGGTTAAAAGAAATTTCTTCAATGCGAGTTTTTTATGCAACAATCGTTGGTTTAGTAGTAGGTGGAGTTATTTCATCGGTTACTGAATACTATACAGGATTAGGTACAAAACCAGTTTTGGCTATTGTACAAAAATCGGCAACTGGTGCAGGAACTAACGTAATCGCTGGTTTAGCAACAGGTATGATTTCTACGTTCCCAACAGTATTATTATTTGCCGGTGCAATTTGGGCTTCCTATGCTTTTGCTGGTTTTTATGGTGTGGCTTTGGCTGCTTCTGCAATGATGGCTACAACAGCTATGCAATTAGCGATTGATGCTTTTGGACCAATTTCTGATAACGCAGGTGGAATTGCTGAAATGAGTGAATTGCCGAAAGAAGTTCGTACTCGTACCGATATCTTGGACTCAGTTGGTAACACGACAGCGGCAACAGGAAAAGGTTTTGCTATCGCTTCTGCTGCATTAACTTCATTAGCTTTATTTGCTGCATATGTAACGTTTACAGGAATTGATGGAATTAATATTTTCAAGGCGCCAGTATTAGCGATGTTATTCGTTGGTGGAATGATACCAGTGGTGTTTTCTGCATTAGCAATGAACTCTGTTGGTAAAGCAGCAATGGATATGGTATATGAAGTGCGTCGTCAGTTCAAGGAAATTCCAGGAATTATGGAAGGAACTGGAAAACCAGAATATGGTAAATGTGTTGAAATTTCTACCAAAGCAGCGCTACGTGAAATGATGTTGCCAGGTGTTCTAACTATTGGTTTCCCTATTGCGATTGTATTGTTAGGTAAATTAGTTTATGCTGATAATAATCAATTAATTGCTGAAATGCTTGGTGGTTATATGGCTGGAGTTACGGTTTCTGGTGTACTTTGGGCTGTGTTCCAAAACAACGCTGGTGGTGCTTGGGACAACGCTAAGAAATCATTTGAAGCTGGCGTTATGATTAATGGCGAAATGACTTTTAAAGGTTCTGATGCGCACAAAGCAGCAGTTACCGGAGATACTGTGGGTGATCCGTTTAAAGATACTTCTGGTCCATCGATGAATATTTTAATTAAATTGACTTGTTTAATTGGATTGGTAATTGCTCCAATTTTAGGAAGTGGTGTTCACGGTGAAGATAACAAAACTACTGCTATGGCAGCCTGTTGTACAGAAATGACCGCAGCTTGTGCATCAATGTCTAAAGAAGAGTGTGTTGCCAAAGGTTGCACAAACACTACATGTGAATATATGACAGCAAAAACAGAAAAATGTGATATGAGCAAATGTGCTACGATGACAAAGGAAGAATGTGCTGCCATGTGTGATAAAAACGGTTGTTCTGCTGAAGAGAAAGCGAAGTGTATGGCAATGTATGATGAAACTGGAAAGTTTATAGGAGAAACTGCCGAATAAATAAAATAGTAGTTTACGCTATCAAAATAAAAAATGCTTCCTAGATTTAGGAGGCATTTTTTATGCTTAGTTTTGTTTTTTAATTAAATCAATGCCTTTAAAGAAAGTAATCAAAATAAGTTATTGTTTGACTTCCGCATAGCATTTTTTCTATTTCTGATATTCCGTAAAGTTTGGTTCAAAACTCGTGAAATAATACAAGACAATTATCATAGCACAAACTAATATAACCATCAAATTTTGTTTAAAAAACTTAAAGAATGATGCTAATAACACTCCAATTGTCAATATTATACCTTTCACTGCATAAGGCTCAAAAAGTTCAAAAGCCAAATATTTTGGAATTAATGGATTTGCCAAATTCAATTTAGTCTTATAATAAAAAGCGAAAACATATAGTAAATGAAGTAATGCAAGTGTTATTAAGCCGTTGGCAGTTTTGGCTGTGTTTACATTGCTGTTTATTTCTTTTAATCTTTTTAGCATTTTTCCTTTTATATACTAATTTTCTCGTTAGGCTGAAATCGACCGTCAACGTTTCGTGCTTAGTGGCTTTTGCGAAACCAGCGAACTTCGTACTTTCAGCTAAAATAAAAAGTTTTATGTGAAAAATAGAAGTAAAGCCAAGAAAATCTGGCAATAGCGAGAAATCGCTGTTAGTGGCTGGCTTTTTAGTTTATTAAGACACGTTTCACCTCTCCGTTATTTCTAAAATACTTGTAGGTTTCAAAGTTTGTTTGACGATGTAAAATTTCAATAGATTGGTTTTTTGATAGTAAAAATTCTGCAAAATCTTTTAAATTAATATCGTATCCATCTTCTCTTTCTATGACGTGATTTAATTTTCTATTTTGAAATCTAATTCTACTAAAACTTTGACTTCTTTGTTGATCAATAAATTCATATTTTCTAATTTTTTCATAGTTAAGCTCACATTTATTTTTTCCGTTATGAAATTCGATAATTGTTTCTTTGAAAATTAATAGATTAACGTCCATATTTATTTTTAAAAAACAAAAAATTATTGCGGCAATTGAAACTCCTACAGATATTCCAGCCAAAATTTGACTTTTTCCAAGTAGAATAAAAAAAATGATAATTTCGATGAGTACAATCAAAGAAACCAAATTGTATCTTTTTATCGAATTTATCCTTCCAATATATATTGATTTCTCGTTCATATGTTTATGGCTTACCGCTAATTAAAGACTCCCGCTATAAACCATCGCTTCTAAACCCTTACTTGGCGAGATTAGCGCTACTTTGTAGCGTATACACATCAAATATAACTAATAATTTTCTTGCCAATCAACCTAATACTTTGTTCGTTTAGTTAACACCTTTTTCGCCTGCTTGCGCTCGAGCCCTTTTGGGTGGTTTATCCAAGTAACTAGTACAATTTGCAGCTACATATCGTTGCTGCTCTATTAACAATATCATACATCCAACTTGTTTTATACCTATACCGCGCGAGGGATGGTATATATCCAACTTGTTTTATACCTATACCGCACGAGGGATGGTATATATCCAACGTGTTTTATACCTATACCGCATGAAGGATGGCATATATCCAACGTGTTTTATACCTATACCGCACGAGGGATGGTATATATCCAACTTGTTTTATACCTATACCGCACGAGGGATGGTATATATCCAACTTGTTTTATACCTATACCGCGCGAGGGATGGTATATATCCAACGTGTTTTATACCTATACCGCATGAAGGATGGCATATATCCAACTTGTTTTATACCTATACCGCTCGAGGGATGGCATATATCCAACTTGTTTTATACCTATACCGCAATAGAGATGATATAACACAGCTGGGAAGAAAATGATTACTCGTTTAGCCCCGATTGAAGCTAGCTGCCATGCAGCGCGAAAAGCGGGAATAGGGAAAGTAAAAGTGCGCAAGCCATTGGCTCCTAATTGTTAAAACAATCCGTTCAACTCGGCATCAATTCTGTTAATTACCGTTCCTAAATCCTCGGGATTGTTGACAAAATCGATATTATCTACATCGATGATGAGTAGTTTTCCTTTGTCGTAATTAGAAATCCATGCTTCGTAGCGCTCGTTTAATCGGCTGAGGTAATCGATAGAAATGGTGTTTTCGTAGTCGCGGCCACGTTTGTGAATTTGGGAAACTAAATTAGGAATGGAACTTCGCAGGTAAATCAATAAATCGGGTGCCGCTACTAAGCCTTCCATTAATTCAAAAAGGTCGGAATAGTTTTGAAAATCGCGATTGGTCATTAATCCCATAGCGTGCAAATTAGGAGCAAAAATGTGTGCATCTTCATAAATGGTTCTGTCCTGAATGATGTTTTTGCCGCTTTCGCGAATTTGTAGCACTTGACGGAAACGAGAGTTTAAGAAATAGATTTGGAGGTTAAAACTCCACCGCTCCATTTGATGGTAAAAATCATCCAAATAGGGATTGTCTACTACGTCTTCAAAATGGGGTTCCCATTTAAAATGTTTGGCTAAAAATCGGGTTAATGAGGTTTTTCCTGCGCCTATGTTTCCTGCTACCGCTATGTGCATTATGGTAATTTTAATTTAAAGTTTTTAACTTGTTGGTTGGTAAAAATAGCTAAAATTTGGTCTTTGTAGTGAAATTTTTGGAACGATTTCTCAACAATTTCTATTTCGTAAATGGCTTTCGATTTGTTATTCAAACAATAGAGGGTATTGTCTTGTGAAAATAATAATTTGTCGGTATCTATAATCTGAATATTTTCCCAGGGTGGAATATTGGCCAATAAAATCACTTTACCAAAAATATCAATAGCAAACCAATTGTTGTTATCGTCTATCCAATAAAAATTATTAAAATCAGATTGTGTATATTTTATGTTTTCCTGAGTTGGATTTCCTATGTTTTTAAAGGTGTTATTTAAATAGTTAAACAACAGAATTTGCTGGTTTAAGGAGTTGTAAATCCAGAATTGATTTTGAGAAGCCATGCCTATCTGAGAGGCAAAAATAGTTTTGTCAATGTCAAAAAGATTGATTTTTTGAATTTCATTTAACTGATTGTCTAAGATGATTATGGTATTAAAATCTTCATAAAAAACAATTATTTTTAAAGGATTTATATAATCTACTGAAGTAATTTTTCCTAGTGGCACGTTTTTATATTCCCATATTTGACCTTCATAATGCTTACTAAAAACATTATTTTTTATAAAATAATTACTGCCAAGTCCATCAAATCCGAGATAAACTTTATCTTCTAATTTTTCAGAAGTAAGCAAAGTGGTTGCTAGCCTTTGGTTTTGGCTCCAAACCATTATTTGGCAGCTAAGAAAAAGAAATAAAAAGTGGTTTTTCATCATAGCGCTAATTTACACGTTTCTAAATAGATTATAACTGTTGCAAAGTAATATTTTAACAAAAAATTGGTAACATCTAGCGCATTGTTTCGTCATATTTGTTTTTTAAAGTCAACATTACGAAATTTAAACTTAACAAATACCTAAACCAATCGATTGAAATGAACACTAAAAATCTTTATACCATTGCGCTCTTTTTTTCAATATTTGTTGTTCATGCTCAAAAAGACTTTCAAGGAATGGCTGTTTATGAGTCAAAGACCAGTACTTCTGATTTTAAATCGAGAATAGAGGGAAATAAAAACATCACTCCCGAAATGCAAAAAATGATTGAAGAAAGAATGAAAAAGATGTTTGAAAAAACGTTTTTCCTCAATTTCGATAAATCGGCTTCCATCTATAAAGAAGAAGAAAAATTGGATGCACCAGGTCAAGGTCAAGGCGGAATGCGAATGATGTCTTCGTTTATGGGTGGCGGTGGCACCTATTACAAAAATGTAAAAGAGAAAAAATATACTGTTGATAAAGAATTTATGGGCAAAGAATTTTTGATAAAAGACTCTTTGATAACGTATAAATGGCAATTGAGTTCTGAGACAAGAGTTATTGGCGGGTATAATTGTTTTAAAGCTACGGCTGTAATTCCAGCCAGTAAAACCGATTTCAGAAATTTTAAAGCCAAAAAGAAAGAAGAAGTTAAAGAAGGCGAAGCTAAAAAAGAGGAAAAAGAAAAAAGAACCAATTTCATGGATGATTTTGAGTTGCCTAAAGAAATAACAATAACAGCTTGGTACACACCTGAAATACCCATAAACCAAGGTCCAGAGGGGTATTGGGGTTTGCCAGGATTAATATTAGAAGTTAACGATGGTAAAACCGTAATTCTTTGTTCTAAAGTTGTTTTGAATTCGAAAGACAAAGTCGAAATCAAAGCACCCAATAACGGAAAAGAAATATCACAAAAAGACTATGACGAGACGGTGACCAAAAAGATGGAAGAGATGAGCGAAATGGGACGAGGACAAGGCGGTTTTCAAATGAGAACAACACGATAAGTACCTCTAGCATGTCAATTTATATCCTTTACTTCTAATGTTAATGATTTGAATTGTTGTATCGAGAATTAATTTTTTTCTGAGTTTAGTAATAAATACATCCATACTTCTGCCTGAGAAAAAATCGGTATTGTTCCAAATTATTTTCAAAATCACTTCTCTGTCTATAATTTCATTTTTGTTTTCAATCAATAATTGTAGCAAAGCTGTCTCACGATGAGTAAGGTTTTCGATTTTATAATTATGAACGAGTATTTGTTTTATTGGATAAAATAAATAATTTCCAATGGCAATAGTGTCATCGTTCGTTTTATTCTCAATTCTACCTAATAGCGATTGCATTCTAACAATTAATTCTTCCATGCTAAAGGGTTTTTTCAAATAGTCATTACCTCCGAATGCAAATCCATCAACAACATCTAATGTTTGCGATTTGGCAGTTAAAAAAATGATAGGCACATTTTTATTTATCTTTCGAACATCTTTGGCAACGGAAAAACCATCTTTTAAAGGCATCATTACATCAAGCACTATAATATCTGGATTTTCTTTTAAGAAAAAATCAAAAGCTTCTTCACCATTTTTTCCGTGAATAACCTCGAAGTTTCGTGTTTCTAAACTTTCTTTTATAATTTGTGCCAATGCTAGTTCATCTTCGGCTAATAAAACTCTGATTTTAGTACTCATTTGGCAATGTTATTTTAAATAAAGTTGGATTTGAATTTGATAATAATTCAAGCGAACCTCCGTGTTTTTCTATAATTTTTTTCGAATAATATAAGCCAATTCCAAATCCTTTTACGTTGTGAATGTTCCCTTTTGGAATTCGATAAAACTTATCAAATATTTTTTCTTCATGAATTTTGTCAATTCCAAATCCGTTATCTTCAATCAAAACAGTATTTTGGAATTTGTCACAATTTAAGGTAATCTTGATTTCATTTCCGCCATATTTTACGGCGTTATCTATAATATTCGAAAAGGCATTTTCCAAATGAAAACTATCAACATTGGCAAAAAAATCGGTAGTTTTTGTTTCTAATACAATATTTTTTTCCTGAAAATTTAACTGGTGTTTTTCGATACAGTTTTGCAATAATAAAAGCAGGTTTGCTTTTTCTTTTTTAATTGATAACTGATTTGTTTCTAGTGTTGCCGTTTCTAGTAATCGTTCGACCATTTCTTCCAATTTTTTGAGCTGATTGCCTGATATTTCTAAATACCTATTCGTTTTTTCTATATCTTTTTCGGTATTAAAACTTTTTATTCCTTCAATAGCTGTTCCGATTGTGGTAATTGGCGTTTTGAATTCATGAGTAATATTGCTAATCAAATCATTCTTTATTTCATCTATTTTTTTCTGTTTATTGATGGTTTTTAACAGATAAAGTAAGCAAGTAATAATAGATAAAGAGAGTACTAAAGAAAGCAAAATCTCTGATAAACTTCTTTTTAGGACCAGTGTAATTGGATTTGAAAAAAGAATTGCGATTTCTTCTTTTTTTGGTAAATACGCTGATTTTGATATGCTTTTCAATGACAAAGAACCATTTTTGTTGGTTTGAAAAGTGTTGTATAATGTATCGCCTTTATAATGTTGAAGCTGATAATCAATAAGTATGTTTTTTCGGTTTAGTTCTTTTTCTAAAGCATTGCTTAATGCTTTAAACTCGATAGTATCTTGAAACATTGAGATAACAATTTTATTGGCAAGATTTTTAATAGCCATGATGCTGTCTGTGTCTTTTTTTCCTTTAAAAACACTTATCGCTTTGATAGAAGTTGGCTCGATTTCTTTAAAAGAAACTTTTGGCGAACGTAATGAACTTTCGCTTGAAATAATTTCATTTTCAATTTGCATTTTTATCGAATCGCTTGATTTTTTAATGGTTTTTGAATCTGATTTTATTTCTACGCTTACAAAAGTGGAAGTTGTATCCACTTTTGAATCTATAATCTTTTTTTTGTTCTTTTTTTTCTGCTGAGGAATATTTTTTAATGCCGATTTTAGGTCAACCGATTCAAAAAACTGTTCCGAGTTTACCTTTTTATCATTATTTACAAAAGCTACAAAATTATCCTTTAAATAATCAACATAATAATATTCAATACTTTTGTCCAAAGCGGTCTGTACTTCGGCAATTAACCTTGTTTTATTTTGATTATAGTTTTTTATATTCCAAAATACTTGAAGTCCAATGGTGGCAACAATTGTAATCGAAATAAACAAAACAAGATAGAAGTTTTTTTCCCTTTTCATAAATCAAAAATAGTAACAAAAGGAGTTTCATTATCAACGTTAACAAACGTTAACTTTATTTAACAATTTGTGTGATTTATTATATTTTAATTTGTATCATTAACAACAAATTAAAAATTATATGAATACAACATTAACAAAAATAGCATCAGCATTTTTATTAGTAATTACAAGTGCAATTACTGCACAAGAATTTCAAGGAAAAGCGGAATATTTTTCGAAAAGAGTTTTTACTGAAAAAATAGAATTAAATAAAGCTACAGGAGAAAACGAAATGAGTCCTGAAATGGGAAAAGCGCTTCAGGAAGCCATGAAAAAAGCTAGTGAAAAGCAATATTTGCTTTCATTTAATAAATCAGAGTGCCTTTATGAAGAACAAGAACAATTACAAAAACCTGAAGCAGCTAATGGAGGATTTAGTATTTCTGTTGCTTTCTCAGGAGAAGGAAAAAAGTATCTCAATCTTAAAGACAAAATCTGCATCGAAGAAGCAGATATTTTCGGCAAGGAATTTTTAATCGTCGAACCGCTTGAAAAACCCAATTGGAAACTACTAAATGAAACCAAGAAAATAGGCGATTACAATTGCTTAAAAGCCGAACTTGTAGTTCAAGTTACTGAGAAGCAAAGAACAGAATACGAAGAATTTCTCAAAAAAGAAGCAGTAAAACCAGCGTTGTTTAAAATGGATGAACCTAAAGACAAAGTAATTATGGCATGGTACACTCCTGAAATCCCTGTGAGTTTTGGTCCAAACAAGTATTGGGGCTTACCGGGATTAATTCTAGAAATCAACGAAGAAGAGACTATTATTCTTTGTTCTAAAGTAACGTTGAGTAACAAAGAAAAATCAAAGATTAAAGTGCCTAATACAGGAGAAAAAGTGACCCAAAAGAAATTTGACGAAATCGAAAAGAAAAAAATGGATAGCATGAAAAATGAAGATGGCGTGATTATTTTTGAACGTTAACATACAAGTTTTATAATCCATAATCATGAAAAACAAAATACTCTTTTTTTTCCTTCTTGTTTCATCAGTTTCCATAGCTCAGAACGTTCGATTCGAAGGCACCATTCTCGACAATAATAAAGTGCCATTAGAAATGGCCAATGTCATGGCAATGAACCAAGGCACCAAAGCCATGGATGCTTATGCTATTACCAATGAAAAAGGTAAATTTATTTTGAATTTAAATACCAATGCTACCTACATCATAAAATTGAGTTATTTGGGCATGCAAAATAAAGAGATTACTATTACCACTCAAGGCGAAAATATCACACAAACCATCACGATGGAAAGTGGAGGAATTGAGTTGGAAGGCGTTGAAATTGTGCGAGAAATGCCGGTTTCAATAAAAGGCGATACTATAGTTTATAATTCAGACTCGTTTACTACCGGAACGGAAAGAAAATTAGAAGATGTGCTTAAAAAATTACCGGGCGTAGAAGTTGATGCCGACGGACAAATAAAAGTAGAAGGAAAATCGGTGACCAAATTGATGGTGGAAGGAAAAGATTTCTTTGATGGAGACACAAAATTAGGCGTAAAAAATATTCCTGCCGATGCGATAGATAAAGTGCAAGTTTTGCGAAATTATAACGAGAATTCAATTTTGAAAGGCGTTGAAAACAATCAAGATAATTTGGCAATGAATATCAAACTAAAAGAAGGAAAGAAAAACTTCTGGTTTGGCGATATGACTGCTGGTATTGGCGTTGGTGAAAATACAGATCGATATGTGATTGCACCAAAGGCGTTTTATTATAGCCCAAAATACAGTATAAATATTATGGCTAATAGCAACAATGTAGGACAACAAGCCTTTACAATTCAAGATTACTTTAGGTTTGCTGGTGGATTTAGAAACATTATGGGGAAAGGTGGCGGAAGCATCAATGTGGGTAGTAATTCGCTGGGAATAAGTTTTTTTCAAGATAATCGAGTGCAGGAAATAGAGTCGCATTTTGGAGCTACAAACTTCTCTTATAACCCATCAAAAAGCTGGAGTTTAAGCGGTTTTATTATTGCTACTTCTACTTTGGTTGACACTGATACACAATCAACAGTAAATTTTTTACAACCCAATTCACAGGAAGTTGCCTCGGCCGAGATTAGACAAGATGATGGAAGCCAAAAAAATAATTTAGGATTATTTAAGTTCAGTGCTACGTATAAACCAAGTTCAAAATTTCAATTGGATTACGATATATTAACCCGATTGTCAGCGCAACGTGAAAATAATAGTTTGAACAGACAAGTTTTTAACTTTATTAATGACACAAATGCTGCGGAGGATATTCTAACTTCCAAACGTCAAGACCCAATTAACATCAATCAAAACTTGAGTTTTTATTACACGCCTACAGACAAACATATTTTCGCTTTTGAAAGTCAGTTTTTACACCAAAACGAAGATCCATTGTATAATGCCAATTTGCAGTTTCAACCTTTTATTTTCTCAGATTACAATCAAACTCAAAACCGAAATGATATTACGCAGAGCAGATTTATTAAAACCAATAAATTAGACAGCAGATTGGATTACTACTATGTTTTGACACCAAAAACAAATATAAATGTAACACTTGCAAATTCTTATGTGTATCAAAGTTTAAACTCGTCTATTTTTCAACGATTAGATGATGGAACAATCAATAATTTGACTGCCGCAGTAAATAATAATGATGTTAATTATCGTTTCAATGATGCTTTTCTTGGACTTCATTTTAAATGGTTGACAGGTAAATTTACCTTCACTCCCGGAATTACATTACATCAATTTGATTTACAAAACACCCAATTAGGTACTGATGTTAATCAATCTATTTCTCGTCTTTTACCCGACTTTAATGTAATTTATCAAATTAAAAAATCGGAGTCGTTGACCTATAATTATGCATTGACTAATAATTTTACCAACATTAATAATTTTGCTTTAGGTACTGTTTTTAATTCTTATAATAGTTTGTTTTCAGGAAATCGCGACTTGGAGAACTCCATTGTGCAATCGCATACTTTGAACTATCAAAAATTCAATATGTTCAATTTTGAAAATTTTGGAGGAACAATAAACTACACGCGAACTACAGAAGCTATTAAAACTAGGGCTTTGTTTATAGATGTAAATCAAATAGGTTCACCGTTCAATTCGCCTTTTGGTGATGAGAATTTTACCGCCAATGCTCGTTACGGGCGTTCTTTTATGAAGTATTATAAAGCCAATTTTAGTGCTACTGTCAACTGGAGTAAGTTTTACAACATTCAAATAAATCCACAAACCTCTACCGAAGCAGTTGTGGATACTGAAAGCTTAACGCAAAACTATAATCTAAGCGCATCGACGAATTTTAAAGATTTGCCCAATATTGAATTGGCCTATTCTTACACAGTGAATCGATATCCGAATGATACTTTTTTCACTGATAGTCCTTCGATAAAATTAGATTACTTTTTCCTGAAGAGCTTCTCTTTTGTTAGCGAGTATGAGTTTTTTCATTACTATAACAATGATAAAACGGTCGATCAAGAATACGATTTTCTCTCGGCAAGTTTAACCTATCAAAAAACCAAAGCAAGTCATTGGGAATATAAAATTGAAGCCACTAATATCTTAAATACAACAACTATAAACGATGATAGTTTTTCGCAGTTTTCAACCCGAAATTCGCAATACAGAGTGCAGCCAAGGTTTGTGATTTTCAGTTTAAAATATAATATATAATACCAATAATTTAAGTGATTACAATTAGGCAAGAAGAAAAAGCATTGAAGGGATTGGGGTTATTCACCCTTCTGTTATTTGTTCCACTGAATGTTTTTATTCTAAAAGATGATGTCATCAGAATAATGATGATTTTGCCATTGATGGTTGTCTTTACTATTTTATATTATCGAAAATATGCCCGCGATAAAAAAGAAGGTAAAAATCTATTGAAGTACAAAAGTTTGTCGTTTTTTATGATAATTTCTTTATTGGTATTCCTGACTTTTCTTTTTTATCCCATGTCTTAAAAATTATCCATTAATTCGTTTAGAGCGTAATCGATTTAATTAAATTTGTTCTTGTATTAACAACTAAAATTTTAAATTATGAAAAAAAATCGTTTGTGTTTTATTTCTTATTTTCGGGCTAAGTACTTCACACGCTCAAATGTTTAAATTTGGTTTGAAAGCAGGTGCTAACTTTTCAACTTTAGAAGGAAATAATTTTGAAGCATCAAATTATACAAATATTCACTTTGGTGGAGTTGTTGAAGTTAAATTATTTGAGAATTTATCTATCCAACCTGAGTTTTTGTATTCATCACAAGGAGCAAAAATTGACCAAGCTGGTTTTGAAGATATTAATTTCAATTATGTTACTGTTCCAGTTTTAGCGAAGTTTTACTTAACCAGTAAAAAGCTAAGTTTGGAAGCAGGACCACAGTTTTCATTTTTACTTAACCAGAATTTGGAAGACCAATTCGAAGCAGAAACTTTTGATTTTGGAGCAGCTGTTGGTTTAGGATATAATGTAACAGAACATTTTTTTGTGCAAGCACGTTATGTTATGGGTTTAACAGAAGCCAATAAAGACGCAGAGGTAACAAATAGAGTTGTTCAATTATCCGTTGGATATATGTTTTAAAAAAATATGATAATATTCAGTTAAAGAAAATGCCCCAAAATAGTTAAATCTATTTGGGGCATTTTTTTTGATAAAAACTTACTTTGTTACAATCCAAAAGCCACTTTTACCTTATCTACAAAGTCTAATTTTTCCCATGTAAATAATTCTACCGTTACTGTTTTTGGTTCACCATTCGGTAATTGGAAAGTTTTTGTTACCGTTTCCGGTTGTCTTCCCATATGTCCATAAGCAGCAGTTTCGCTGTAAATTGGGTTTCTCAATTTTAAACGTTGCTCTATAAAATAAGGACGCATGTCAAAAATTTCCTCTACTTTTTTGCTGATTTCTCCATCAGTCATATTCACTTTTGAAGTGCCATAAGTAACAACGTTAATTGAGGTTGGTTTTGCAACACCAATAGCATATGAAACTTGCACTAAAACTTCATCACATAATCCTGCAGCCACTAAATTTTTAGCGATATGACGCGTTGCATAAGCAGCAGAACGATCTACTTTACTTGGATCTTTTCCAGAAAATGCACCACCTCCATGAGCACCTTTTCCACCATAAGTATCTACAATGATTTTTCTACCTGTCAAACCGGTATCACCGTGTGGTCCACCAATTACAAATTTACCTGTTGGATTAATATGATATGTAATTTGGTCATTAAATAAATGCGCATATTGTGGATATTTTGCTTTAATTCTTGGAATTAAAATGCCAACCAAATCTGCTTTGATTTTAGCCAACATTTCTGCTTCTGGAGCAAAATCATCATGCTGCGTAGAAATTACAATGGCATCAATTCGTTGTGGTTTATTATCGTCAGAATACTCTAAAGTAACTTGTGACTTTGCATCTGGACGTAAATAGGTAATTTCTTTATTCTCTCTTCTTAGATTAGCCAATTCAATCAACAAAGCATGTGATAAATCCAATGCTAAAGGCATATAATTTTCAGTTTCATTTGTCGCATAACCAAACATCATTCCTTGGTCACCAGCACCTTGCTCTTCTTTGCTTGCTCTATCAACTCCTTGGTTAATATCTGCCGATTGTTCGTGAATAGCCGATAAAACTCCACATGAGTCTGCTTCAAACATATATTCACTTTTAGTATAGCCAATTTTACGAATAACTTCTCTGGCAATTTGCTGTACATCAAGATAGGTGTTTGACTTTACTTCACCAGCCAAAATTACTTGACCAGTAGTAACCAATGTTTCACAAGCCACTTTACTTTCTGGATCGAATGCCAAAAAATTATCAATTAATGCATCAGAAATTTGATCTGCAACTTTGTCTGGATGTCCTTCACTAACCGACTCCGACGTAAATAAATAAGCCATAACTATTTGTAGTTTAATATTAGTTTTATTGAAAAAAAGAGGATTGCAGCGAATGCTAAAGAAGAGTTTCTGCTTTAGCATTTTTTTAACGAGGTTGCAATCAGTACAAATTTTTCCTCTTAATTTCGGTTGCAAATGTATAAAGACTATTCCAAATAGAAAAAACTATTTTGTTTTTTTTATCTATTTGTGATTTGCTTAAAATTCCATATGAATAGTATTCAATTATGTAAACCAATGTCAAATGTTAAATTTTCAAATTTCATTTGGTTAATTCAAAAATAGTTCTGATGTTTGCTCCATCAAAAACAAAGAAAATGAATTTAACTGTTTGCAATATGTGTTGTATGATGTGGAAACTTCCGCAGGGCACTTCTATTGCATAATTTTAAATTTTTAAAATATATCCAAATGGAACCTCTGCAAACCGCAGAGGTTTTTTTTTGCTCTGAACTTGTTTCAGAGTCTCAAGTAAAAAATAATTAAAAGATGCTGAAAACAAGTTCAGCTTAAAAAATAAAAATGATAACAGTAGGAAAAAATATGATGATGAACAAAATGATACATATGATGATATGTTGCATGTATATTCCCTGTTGCCAAAAGCTAATGACTTAATCGTAGTTATATCTATATTTTAAAAGTCCTTTTGGTAGCCATCCAAAAGGACTTTTTTTATGCTGAATTTATTTCAGCATCCCATCAAAAATCCAAATACAAAAATCTAAAATCTAATATTTAAAATTAAAAATCATGAGCACACAAAAATTCGCAACAAATGCGTTGCACGCAGGACACGATGTTACTAAAAATGCAGGAACAAGAGCTGTCCCAATTTATCAAACATCATCGTATGTTTTTAACAATTCAGACCACGCAGCCAATCTTTTCGGACTTGCCGAAGCCGGATTTATCTACACCAGATTAAACAACCCGACCAACGACATTCTAGAACAACGTCTGGCAAAACTAGAAGGCGGAATTGGTGCAGTCGTTACCGCATCGGGAACAGCAGCTATTGCTACCACATTTTTAACTTTATTAAAAGCTGGCGATCACATCGTGGCTTCCAACAGTTTGTATGGCGGAACATATAATTTACTAAAAGTAACTTTACCACGATTAGGTATCACAACAACATTTGTTGATCCTTCAAATCCTGAGAATTTCACAAAAGCATCACAAGAAAATACAAGAGCGTATTTTGTGGAAAGTCTAGGAAATCCAAAATTGGATGTACTTGATTTAGAAGCCATTTCTAAAGAAGCAAAAGCCTTTAAAGTACCTTTTATTGTGGACAACACGGTTGCAACTCCTTATTTGCTAAACCCAATAAAATATGGTGCCGACATTGTAATTCATTCGCTTACAAAATATATCACGGGAAACGGAACATCACTAGGTGGCGTGATTATCGATGCTGGAAACTTCGACTGGAGCAACGGAAAATTCCCAGAGTTTACCGAACCGTCAGCTGGATATCACGGATTAAAATACTACGAAGCACTTGGTGCAGCGTCATTTATAGCTAAAGTCCGAATTGAAGGATTGCGTGATTTTGGCGCAGCTTTAAGTCCGTTTAATGCTTTTCAAACCATTCAAGGATTGGAAACTCTAGAAATCAGAATTAAAAAACATTCCGAAAATGCTTTGGCTTTAGCCGAATGGTTGCAAGCTCAAGAAGAAGTCGCTTGGGTAAATTATCCTGGTTTAGTAACTTCAAAGTATAAAGAATTGGCGGATAAATATTTGCCAGAAGGAAAAAGCGGTATCGTAACTTTTGGATTAAAAGGTGGATTTGAAGCAGCAAAAAAAGTTGCTGATGAAACGAAACTTTTCTCGCTTTTAGCCAATATTGGTGATACAAAATCATTGATAATTCATCCAGCAAGTACCACACACCAACAATTATCAGATGTAGAGCAAGAAACGACAGGAGTTTCTAAAGATTTAATCCGTCTTTCTGTTGGTTTGGAAGACATTGATGATTTGAAAGCTGATTTAAAAGCGGTTTTTGCAACGCTTCCAGTAGAAAAAGTGATATAAGTTTTGTTTGTTTTTAACTGTCTTCAATTTAGTGATTGAAGGCAGTTATTTTTAAAAAGTGCAACCAAGATAAAAACGCTAAAATTTAATTTTCTGAATGCCCTAATGATTTAAAAAATAAAAAATGCTACAAAAAATTGATATTCTTAATTTAAAATTAGAAAATGGTAAGCACAAGTCGAGTATTCCATTATACTACCAATATTTTGGTCAACCTATTGGAAATGCTCCTGTTGTGGTTGTAAATCATGCTTTAACAGGAAATTCTAATGTTACGGGTGAAAACGGTTGGTGGAACGATTTAATTGGCGAAAATAAAACGATAGATACCAATCATTTTACCATTCTTGCCTTTAACATTCCTGGGAATGGATATGATGGAAAGCTTAAAAATCTAATTTCAGATTATCATGATTATACCCTTCGTGATATGGCGAAAATCTTCTGGAAAGGATTGGATTTTCTTCAAATTTCAAATGTTTTTGCCGTAATTGGCGGAAGTCTTGGCGGCGCAATTGCGTGGGAAATGACAATTTTAGAACCAAACAAAATTCAAAATCTAATTCCAATTGCCACCGATTGGAAAGCAACAGATTGGGTGATTGCCAATGTTTTAATTCAAGATCAAATTCTAAATAATTCCGACGATCCTATTGCCGATGCACGATTACACGCAATGTTATTGTATCGCACACCAAAATCCATTAATCTGCGATTTCAAAGGGAAAAAACAAATGAGGTTTTTCAGATTGAAAATTGGTTAATTAATCACGGCATCAAACTTAAAAATCGATTTCAATTGTCATCCTATAAATTGATGAATCATCTTTTAAAAACTATTGATATTACTTACAAGCGAAAAGATTTTTTGGCTTTAGTTAATGAAATCAGGTCCAACATCCATATCGTGTCAGTTGATACTGATTACTTTTTTATTGCAGATGAAAATCGTAAAACCTATCAACTATTGAAACGAACAAAAGAAAATGTGTTCTACCACGAGATTGTCTCCATTCATGGTCACGATGCATTTTTGATAGAATTCAAACAATTAGCCCAAATTTTAGAACCCATTTTTAACAAACAAAAACTACAAAATTATGTCAACGCTTAGAATAAATATCATCCTTTTCGGCATTGGAAATGTCGGAAGCACTTTAATAAATCAAGTCATCGAAAGCCAAAAATTCTTCCTCGAAAAAAGAAACGTCGATTTGCGTTTCCCAATAATTACCAATTCTACACTAGCTTTCTTCGAAAAAGAAGGGGTAAAAAATCAATGGGAAGCCAACTTTGGCCAATCGGCAATTCCGTTTAGAATTGAAGATATTATTGATTATGTGCAAGAGCAAAATCTCGAAAATCTAGTCGCAGTCGATGCTACAGCAAGTTCCGAAATTATTAAAAGCTACATTCCATTAATTCAAAACAGATTTAATATTGTAGCTGCCAACAAAAAAGCCAATACATTACACCTCTATTTTTACCACGAATTAAGAAGAAGTCTAAAAAACTTCGACAAAACATTTTTGTATGAAACCAATGTTGGCGCTGGTTTACCAGTAGTTCAAACCATCAAAGACTTGCATTTTTCTGGCGAAAAAATCACCAAAATTCGTGGCGTTTTCTCAGGCTCATTAAGTTATATCTTCAACAGATTTTCTTCTGAAGAAACGCCATTTTCAAAAATTTTACTCGATGCCGAAAAAATTGGATTAACTGAACCAGATTCTCGCGAAGACTTATCAGGTAATGACGTAGCCCGAAAATTATTAATTCTAGCGCGAGAAATCGAACAAAAATTTGAGTTTTCCGACATCAAGATTGAAACACTTTTGCTGCCAGAATTAAACGAAAAACAGTCCAAAGCTCAATACGCAAATAACAAAACGCTGTTTGACAAACCATTTAATATTGCCAAAATCACGCAAGCAGAAAATCATGTTCTTCGCTATGTTGGCGAACTCGATGTAATCACCCAAAAACTCGAAGTCAAACTCGTGTCGGTGCCAAAATCAAGCGCTTTAGGACAATTAAAAGGTGCTGATAATTTAATCGAAATCTACACAAAATCCTATGGCGAAATTCCAATTGTCATTCAAGGCGCAGGAGCAGGAAAAGAAGTAACTGCTCGAGGCGTGCTGACTGATATTCTAAAAATTGCCGACAAGTTAAAAATTCAAGAAGCTGTTTTTGAATAACTTATAACTAAGGCTTAATATGAAAACCTGCAACATAACAATGTTGTGGGTTTTTATTTTTTGAAAACCCTTGCAAATCCCAAATCTATGTTATTACTTTGCACCGTTCATAAACTTATTGTTCGTTATCACGAAAGCTGGAGGGATTAGACCCGATGAAAGCTTAGCAACCCTTTGCCAAAAGAAGGTGCTACATTCTATCTTTATGCTGAATTCATTTCAGTGTCTGTTAAATCAGAAGTAGAGAACAGATAACCCGAAAATTTTTCTCCCTTTCACGATAACATATAATTTAATTAAAGCAACTACAAGGTTGTCACTATTTATATGTCAAAAATTCAAGAAGCCATAAAAAATCGAATTCTCGTGCTCGACGGAGCAATGGGAACAATGTTACAACGCAATAACTTTTCAGAAGAAGATTTTCGTGGCGAGCGTTTCGCAGCTTTTCCACATCCATTAAAAGGAAACAACGATTTGCTTTCCATCACACAACCCGAATCGGTTAAACAAGTACACCGACTATACTTTCAAGCTGGAGCTGATATTGTGGAAACCAATACTTTTTCGGGAACAACTATCGGAATGGCAGATTATCATTTGGAAGATTTAGTCTATGAATTGAATTATCAATCGGCTAAAATTGCAAGAGAAGTTGCTGACGAATTCACAGATAAGCCGCGATTTGTTGCAGGTTCTATCGGACCAACAAATAGAACAGCGTCTATGAGTCCTAATGTTAATGATCCAGGTTATCGTGCCGTTACTTTTGACGATTTACGCATTGCCTACAAACAGCAAGTCGAAGCGTTAATTGATGGTGGTTGCGATGTGCTTTTAGTAGAAACCATTTTTGATACACTAAATGCCAAAGCTGCACTTTTCGCTATCGAAGAAGTAAAAGAAGAACGAAATCTAGACATTCCAGTTATGGTTTCGGGAACAATTACCGATGCATCAGGAAGAACACTTTCAGGGCAAACTGTCGAAGCTTTTTTGATTTCTATTTCACACATTCCCTTGTTGAGTATTGGATTTAATTGTGCCCTTGGTGCTGACCAATTAAAACCGTATTTAAGTCGATTAGCCATGAATACACAACTTAATATTTCAGCACATCCAAATGCTGGTTTGCCAAATGCTTTCGGACAATATGACCAAACTCCAGAAGAAATGCAAGCGTTAATTAAAGAATATTTACAAGATAATTTAGTCAACATTATTGGTGGTTGTTGTGGCACAACACCAGAACATATAAAAGCAATCGCTGATGTAGCGAAGGATTTTAAACCAAGACAAATTTTAGAAACGATATAATGGCGGAAGCAACAAAAAAATATTTAAAACTTTCGGGATTAGAACCTTTAGTAGTAACGCCTGAAACTAATTTTATTAACGTTGGCGAACGTACCAATGTTACCGGTTCGCGTAAATTTCTTCGATTAATCAAAGAAGAGAAGTACGAAGAAGCACTTGATATTGCCCGTCAACAAGTTGAAGGTGGCGCACAAATCATCGATGTTAACATGGATGAAGGAATGCTTGATGGTGTGTATGCCATGACAAAATTCCTTAATCTAATTGCAGCCGAACCCGATATTGCTCGTGTTCCAGTAATGATTGATAGTTCCAAATGGGAAATTATTGAAGCAGGATTGCAGGTTGTGCAAGGAAAAGGTGTGGTGAATTCTATTTCTTTAAAAGAAGGTGCAGCCGCTTTCATTCATCACGCCAAGTTGATAAAACGATATGGCGCAGCAGTAATCGTAATGGCTTTTGATGAAAATGGTCAGGCCGATAACTACGAAAGACGAATTGAAATTTGCAAAAGAAGTTATGATATTTTAGTAAATCAAGTCCATTTTCCAGCCGAAGACATCATTTTTGACCCCAATATTTTTCCCGTGGCAACTGGAATGGAAGAGCACAAGTTAAACGCTTTAGATTTTTTCAGAGCAACCAAATGGATTAGAGAAAATCTCCCTTATGCTGGCGTTTCTGGTGGCGTTAGTAACGTTTCGTTTTCATTTCGTGGAAACGATAAAGTGCGCGAAGCCATGCATTCGGCATTTTTGTATCATGCCATTAAAAATGGAATGACTATGGGAATTGTAAATCCAGAAATGCTTGAGATTTACGACGAAATTGACAAGACATTATTAGAACATGTTGAAGATGTGTTGTTGAATAGAAGAGAAGATGCGACGGAACGATTGTTAGATTTAGCCGAGAGTTTTAAAGGTGATTTTAAAACCAATGAAAAAGCAGTTCAAGAATGGCGAAATGGATCTGTTCAGGAACGACTGACACATTCATTAGTTAAAGGAATAGACGAATTTATCGAAATTGATGTTGAAGAAGCGAGAGTAAATTCGGCGAAAGCTATAGAAGTTATTGAAGTAAATCTGATGGCAGGAATGAACGTCGTAGGTGATTTATTCGGAAGCGGAAAAATGTTTTTGCCTCAAGTGGTAAAATCAGCTCGTGTGATGAAAAAAGCAGTGGCGTATCTTTTACCTTTTATAGAAGCACAAAAAACAGGTAAATCATCATCAGCAGGAAAAGTATTGATGGCAACGGTAAAAGGCGATGTACATGATATTGGTAAAAATATAGTGGCGGTTGTTTTGGGTTGTAATAATTTTGAAATCATTGATTTAGGAGTTATGGTTCCGCCAGAAAAAATCATTCAAACTGCTATCGAACACAATGTAGATATTATTGGATTAAGCGGATTGATTACACCTTCGCTTGACGAAATGGTTTATTTGGCCAAAGAATTAGACAAATTAAATATCAAAATTCCTATTATGATTGGTGGTGCAACCACTTCGCGAGCACATACAGCCGTAAAAATTGCACCAGAATATAAGGAAACTGTCGTTCACGTAAACGACGCTTCGCGTGCAGTAACTGTAGCAAGTAATTTGCTTCAAGCCGAAACCAAAGAAGGTTACGTAAAAACCATTCGTGAGGAATACGACAAGTTGCGTGATGGTTATTTGAATAGAAGTCGCGATAAAAATTTCCTTTCGATCGAAGAAGCTAGAAAGAATAAGTTAAAATTGGATTGGGATAATTTCACACCAGTTAAACCCAATTTTATCGGAACAAAAACCGTTGAGGTGGAACTTTCTGAATTGGTTGATTTCATCGATTGGACACCGTTTTTTAATTCATGGGAATTGTACGGAAAGTATCCTGCGATTCTAACAGATGAAATTGTAGGCGAACAAGCAACCAATTTATTTGCCGATGCACAAGAAATGTTACAACAAATTGTTTCGGAAAAATGGTTGACTGCCAAAGGAATTCTCGGAATTTTTCCAGCAAATACAGTTAATGATGATGATATAGAAGTGCAACTTCCAACTTCTAAATTCCAACTTCTAACCTTAAGACAACAATCTCAAAAGACAGCTGGCGCACCAAACATTGCATTGTCTGATTTTATTGTGCCAAAAGATAGTGGGAAGCAAGATTACATAGGATGTTTTTGTGTTACAACAGGATTTGGAGTAGATGAAAAAGCAGCCGAATTTGAAAACCAACTAGACGACTATAATTCGATATTAATTAAAGCACTCGGAGATCGATTTGCGGAAGCCTTTGCTGAATATTTGCATTTGAAAGTGCGGAAAGAAATTTGGGGTTATGCATCGGATGAAAATTTATCTAATCAAGATTTAATTTCAGAAGAATATATTGGAATTCGTCCTGCGCCAGGTTATCCAGCTTGTCCAGACCATTTAGAGAAACCAACCATTTGGAAATTATTAAATGTAGAACAAGAAATAGGAGTGAAATTAACCGAAAGTATGGCAATGTGGCCAGCATCGTCGGTTTCGGGATATTATTTTGCCAATCCGCAAAGTAAGTACTTCGGACTTGGAAAAATAAAAGAAGATCAAGTAATTGATTATGCCAAACGTAGAGGAATTTCTACTGAAATGGCAAGTAAATGGCTTTCGCCGAATATAGCAGATTAAAAACAGTCGTCAGTTCTCAGTTTTCAGTTTTCAGCTATTTTGGAAACAGATAACAGATAACGGACAATAGACAACTAAAAATTATGAAAGTAACTCAACACATAGAAAACGCTCAAGGAAAACCACTATTTTCTTTTGAAATTTTACCACCTTTAAAAGGACAAAATATTCAGTCTATTTTTGATAGTATTGACCCGTTGATGGAATTTAATCCACCGTTTATTGACGTCACCTATCATCGAGAGGAATATGAATTTAAAGAATTACCAAACGGTTTGTTACAAAAGAAAATTGTAAAAAAACGTCCGGGAACAGTAGGAATTTGTGCGGGAATTCAAAATAAATATTCTGTTGATGCCATTCCTCATATTTTATGTGGCGGTTTCACAAGAGAAGATACAGAAAATCTCCTGATAGATTTGGATTTTTTAGGAATTGACAACGTTGTCGCGATGCGAGGCGATGCGCTAAAAAATGAAACCTATTTTAAACCTGAGAAAGACGGAAACGAATATGCTACCGATTTGGTTTTGCAAATCAATAATTTGAATAACGGTATTTATCTTGACGAAGATTTGCAAAATTCAGCATGTACTAATTTTTGTATTGGTGTCACAGGTTATCCTGAGAAACATATGGAAGCACCAAGTTTAGACAGTGACATTCATTTTTTGAAACAAAAAATAAAAAATGGCGCTGATTATGTTATTACCCAAATGTTTTTTGACAATAAAAAGTTCTTTGATTATGTAGCAAAAGTTCGTGCTGCCGGAATTACAGTTCCAATTATTCCTGGTTTAAAACCCATTGCAACTAAGAAACAACTGAATTTAATTCCGCATCGATTTTCATTAGAATTACCAGATGATTTAATCATGGCAGTGGTAAAAGCGAAAGATAATGATGCGGTGAAAGAAATTGGGATTGAATGGTGTGCACAACAAAGTAAAGAATTGGTAGCTGCGGGAATTCCTGTTTTGCATTATTATTCAATGGGAAAGGCCGAAAATATCAAAGCAATAGCACAACAGGTTTTTTAAAGAAACAATAATTCATGATTTTTATCGTTCGTAGTTCAAAAGCATTTCAAATGAATAAGATTTTGCTACTAATTTTTTTGGTGTCGAACGTAATGTTATCAGCCCAGACTTATCCATTTTTAAGCAATTCTACTAAGAAAATTCAGCAAAAAGAGTATATTGATTATTTGAATAGTTTTCCCGCCAAGATAGACAGTATTCAAAAAACAACGAAATGGTTTTTAGAAGACGGAACTACGTTCAATCAAAAATATTCTGACTCTGTTTTTAAATCAAAAGAAGGGTATCGATATAACACAAAATTGTATCGCGATACGATTAGCAATACCTTTAGTTATGTATTGTACAAACGTGACAAAGCAGAAGTAAGAGAAACCAATAGAGATTTCAATAACTATATCAAAGCTGATGAAAAAAATCGTAAAAAACTCAAAAAATCTGCTCTTAACGAGTTGACCTTAAAAGATATAAAAGGCAAAGTGCATACTCTTGAAACGCTAAAAGATAAAATAATTGTTATTGATTTTTGGTTCATAAATTGTGGTTCATGTATCAAAGAAATGCCCGATTTGAATACCCTCAAAGCAGAGTTTGAAACGGAAGACATCGAATGGTTTGGCGTAACCTATGATCCAAAAGATAAAGTAGAGCGTTTTTTAGAACGTATAAAATTTGACTATACAATCATTCCCGATAGTAAACATATAACCGAACGATTTAATATTCGATTTTATCCAACAACTTTAATCATTGACGAAAATCGGAAAATAGTTTACACCGGAAAATTTGGAGCTATGAATGGCAGAGTAGATGAAATTAGAGAAGAAATTAAAGTACTAATCAAGTCAAAAAAGTATGGTGTAAAAGCTGGACCATTATTGCAGTTGAAAGAAAACTGATTAATTTTTCTAAACTATTGGTTATAAAATGATTTGTTTTAACGTTGCATTAGAGAGCTAATATTGGTTTTTTTAAAAAATAGCTGCTCTCAATTTTTCTGCTATATTTGTGCGTCTTAAACATTTGAATGAAAAACTTTTACTTCCTTTTTTTATTATTCTTTATCTCAACTGCTATTTTTTCTCAAGAAAAAAAGGAAACGAATGGAATTGACATCAACTATTTTAGGGGAAACATTTTGCCTCACACAGATGATTTAAACCATTTGATTACAGGTCATCCTGATGGCGTGATGGTTAGTTTTTCAAAACAAACCCATGGCGATCAAGAATGGCAAAAAGTATATAATTACCCTGATTATGGTGGGTATTTTATGTACCAAGATTTTAAAAATGACATTTTAGGAAAGACCTATGCCGTTGGTGCTTTTTATAATTTCTATTTCTGGAAAAGAAGATTGCAATTTAAAATAGCTCAAGGTATTGCGCTTGCCACAAATCCGCAAGACAGAGTAAACAATAGTAAGAATAGCGCTTTTGGCTCTGAAATATTAGCAAATACTGATTTTGTTTTATCTTATAAAAAAGAGAATATTATAGATAGAGTTGGTATTCAAGCTGGAATAATCTTTACTCATTTTTCAAACGGAAGAATTGAAGCGCCAAATAGTGGTATCAATACTTACAGCATAAATCTAGGCTTGAATTATAACCTAAACGAAAACAAACCAAGAACAGTAGATACTATTCCAGTTGATTTGAAATTCAAAGAACCTATTCGCTATAATTTTGTTTTGCGAAGCGGTATTAATGAAAGTTCTATTATTGACAGCGGACAACATCCTTTTTTTCATTTAAGTTTCTATGCCGACAAACGTTTGAACAGAAAAGGAGCTATTCAACTCGGAACCGAAGTTTTCTTTTCAAATTTTTATAAAGATTTTATAAAATACCAATCAGTAGCTTATCCACAGCAAAATCTAGATCCAAATACCGACTACAGACGAATCGGGATTTTTACTGGTTATGAGTTGTTTATCAATAGAATTTCCTTAGAATTCCAAATAGGATATTACGTTTATCAACCTTATAAATTTGACATTCCTGTTTATGATAGATTGGGAATGAAATACTATATAACAAAAAATATTTATACTGGTTTATCAATCAAGACCCATATTTTTTTAGCAGAAGCTATGGAATTTGTAATGGGTATTAGAATATAAAAGATGTCAAATGAAAAACGGTTTCTCCATAATAATTAGTATCATACTTTTTGTATCGTGTTCAAAACCTAGCGATTGTATTGAGTCTACAGGTGCTAGTATTACAAAAGATTTTGAAGTTGCTTCTTTCAATGCTATCTATGTTCATAAAGGAATTGAGATGCAAATTAGGCAGGGTAACGAATTTAAAGTTCAAGTTACAACGGGTGAAAATTTGATTGATGATATATCTGTTGAGGTTATCAATAATGAATTAATTCTGCGTGACAATACCACTTGTAACTGGGTGAGAGAGTTTGGACAAACAAAAATATTCGTGACCACACCAACGGTAGAATTTCTTGAAATTCATTCTAGAACCGAAAGAAAAATCAGCTCGAATGGTATTTTGACTTATCCCATTTTACGTTTGATTGCAATGGATTTAGAAGAAGGCGCAGGAACTAATGACTTTTTTATTGAAGTGAATAATAGTCAAACAGTGATTGAAAACAATAACGTTTCTCGTTTTTATATTTCGGGGTTGACCAATGAATTATTGGCTAATTTTTATGACGGTAACGGACGATTATTAGGAGAAAATTTACAAGCAAAAAACATAAAAGTCTTTCACCGTGGTTCGAATGACATGATTGTCAAGCCAACAGAAAGTATCACAGGGAAAATGGTAAGTACTGGAAACATCATCTTAAAAAATGTACCACCAGTTGTAGATGTTGAAGAGCTGTATCAAGGAAGAGTTATTTATCCGTGAGTTTAGTTTGCACTATTCGGTTTATAGAGAATAATAAGCTGAACACTAAAAACTGATCACTGAACACTACTTCTTCGTTTTCTCCCTAAAAATTTGTTCTAGATTTTTATTTTTTAAACTAATTTGCAGTGTTTTAAGTCCGTTTTCATGAGCAAAATCAAACACCTTTGGTCGCATATCTTCATCGGTGCGAAAAGTAAGTAGCCAGATATTATTTGCTGTGTTTTCGTATGAAACAATTGCTTCTATTGTTGCGAGCAAGTTTTCGTCAATAGTTTTGTCAAATTCTACTTCGATGATTTGTTCTTTTTCTTCGGATACTAATTTTTCTAACTTTTTGTCTGTAACAATTTTACCATCGTTTATAATAATTACGCGGTCACAAATGGCTTCAACTTCTTGCATAATATGAGTAGAAAGAAAAACGGTTTTGTCTTTGCCCACATTCTTGATCACGTTTCTAATTTCTACTAATTGATTCGGGTCTAAACCGGTGGTAGGTTCATCTAAAATCAAAACATCTGGATTGTGCAAAAGTGCAGTGGCTAGCCCAACTCTTTGTCGAAAACCTTTCGATAGTTGTCCAATTTTTTTATGACTTTCGGGTGTTAAACCAGTGAGTTGAATTACTTCCTCAATGCGAGATTTTGCCACTTTGTAGACATCAGCATTGAAGGCTAAATATTCTCTAACATACAAATCAAGGTACAACGGATTATGCTCTGGAAGATAACCTACTGATTGTTGTACTTGTAATTGTGAGCTATTGACATCGTTTCCATTCACAACAGCAGTTCCTTCATCGGCGTTTATAAACGTAGTCAAAATTTTCATCAACGTTGATTTTCCCGCACCATTTGGCCCAAGAAAACCAACGATTTCTCCTTTTTTAATCGAAAAAGAAACTTGGTCAAGCGCTTTTTGAGCACCATAACTTTTCGAAATATTTTGAACTTCTATTGACATAGTAAATGATTTGAAGCAAATGTAATAATTAATCAAAGTATAATAAAGAAAACCTTGTTTATGGAATAACGAAAACGTTACCGTAAATTTTTTTCACAATTTCGACATCGTGTAAGTTTAATTTTTTTATTTTAGCCAAAATCAAAACAAAGAAATGCTACGAAATGCTACTTATTATAACAACTCTTTTTATTTCTTCTGGAAAAGAAACGGGATTGTTGTGTAGTTGTCATAAATAAAATTTTAGTAACAAAACATACAGTCCCGATGAAAATCGGGATTTTTTTTATTCTGTCCCGAAGCTTCGGGATAGTTCAGAATCTCAAATTTCTATATACAAATGGAAACAAAAATCGCAATACAAGGAATTAAAGGTTCTTTTCACCATCAAGTGGCGCAGGAATATTTTGAACAAGAACATGAATTAGACGAATGCATGTCTTTTAACGATTTAGTGCAAAGTTTAGTAAGTAATCAATCACAAAAAGGGGTGATGGCTTTGGAGAATTCTATCGCGGGTTCAATAATTCCAAATTACGCTTTGATTGATAGAAATAATTTGCACATTATTGGAGAGCATTATCTGGACATCCACATGAACTTAATGGTACTCAAAGGACAAAAAATAGAAGATATCAAAGAAGTACATTCTCATCCTATCGCTTTGTTACAATGTGCCGTTTTTTTTCATCAATATCCACATATAAAATTGGTAGAAAGTGGCGACACAGCAGAAACCGCCAGGCGAATTCAAGAAAATAAGCTCACTGGAATTGGTGCCGTTGCAGCACCAATCGCGGCACGATTATATGATTTAGAAATTCTAGCCTCGGGAATTCACACCATTCAAAGTAACAAAACGCGATTTGTGATTGTAAAAACTAAAAACAAAGAGTGGCCAAAAGAAAGTATTGATAAAGCTTCTGTTAAATTTGAATTGGATGATACTGCAGGTAGTTTGGCAACTGTTTTAAATGTGATGAATAACTGCAAACTAAACTTAACCAAAATACAGTCGATGCCGATAATTGAAACCCCATTTCAATATTCGTTTTTTGTGGATGTAGTTTTTGAAAAGTACAAACATTTTGAAAAAGCAATAAAGATTTTAGAACTCATGACAACCCATTTTAAAGTGTTGGGCGAATATAAAAACGGAAAAAAATAAACACATAGATACATAGAAAGCAATATTTGAAAAGATTTTATAGAAACTTTGTTTCACATAGCTATGAAAACTCAAATCAAGCGAAGCGTCTTTATTAGAAAATGGAATCTATGTTTCTATGTGGTTAAAAAAATAAAAGAATGATAACAATAGCAAAACGATTAGAAACCGTCGAAGAATACTATTTCTCGCGAAAATTGAAAGAAGTTCGACAATTAATTGCTGACGGAAAACCAATTATCAATATGGGAATTGGAAGTCCAGATTTAGCTCCAGATAATGCAGTAATTGAAGCAATTCAGCAAGCGATGTTTGATGATAAAGCACACGAATATCAAAGTTATCAAGGTTTGCTAGAGCTCAGAAAAGGGATGGCCGATTTTTATGCAACCCATTTCGGAGTTGCTTTAAATTTCAATTCCGAAGTTTTGCCTTTAATGGGTTCAAAAGAAGGAATTATGCATATTTCGTTGGCTTTTTTAAACGAAGGCGATTCCGTTTTAATACCTAATCCAGGATATCCAACCTATGCTTCGGTAACAGAATTAGTACAAGCCAATGCAATATATTACGATTTATGCCACGAAAATAATTGGTTTCCTGATTTTGAAGCACTAGAAAAGCTAGACTTGTCAAAGGTAAAATTGATGTGGGTTTCCTATCCTCATATGCCAACGGGAGTTAATGGAACATTGGCTTTTTTTGAAAAATTAGTGGCATTTGGTAAAAAACATCAAATTCTTATAATAAACGACAATCCCTATAGTTTTGTTTTAAACGACAACCCCATTTCTATTTTTCAAGTAAAAGGCGCAATGGATGTTGCATTAGAATTGAATTCACTTTCAAAAACATTTAACATGGCAGGTTGGCGTGTAGGCATGGTTTTAGGGAATAAAACACTACTTGACGCTATTTTAAAAGTAAAAAGCAATATGGATTCAGGAATGTTCTATGGCATTCAAAAAGGAGCCATTGCAGCGTTACAATTGGGAAAAAATTGGTTTGAAAGTCAAAATCAAATCTATACGAAAAGAAGAGATTTAATTTTTGAATTAGCCAAAAAAATGAATTGCACTTTTGATAAAAAATCAGTGGGATTATTTGTTTGGGCGAAATTACCTGAGGGAATTTCTTCATCAGAAAAATATATTGATCAAGTGTTACTTGATAAACATATTTTCATTACACCAGGAACCATATTTGGCAGTAATGGAGAAGGATTTATTCGGTTTTCATTATGTGTTACCGAAGAAAAAATACAAGAAGCCATCAATAGATTTTAGATTAAAAAAAATAACTTTACAAATTATAACTAGCTATGAATATCACAATAGAAAACAGAAAATGGTTAGACGATTTTAAATTGTCACATCCGTTAGTAATTGCCGGACCATGTAGTGCAGAAACAGAAGACCAAGTTTTGAAAATTGCTCATGAGTTGAAAAACTCGGATGTATCTATTTTTCGCGCAGGAATTTGGAAACCGCGAACACGTCCTGGAGGATTTGAAGGTGTTGGAGAAATTGGTTTAAAATGGTTACAAAAAGCCAAAGCCGAAACCGGATTATTAATGGCTACAGAAGTGGCAACAGCAGCACATGTAAAACTGGCGCTCGAACATGATATTGATGTACTTTGGATTGGCGCACGAACTACTGTAAATCCATTTGCAGTACAAGAAATTGCAGATGCTTTGCAAAATACAGATAAAATAGTGTTAGTAAAAAATCCGGTAAATCCTGACTTAGCGCTGTGGATTGGTGGAGTGGAACGATTGTATAAAGCCAATATAAAAAAACTTGGAGTAATTCACAGAGGATTTTCAACCTATGAAAAAACCAAATACAGGAACAATCCTGAATGGCAAATCGCTATAGATTTTCAGAATCGTTTCCCTGATATTCCGCTCATTATTGACCCTTCACACATTACGGGAAATCGCGATATGATTTTTCAGGTGACACAAGAAGCTTTGGACTTGAATTATGATGGAATGATTATCGAAACTCATATCGATCCAGATAATGCGTGGAGCGATGCGGCACAGCAAATTACTCCCGATAGACTAAAGCAAATCTTCTTTGATTTAACCATCAGAAAAGAAACCGATGATGCTGACGATTACCAAAACAGACTGTCAAAATTAAGAGAAAAGATAGACGATTTCGATGCCAAATTGCTTGATATTATTGGTAAAAGAATGAAAGTAGCCGAAGATATTGGTGCTTTGAAAAAAGAGAAAAATGTAGCTGTTTTACAAAATAAACGATGGAACGATATTTTAGATAAAATGGTCAATGACGGCAGTCAAAAAGGATTGAGTGAAGAATTTATTATTCAATTTTTTAAAGCCATTCATCAAGAAAGTATTAGTCATCAGGAAAAGATTGTAAATAATTTGTAAATACTTAAATAAAACAGTAATATTGAAAAATATTCACCAAATAGAAGATAAAATTTATGAGATTTTTTTGTTGTATTCTTTTTTTTTATCTAACATCTATTGGCCATTCACAAATTTTAAAACTTGATTACTCACCTTCAAACAAAGATTCTTTAGTCAAATATGTGGCTGATATTTCTGAAAAGAAAATAAAAAAATTAGCGCCAAAAACCAAAGAAGATATCAAAAAAATTATTCTTGAGAGAAAGACAGAGTTTATAAAAAATTTGAATGATAGTTCGTTTATTTTTAATAAGCAAATTTCAAATTATTTAACATCAATTTTGAATGAAATCTATGTGAGTAATAGAAATATAGATAAAAATGATTTTTACTTTTTTATAGATAAATCTCCTATACCAAATGCAGCTTGTTACGGAAACGGAATTTTTACGGTTAATTTAGGATTATTTAATTTTGTTAATTCTGATGATGAGTTAGCTTTCATTCTTTGTCACGAAATTGCTCATTATATGTTGGAACATAACGACAAAAGTTTACTAAATTATTTAACAACAATAAACTCAAAGGAAAATAAGAAAAAATTTAGCCAATTGAGACGACAAGAATATGGTAGAAGAAAAGCCTATTCTGAAATGATGGAAAAACTCAATTACAATTTTTTAAGGCGAGGTCGAACCGCTGAGATTCAAGCCGACTCGTTAGGTTATCTAATGTTCAAAAATACTAAATTCAATAAAAAAGCAAGTGTACAAGCGCTACAAAATCTAAACTTATCTGATGATATCGTTTTTAATGAAGATTCAAAAATAAAAAATCATTTTAATTTTGACAACTATCCATTTAAAGAAGCATGGTTGTTAAAGGAAGAAACTTTGTTCGATATTAATTCTAAAGTGGATGACTATTTGTTAAATAAAGATTCTCTTAAAACGCATCCTGATATGCCATTTCGAATCGAAATGTTAGGTAAATTAATTCAGGGTAAAGACATAGATAGTAAAGCATCTGGTCAAAAATTAAGTGAAATTAAAAAACTTGTTGCACTTTTATCTATATCAAATTTTTTAGATGAAAACCGAATTGATTTTGCACTTTACAAGACGTTAGTATTATATAACAACAATGTCGTTGACCAAAAGACATATTCGTTAGTAATTGGATCACTTTTAAAAGCGGTCTATGAACTCAAATCTAATCATAGTTTTGGAAAATATGTTTCGCAATTAAGTCCTTTTTCCGAAGAAGAAAACTTAAATCAAGTAAAATTATTTTTAAATAATATCGAATTAAAAAACATAAAAAAAATAGGTTTTAATTTTTGCTTACAACATGAGCAAGCCATGAAAAACAATGATAATTTCAAATCAATTTTAGATTTTTTTACCAATTTAAACAACAAAAACAATTAATTTATGAAAACAAAACTAGCTGGATTATTGCTATTAACTTCATTTCTATCTTTTGCACAAGAAGCCAAAGTTAGTGGTGTAAACAGTTTCTCTTTGAGAAATTCGGGCAGCATTTTAGATAAAAATAAAGATGTAGATGGTTACTATTTTTTCTATGAAGTAGATAAACTAAAAAAAGGCGATAGAGAATATTCTATCCAAATTTTGGATAAAAACCTGAACGAAGTTGCCAAAAAATCATACATCAATAATAAAAATACATTTTTGATGAAATCGGGTTTTAATAATCAAGCTATGATGTTTGCCATGGTTAACTATGCTGATAAAAAAATTGAGCTTCTTACTTTTGATAAATAAGTAAATCAAAAACCAACCATCACTATTCCGTTAGAAAAAAAGGAAATGCAATATATGCAGTTGATGCAGCAACAAACCAATGACTTTAACGTTTTGTTTCCCGTTGATAACAAAGGTTTTGTATATAATAAATTTGAAGACAATAAAAAAATTGGCTACTCTTTAAAATATTATCCAACCGATGGTGGCAAAAGTTGGGAATACAATTCGCCTGACGAGTCAAAAGAAATTTTGATGATAAATCCAATCGAGGTGAACGAAAAAGTTTTGGTTGCACTCGAAACATCAAGACCTGGTGCTTTATCAAGAAAATTAACATTACGAACAAAAGTAATTGATATTACTACTGGAAAATTATTGTTTGACAGAGAATATTCAAAAGCATCAAAACCACGATTAATAACAAATGCTTTTTTAGAAAAAGATGGTAATATAGCTTTGGTAGGCGAATATTTCAAAGAAGGCGACAATATAGTGGATGATAAAAGTCAAGGATTGTTTATGGAATTAGTTGACATGAACGGTAAAACAATCAAAGAAAGTTTTATCAGTTGGGATGTTGACGTGGCAAAAATTGCGAAAGTCAGCAAAAATTATATCAGCGATAAAGGATATATTTTTTTCCATAACGTAGTTAGAACAGCATCAAACGAATATTTTGCAATTGGTGAGTTTTATAAAAAAACAGCAAGTGCTGGCGGAATTGCCATGGCAGTTTTATCTCGTGGTCAATCTGCTACAACACAAATTTCGATTACTGATGCTGTAGTTTTCAAATTTGACAAAGAGTTTAAATTAATAGAAATAAAAGAATTTGACAAAAGCATTTCAAGAGCGCCAAGTTTGTCTGATTTTGGAAGTCCACAATTGAATGCACATGCGCTGAAAGCATATGGAGCGTTTGACTATGAATACACCCAATTAGACAAAGGCAATGATAGATTTTATGCTTGTTTTGTTGATTATGAACGAATAAAAGGAGAGAAAAACAAAAATGCGTTTAAGACTATAATTTATGACGACGGACAGCTGAGCGAAGATAAAATATATCTAAAAGAAAAAGATGTAGATTTTAGAGTGTTTCCTGCCAAAGTAGGTAATGTACTGTTGCTAGAATACAATAAAAAACTGAAACAAATTCGTTTGCATTTAGAAAAATTAAACATCAAATAATACAAAGAAGGGTAATCAAAAGATTGCCCTTTTTTTTTACCAAAAACTTTAAAACAAATTGCAACTACAATTTTCTACCTTTGTCAAAATCGTAATTCATAATTCGTAATTCGTAATTCACTTTGACAGGAACAGTTTATAAATCTACAGGAAGTTTTTATACGGTAAAAACCAATGACAACGAGTTTTTTGAATGCCGTATCAAAGGTAAATTCCGAATGAAAGGCATCAAAAGTACCAATCCAATTGCGGTTGGCGATGTAGTAGATTTTGAATTGGATAAAACCACTGATGAAACTGTTGGACAAATCAACAACATTCACGACAGAAAGAATTATATCGTTCGAAAATCAGTAAATCTTTCCAAACAAACACATATTATTGCCTCCAATATTGATATTGTTTTTCTTTTGATAACCATCAATAATCCGCCAACAACGACTAGTTTTATTGATAGATTTCTAGTTACTGCCGAAGCTTATGGCATTGAAGCGGTTTTGATTTTTAATAAAATCGATACTTATGATGAGGCAATGATTGATGAGCAATTATACCTGCAATATATCTATTCTGAAATTGGATATAAATGCTTGAAAATATCCTCAACAGAAAAAAAAGGACTAGACCAACTGAAAGAAATGATGAAGCAGAAGGTTAGTATGTTTTCGGGTCATTCGGGTGTAGGGAAATCAACTTTAGTAAATGCTTTAGAACCCAAGTTAGATTTAAAAACCAAAACCATTTCTGAGCAAAGTAAGCAAGGGCAACACACCACCACTTTTGCCGAAATGTATGATTTATCATTTGATGCCAAGATAATCGACACACCAGGCATAAAAGGATTTGGAATTGTAGACATGCAACCTGCCGAGATTAGTGGTTATTTTCCAGAATTCTTTAAGCTAAAAGACCAATGCAAATTCAACAACTGTTTGCACAAAGAAGAACCACACTGCGCCGTTAAAAACGCTTTAGAAAACAATAAAATTGCTTGGACTCGCTACAACAGTTATCTTAAAATCCTTGAAGGCGATGACGAACATTATCGTGCTGACGTTTATAATGACGACAGAATAGCTAGTGATGAAACGAGGAAAAGTTAGTTTCAAATAATAATTGTATTTTTGGATTATCAAAAAATTTTATAATGATAACATATCTTAAAATTAACGGATTTAAATCATTTCATAATTTTGAAATGGAGTTAACTCCATTTACTGTAATTGCAGGAGCTAATGCTTCGGGTAAAAGTAATTTATTTGATGCGTTAACATTGTTATCAAGGTTAGCTGAAACGGATAATTTAAAAAGAGCATTTCATGAACAACGAGGAGAATTTTTTGAATTATTTACGCAATATGGTGATGATAATTATGCTTCAGAAATGGAGTTTGTTGTAGAAATGTTAGTGAATAAAAACATAAAAGATGCCTGGGGTAATGAAACTAAACTTAAATACACAAGGTTACGATATGAATTATCTATAAAAAGAGTAACAAATTCTTCTGGAATACAAGATTTAGTTGTTTCAAAAGAAAATTTGTTTACTTTAAAACATCAAGAAGATAGTTGGGTTTCGGCAATAATTCCTAAAAAATCTCTAGAGTTTTGGAGACCAAAGGTTGTAACTGGAAAAAGAGGTATTCCATATATTCAAACTGTTTTTGAAAATGAACTCGCAATAATACAAGTTCCTCAAGATGGAACAACAGGTAATAAAAGAAGATTTCCTTTAAGTAATGCGACAAGAACTGTTTTAAGCAGTTTTGATACTGTTGATTTCCCGCACGTTTTAGCTGCCAAAGAAGAAATGAAAAGTTGGAAGTTTTTGCAATTAAATCCCGAAGATTTAAGACAAGCAACAAGTAAAAATAATGGAGAAGATACTATTTCTGTCAGTGGGAAAAATTTAGCAGCAGCATTATTTAGAATAAAGCAAAATGAAAAATATTCATTGAAAGAGATTTCAAGAAAATTGAATAGTTTTTTGCCCAATTTTATTGAGGTAGATGTTGTTGATGATAATGAAAATAAACAATATTTAATTAAACTAAAAGATACCGATAAAAAGGAGTTTTCTTCAAGAGTTTTATCTGAAGGTACTTTGAGAATTTTGGCTCTATGTATTTTAGAGTTTGATGAGAAGCATACAGGATTGTTGTGTTTTGAAGAGCCTGAAAATGGTATTCATCCATTTAGAATTAAAGCAATGACTGAGTTGTTGAAAGATTTAAGTGTTGATTTTAATGAAATAGAAATTCCTTTGCGACAAGTTATTGTAAACACACATTCACCTGTTTTAGTTGGTAATATGGAAACTTGGAAAGATGATAAGAATGTTAGCATTTGGTATGCTCAAATGAGAACTTCGATTTCGGATATTGGTGGCGCAAGAATGAAAATGAATTCAACTAAAATAAGCCCAGTTATAAAAGATAATTCATTACAACAATTGAAACTTGTTTTTTCAGAACAAGATCGTAAACTAACATTGGCCATTGTAAATGATTATTTAAAAACGGCGGAATTTGAAGACTCAATAGTATAGTTATGAGTAATTTTATTCTTGCGGGTCTTTTCACAGAGGGAAGTACAGATGTTAGATTTTTATCAAGTGTTGTCGAAAGAACTCTCGAAGAAGTTGCGTTTGATTGTACAGGTGATATTGAAACAAAAGTAGAAATTATCAACATTAACAAATCAGAAAAAGATTTTAATCAGCAAGTTCTTGAAGCATCGAAAGTTGCTTCTGATAAATTTGGTATTTTATTTTTGTTTGTTCATACAGACTCGGATGCAGTAAACGATAATTTAATTTTTCAATCAAAAATAATTCCTGCCCAAAAAAAACTTTTAGAACAAGATACCAGCTATTGCAAAAATATAGTTGCAATTGTCCCAATTCAAATGACGGAATCTTGGATGTTGGCAGATAAAGAATTATTAAAAAATGAAATAGGAATTGAAAAAACGGACGCAGAATTAGGTATTCATTTAAATCCCGAATTAATTTTAAACCCCAAAAATGTAATTGAAAATATCATTCGTTTATCTAAAGAAGACGAAACCAAAAGGAAAAGAAATAAAGGATTAAATATTGCTGATTTGTATCAAATCATTGGTCAGAAAATTGAATTATCAGAACTAAAAAAATTATCATCATATTTAAAATTTAGAAACTCTTTAATCGAAAAATTAAGAGAATTAAATTTTTATCACAAACCATGAAAACCGTAATCCAAAGAGTAACGCACTCATCAGTAACCATTGATAACAAAATAGTTGCCGAAATCAACACCGGATTATTAGTTTTACTCGGAATTGAAGAGGCAGATAATCAAGAAGATATTGACTGGTTAACCGCTAAAATTGTAAACCTTCGAATTTTTAGCGACGAAAATCAAGTGATGAATTTATCACTAAAAGATATTGATGGCGAAATAATCGTCGTTAGTCAATTTACGCTACACGCATTGACTAAAAAAGGCAATCGTCCCAGCTACATTAAAGCTGCCAAACCCGAAATTGCCATTCCTATTTACGAAAAATTCATCGCTAAAATGGAAATCGAACTAGGCAAAAAAGTGCAAACAGGACAATTTGGTGCCGATATGAAAGTGGCACTTATAAACGATGGACCGGTGACGATAATTATTGATAGTAAAAATAAAGAATAAGATTGTTAATGATAAGTTAATTTTATATTTTTGAAAAAATTAATTTTGATGAAAACTTTTTTATTACCGGCTCTACTTTTTTTTATTTCAACTTTATGTGTTGGACAAAAATTAGGCTATTCTACTCTAACTATTCCAGACTCATTGAAGCAAAATGCAAATGCGGTATTGCGTTTAAGTCAAATTAATATTGATGTTACTTCCCAAAAATCTATGACAATAAAGTCACTTAGAGTAATGACAGTTTTTAATGAATTAGGAATACGTAATTTGGATTTAGCTGAAAGCTATGATAAGAATAAAAGGATTGTTAAAATTGAAGCTACTCTATACGATGCCTTTGGTAAACATTTGAAGTCATACAAAAAAGGTGATTTTACTGATACAAGTGTTGCTGATGGTTTTTCGGTTTTTAACGATAATCGAGCGCTTTATTTAAATTTTACTCCAATTACTTATCCCTTTACGATGGTTTTTGAAACGGAAGTTGTAACATCTAATACCGCATTTATTCGTCCATGGAGTCCTGTGGACGATTATTTAGTAAGCACCGAAAAATCATTAATCACAGTTTCTTATAAAGCAGAATTGAAGTTAAAAACGAAAGAGGCAAATTTTTCAGATGCGTATCGATTAGAAAAGAAGGAAACAGCAACTTCTATAAGTTATTCTGCAAAAAATTTATTTGCAAAAAAGCGGGAAGAACTTAGTCCTGGTTTTAAGAATACCTTTCCTTTTGTATACTTTGCTCTGGAGAATTTCGAACTTGAAAATGTTACAGGAAATGCTGCAAATTGGTCTGATTTTGGAAAATGGTACTACAGTTCACTGCTTGCCGATACTGAAGAAATTCCCGAGGAAACAAAGTTGAAAATCAAACAATTAGTTGGTGATGAAAAAAATCCGCTTGAAATTGCAAAGATTGTTTACAAGTTTGTTCAAGAGAAGACACGATATGTCAGTATTCAAGTTGGAATTGGCGGATGGAAACCCATGCTGGCGAAAGATGTTGATAAATTAGGTTATGGCGATTGTAAAGCATTGACTAATTATACCCGATGTTTGTTAAAAACAGTTGGTGTTCCCTCTTATTATACTGTGGTTTACGCTGACTCTGATGAAACTAAAGATTTGCAAAGTGATTTTGCTTCAGTAGATGGAAATCACATCATTTTAGCTTTACCATCGGACAATAATTTAATTTGGTTAGAATGCACTAGTCAGATTATGCCCTTTGGATTTCAAGGAAATTTTACTGATGACAGAAATGTATTGTTAGTAAAACCTGATGGAGGTGAAATTGTAAAAACGAAAACCTTTACAGAAAAAGACAATTTACAAGCCACAAAAGGAAATTATACCATTACACCAGACGGAGATTTACTAGGGAAAATACAAATTGTGTCAAAAGGGTTGCGCTATGATAAAGAGTTTGGAAAAGAACGCTTAAGCAGAGAAAATCAAATTAAAAATTATAAAGAAGAGTTTAGCAATATTAATAATCTCAATATCACCAAAATTACCTATAATAACAACCAAGCTGCAATTGAATTTACAGAACACGTTGAACTAGAAGCAGAAGGCTACGCACAAAATTCCGGAGGCAAGTTAATGTTTGCAGTAAATGCTTTTGATCAAAGTTATTATGTTCCAAAAAAATATCGAACTCGCGAATCTCCATTTGAAATTGATAGAGGTTATACTAATGAAGAAGAAATTGAAGTTACCATTCCGGAAGGGTATATTATTGAAGCAAAACCGAATGCATTTGAACAAGAAACCGAATTTGGGTTTTATAAAATCGAATTTAATTTAATTAATCCAAGTAAAATATTGTGCAAACGAAAATTAATAATAAAAAAGGGCATTTATGACAAATCTAAATACGAAAGTTACCGAAAGTTTAGAGAAATCATTGCCAAAACCGATAACTCGAAAGTGGTTATCACAAAATCATAAATTATGAAGAAAATATTTATCATCGCTTTATTAGTGGCAAGTACCATTGGTTTTTCACAAGCGTACGAGTTAGGAAAAGTAACCGTCGACGAACTTAAACAAAAAGTATGTCCAACAGATACATCTGCCGTTGCTTCTTATTTATTTAATATTGCAAAAACACATTTCAATTATTCTGGAGATGAAGGTTTTGAAATAATTACAGAAATTGATATAAAAATCAAAATTTACAAAAAAGAAGGATATGAGTATGCTAATCATTCAGAGGATTTGTACATCGGAAATAGAGGAACTGAAAGAATAGATATATCTAAAGCAGCAACTTATAATTTGGTTGGAGATAAAATTGTAAAGTCAAAATTAGGAAATGACGGCGAGTTCGTTGAAAAGGTAAATCAATATTGGAATAGAAAAAAAATAACGATGCCAAATGTGAAAGAAGGTTCTATTATCGAATATAGAATTACTTTGCGATCACCCTATTTTAGTAATTTTCCCGATTGGGAGTTTCAAAAAGATATTCCTGTTGGCTATTCAGAGTATAGCACAAATATTCCCGAGTATTTTACGTACAACACTTATTTTAAAGGGTATTTCGCTCCAGATTCTTCAAAAGAAATTAAAAATAGACAAATTAATTATAGCTACACATTAAGTCCTAGTGAAGTGTTACAAAGAGGTTTAAACACAGGTAAGGTAAATTCATCCATAGATTTTTCTGAAACGATAACTAAGTTTTTTATTTCAAATGTTCCACCATTAAAGAATGAAGTTTTTGTTAATAATATAAACAATTACCGCTGTACAGTTGTGCATGAATTAGCAGGAACAAAATTTCCAAATGCTAATTATGAGTCATATTCAACGAATTGGGAGTCGGTTGTAAAAACCATATATCAAGATCCAAATTTTGGTGGCGAATTAAATAAAACAGGTTATTTCGAAAAAGATATCGATGCGATTATTAATAGTATTTCATCACTTGAAGAAAGAGCAGGACTTATATTTAACTACGTAAAGTCGAGGATAAACTGGAATGAAACATTTGGTGTTTACTGTCCTGATGGAGTAAAAAAAGCCTATCAAGAAAAAAAAGGTAGTGCGGCAGAGATCAACTTGATGTTAACTGCGATGCTAAGGTATGCAGGAATTGATGCTAATCCAATTTTGGTAAGTACTCGTTCTAACGGGATTTCAATTTTCCCTAGTAGATCAGCCTACAACTACGTGATTTCGGGTATTGAATTGGAAAATCAAGTACTTTTATTAGACGCCACCAACAGGTATTCATTACCTAATATATTACCAATTCGAGACTTAAATTGGTTTGGAAGAATTATAAGAAAAAATGAAAGCTCAGCTCAAATCGATTTAATGCCAAAGACCAATTCTAATGATGTAATTAATCTAATGGCAACAATAGATTCTCAAGGCGAAGTATCAGGAAAAATTAGAGAGCAATATTTTGATTACAACGCATTTCTTTTTAGAAACAACAACAACGGATTGTCAAAAGAAAGCGCTATTGATAAACTCGAGAAGAAATATGCAGGAATAGAAATTGGTGAATATGAAGTACAAAATGCAACCGATTTATCGAAGCAAATTATTGAAAATTATGATTTTAAAACCAATAATGCTGTAGAAATAATAGGTGATAAGATGTATTTTTCTCCGTTTTTATTTTTAGCCATGACAGAAAATCCGTTTAAACAAGAAGTGAGAGAATATCCCGTTGATTTTGTTTTCCCAAATCAGGATAAATTTAATATCAGTTTAAAAATACCTGATGGATATACTGTGGAGACTTTGCCAAAATCAATTTCTGTTGCGATGCCCGATAACTTGGGTAGTTTTAAATATAATATTTCTAATAATGGCAGCCAAGTTCAGTTAGTTTCTACAGTTGATATCAATCAAGCCATTATTAAGTCCGAAGATTATGAAGCTTTAAAAAATTTCTTTAAAGAAATTGTCAATAAGCAAACGGAAAAAATTGTACTCAAAAAAGGATAGATATGCGCAGTTGTTTTTTAATTTTTTTTGGGGTTTTTCTGTTTTCACTAACCTCTGTTGCCCAAAAACTCGAGTTAGGACAAGTGACCAAAGCAGAATTGCTGGAAAAGCAACATAAAAGCGATACATCTGCCGTTGCAGCTATATTGTTTAATGTTGGGAAAGTTTCGTATTCTTATTCTCTAACGTCTGGTTTTGAATTACTAACTGAAATAACAACCAAAATAAAAATTTATAAAAAAGAAGGATACGATTTTGCCAATCAATCGTTAACTTATTATACTGATGATGGTGGAGATAATGAAAAGATAAAAATAGTTAAAGCCGATACTTATAATCTTGTAAATGATAAAGTCGAAAAAGTAAAGTTGAATAGCCAAGGTGAGTTTATTGAAAAAATAAACAAATTTTGGTCAAGAATAAAGATAACCATGCCCAATGTAAAGGAAGGTTCCATAATTGAATACAAAATTGAGATACGTTCACCATATGTTAGAAATATTCCACAGTGGGATTTTCAAAAAATTATACCTGTTAACTTCTCTGAATTCACAACCAGTATTCCAGAGTATTATATTTTTAATGTCAGATATAAAGGTTTTTTAACTCCCAGTATTACGAAAGAAAAGCAATTTAAAAAAATTAATCTATCATCATATTCACAACAATTTATAGAGTATTCAGAAGATAAAATTAAATATACTCTTCAAGATGTTCCAGCGATTAAAGAAGAAGCATTTGTTAATAATATCAATAATTATAGAGCATCTATTTTACATGAATTATCTGGGGAAAATTTTCCAAAAAAACCTTATAAAAGTTATTCATCAGACTGGGAAACAGTAACTAAAAGAATATATGAAAGTAAAAACTTTGGCGAAGAGTTAAAAAAAGCAGGATATTTTGAAAATGACTTAGATGCTACCTTAAATGGAACTTTATCTCAAGATGATAGAATAATGCTCGTTTTTAACTTTGTAAAATCAAGAATGAATTGGAATGAAACCTACGGGATTTATTGTGCTGATGGAGTTAAAAAAGCTTACGAAGATAAAAAAGGGAACTCAGCCGAAATCAATTTGATGCTTACTGCTATGTTGCGTTATGCAGGTATTGATGCCAATCCTATCCTAATAAGTACTCGAGGCAATGGGATTCCATTATTTCCGTCAAGAACTTCTTTTAATAATGTTATTGCAGGGATAGAATTACAAGATAAATTAATCATACTTGACGCCACCAATAAGTTTTCCCATCCTGATATATTGCCTATCCAAGACTTAAATTGGTTTGGAAGAATTATAAGAAAAAATGAAAGTTCAGCTCAGATAGATTTAATGCCAAAGACCAATTCCAATGATGTAATTAATCTTATGGCAACAATCGACTTGCAAGGCGAAGTATCTGGAAAAATTAGAGAGCAATATTTTGATTACAACGCATTTCTTTTTAGAAACAACAACAACGGATTGTCAAAAGAAAGCGCTATTGATAAACTCGAGAAGAAATATGCAGGAATAGAAATTGGTGAATATGAAGTACAAAATGCAACCGATTTATCGAAGCAAATTATTGAAAATTATGATTTTAAAACCAATAATGCTGTAGAAATAATAGGTGATAAGATGTATTTTTCTCCGTTTTTATTTTTAGCCATGACAGAAAATCCGTTTAAACAAGAAGTGAGAGAATATCCCGTTGATTTTGTTTTCCCAAATCAGGATAAATTTAATATCAGTTTAAAAATACCTGATGGATATACTGTGGAGACTTTGCCAAAATCAATTTCTGTTGCGATGCCCGATAACTTGGGTAGTTTTAAATATAATATTTCTAATAATGGCAGCCAAGTTCAGTTAGTTTCTACAGTTGATATCAATCAAGCCATTATTAAGTCCGAAGATTATGAAGCTTTAAAAAATTTCTTTAAAGAAATTGTCAATAAGCAAACAGAAAAAATTGTACTCAAAAAAGGATAGATATGCGCAGTTGTTTTTTAATTTTTTTTTGGGTTTTTCTGTTTTCACTAACCTCTGTTGCCCAAAAACTCGAGTTAGGACAAGTGACCAAAGCAGAATTGCTGGAAAAGCAACATAAAAGCGATACTTCGGCCGTGGCGGCTTATATTTTCAAAAAAGCAAAAACGGATTTCCTTTACGCCGAAGAAAATGGATTTACAACAATTACAACTTTTCAAATAAAAATCAAGATTTACAAAAAAGAAGGTTTAAATTGGGCCAACTTTAAAATTCCTTATTATGTTGGTTATGAAAATCTTGAGGATGAGAATGTAACGATTGAAGAAGGCTATACTTATAATTTAGAGAATAATAAAGTGCTGAAAACTAAAGTCAAATCAGAAGGTAAATTCACTGAAAAAATAAACGAATATTGGGAAGCAAAGTCAGTTACTTTTCCAAATGTTAAAGTAGGTTCCATAATCGAATTAGAATACAAGTTGAAATCGGAAAATATAACAACACTTCCTGAATTTCAATACCAATACGATATACCAGTCAATTATGCAGAATATAATTCATTTATACCAGAATTTTATATATATAAAAGCATACGTAAAGGATACATCGATTTAAGTCTAGATCAAAAGATTGAAACAACCTCACAATCATTTGAAGGAAAAGTAGGCTATGCATCTCAAACAAAAAATCTAAGATATAAACAAATAATAAGTCAGTATAAAGCAAGCAATATTCCTGCATTAATTGAAGAAGATTTTGTCAATAACATTGCCAATTATTATGGTAAACTTGAACAAGAGCTACAAACAATAAGATATCCAGAACAAGAGCCAAAGCAAATTGCCACGACCTGGGAAGACGTTGCAAAATCTATTTATGACGATAAAGATTTCAATGCAGCCATTACAAGTTTTGAATACTTTAAAAATGATATTTTATCCATTAAGAATAGTGCACAAACACAGGAAGAATTAGTCAAACGCATTTTCAGTTATGTCAAAAATAGGATGAATTGGAATGAAAAATATGGGTATTACCCTCGACAAAAAGTTGAAATTGCCTATGTCGAAAAAGTAGGTAATGTTGCCGAAATAAATTTAATGTTAGTTTCCATGCTTCGTATGTCAGGAATTGATGCAAATCCCGTTTTAGTGAGTACAAGAGAAAATGGAATTGCTTATTTTCCTAATAAAACGCTTTTCAACTACGTTATTGTTGCAGTCAATGTCAATAACACTATTTTACTGATGGACGCCACGGAGAAGCTTTCCGATAGTAACAGACTACCAGTGAGAGTTTTAAACGGAAGCGGACGATTGATTAGAAAAGATGGAACATCGGAAGAAATAGATTTAATGCCCAAAACAAATTCAAATAATGTAACAAACATTATTGCTAGTATAAATCAACAAGGAGAAGTTGCGGGAAAAGTTCGGGAACAATACTTTGATTATAATGCATTTCTATTCAGAAAAAACCATAACGGATTTTCGTCTCAGAGTCAGGTCGAAAAATTAGAAAAAATTTATCCAGGTATCGAAATAAGTTCCTACACAGTGCAAAATAGTGAAGAATTAGATTTGCCAATTATTGAAAATTACGATTTTACTACATCAAATGTTGTGGAGATTATAGGCGACAAAATGTATTTTTCACCTTTTTTATTTTTAATGAAAACTGAAAATCCATTCAAAAAAGAAAAACGTGAATATCCAATAGATTTTATTTATCCAAATAAAGATAAAGTGATAATCAATTTCACCATTCCAGAAGGATATGTAGTTGAAACCTTGCCAAAGGAAATGGCGCTATCAATGCCTGATAATTTGGCAAATTTGAGGTACATGATTTCAAATACTGGAAAACAAATACAATTGGTTTATACTCATGATACTAATCAAGCGACTATAGAATCGGGATATTACGAAATATTGAAAAATTTCTATAAAAAAATCATTGAAATACAAACGGAAAAAATTGTTTTGAAAAAAGGGTAATGAGACAAAAAATAATCACATTTAGTATAGGTTTCGACAGGTATCAGAATAACGAAAAATTGAAATAGTGTTTATTTATGTAAAATGTAAAAATATATACTGTAAAAATGTAATTTTTTCATTTTGTAATAAACAATGATACAAAATAGTGCTATACAGTATCCGCCTTTACAAATAAAAAAAGGTGAACTTCATTAAAAGTTCACCATTATTAACTGCATCTCAAATCAGTTACGATTTTTTCACTTTTTTAGTGTCATCCACTACAAAACCATAATCGCCCAACACTTTTGGATTTTTAGCATATACGCTTTTCAGTAACTGAGCACTATTTTGAACAATGGCTCTAATAGCTGGCAAATCATTATCTCTTTCTTTATAAAACCTTTCGGCTACTTTCATAGCTTCTTCGGCTTTGTTATGATTGGTTAAACAGGGAGAAATTTTGGGTCCTTCCATAGACCAGTCATAATCTTGTTGTGCATTCAGTGGCGAAGCGGCCCCATCTGCTTGATGTTTTTCGTAGATTTTATTAGCCAATTCTAATAAATCGGTAACATTAGAAGGAAGCTTTATTCTTCCTGGTGTTCGTGTTGCCATGATAAATAAAATTAAATTACTAATGATTTCAAATACACTATATCAAAAATAAATAGCCTATTTCTGATTTCAAAGCAAATGTTAAAAATTTATGAATACTTTAACAAAATGTTTTAAAATAAAAGAATATAATAATAAATAGGCATATTTATAATTAAAAACACCGTCTACGATAGTAAAAACACCGTCTACAATGTTAAAAACACTGTCTACAACATTAAAAACACCGTCTACAACATTGAAAACACCGTTTACAACATTAAAAACACCGTCTACAATAGTAAAAACACCGTCTACAATAGTAAAAACGCCTTTTACAAGATTAAAAACACCGTCTACAACCTTATAGCCCTCATTTTTAATGTGGCATAGCCTTGCTTCACGTTACCTAACCTCCTTTACGTATTAGTAAGTATAAGTTCACAATTATTTTTATATTTGTGTACTATACCACCCAGCAGTAAACAAGCGTAGTGTGGCTAATTAATTAAAGAGCGACCATGAAATATCGTGAAAAACTATTAGAAATCATTTTTGACGAAAACGAAAATGCCCTAGAAGAGTGGTTAGTTGCCCAACCCCTGCTTGAACAAGCAGATATACTAAGAGAGTTAAAACAACTAGCCGAGGAAATAGCCGCTGAGAACGGAGATGATGTTAGCACCATGGTGGAAGGCTTCGACAATTTTGACAACATGATTGACCAATATGAAGACGCTATTTTAGACGAAAAACTAGCCGAAGCTAACCTAGTCATGGCACAAGAGGAACTCGATAAAGAAATGCGCGAAATAGACCTTGCCACTGCCGCCGTGCGCGAATATGTGATGGATTGTATAGTAAATAATGAAGAAAATGCCGATGCCATGAAAGAACTGGCCGAAAAAATGATACAATCTGAAAAAGACAACGATATGTTTGACCCCAATAATTGGAGTAGAATACTATAATTCATAAACAGGAAATTTTTAACCCTAACAGGGTTCAAAACCCTGCTAGGGTTAAAAAAATATAAAAAGGATTAAAAAAGTAAAACCGACAAGCCATGGCAAAACATGAACCACCTGCTACCGTAGAGGAATTTATCAAACGAAACCCTAAATGGAAAAATGAATTTTTAGCCCTGCGCAAAATTATTCAAGACTTTGATATGGTAGAAGCAATTAAATGGGGTAAACCTTGCTACATTATTGGAAACGATCCTATAATTTTATTACAAAGTTTTCATGAATATTGTGCCGTAGTTTTTTTTCAAGGTGCTTTGATCAACGATTATCATTTTATTTTAGCAGTAGAAAACGATAAGGTACAGTCAGCAAGACAACTGCGATTTACCAATCAAAAGGAAGTAATGAGCAATAAAAGAATTATTAAAGATTATATCAATCAGGCGATACAAATGCATCGTGCAGGAATGAAAGTACTTTTTGAAGATAATTCAGATTGCAAAATGCCTGCCGAGTTTGAATTAGCTTTGGCTACTATGCCTCAATTATATAACGCCTTCGTTCAATTAAACCCAATACAACAACAAAATTATGTGCGCTATTTTTCCTCTTTAAAATTAAAAAAATCAAGGGAAAATCAAATCGAAAAATTTAAAGAACATATTCTGCAAGGAAAAGGATTGTATGACAAATAACGAAATCTTTAAGTACAACGCAACCCTAACAGGGTTCAAAACCCTGTTAGGGTTAAAAAAAACAATAAACCATGAACCTAAAAAACGCCCAACTCGAAGTTGAACAACATAACAACACTAAACTAGAAATTGAGATTTACAAACTAAAGATATGTTTACAGGCTTAAAAACTAAACAAATAATACGTACATTTGTGTTATGAACAATGATAATGAAATAGTAAAAAATTTAGTAGCTGGCGGTATTATTGGTGCTGCATTAGGAGCATTAATTGCTGATGATAATCAAGAAGGTGCAACCATTGGAGCTATTGCCGGAGCTGTTTTTTTTGCAACTTTAAAAGCAAATGATAAAGCCAAACAAACACATATACCTTTTTATATAGAAGAAAATGGTACTCTATATAAAATCGCTTCTGATGGTTCTAAGCATTTTGTAAAAAGAATAGAAAAGTCTCAAACTAAACTCAAAAAACAGTTTATTCTTAAATAAAATGGGCATTAAGAGAATGCGCGTTTTTGCTGGTCCAAATGGTTCTGGTAAAACAACAATCATAAAAAGTTTGCAAGATATTATTCCTTTTGGTGTTTACATCAATGCCGATGATATTGAACTACAACTTAAAGAATCTAAAATAGTATTGTTCAATTCATTTCAGTTAAATATATCGCAAGAACAACTGCAAGACTTTTTTAAAAAAAGTACTTTTTCGCCAATAAAAAGAAAAGAGCCTGCTTTATGGTCGAAAATAGTAGTAGAGAAAAATATTTTAAAGATAAATGCAGAAGTAGATTCCTATTTAGCAGCTGATATTGCAGAATTTATACGACAACAACTTCTTGCATCACAAATTTCATTTTCTTATGAAACCGTGATGAGCCATCCAAGTAAAATTGACTTTTTAAAATATGCAAGAAGTCAAGGATTTAAAGTTTACTTATATTATATAGCCACAGAAGATCCTGAAATTAACATAAGTAGAGTAAATGTTAGAGTTGCTCAAAATGGTCATCCTGTCAAACCAGAAACAGTTATCGATAGATATTATAAAAGTTTAGGACAATTACGAGAGGCAATAAGAAATTCTGACGATGCTTATTTCTGGGATAATTCCGGTTCGGCAAGTTCGCTTATTGCAGATATTAAAGAAGGCTCAAAAGTAACAATTGTAGATGTAGAAAAAGTTCCAAACTGGTTTTTGAACTATGTTGTGAACCATTCCTAATCAAAAAAGGAATTCACGATGAAGCAAACTCCTCTTTCTTAGTAGATTTTCGTATATCTCGATAATAAAAATTATAAATAAATTCACTTTGCGCCTTTCTGTATTAGTGGCAAAACAATAACAAATGAACCTAAAAAACGCCCAACTCGAAGTAGACAACTGGATAAAAAACCACGGCGTTCGCTATTTTAACGAACTAACTAATATGGCACAACTTACCGAAGAAGTAGGCGAAGTGGCACGAATTATTGCGCGTCGTTATGGCGAACAATCCGAAAAAGAAAGCGACAAAAACAAAGACCTTGGCGAAGAACTAGCCGATGTAGTTTTTGTAGTGTTGTGTCTTGCCAATCAAACAGGGATTGACCTTCAAGCGGCTTTTGATAAAAAAATGGAGCTAAAAACCAATCGCGACCACGACAGGCATCAGAATAATGAGAAATTGAAATAAGTTGGGAGATGGAAGCTGGGAGATGGAAGTTTCTCAGTGTATCTTTGTGCTACTCTGTGTGTCTCAGTGAAACAACTAAAAATGAATCTACATCTACAATATATTTCAAAACTCGACACTCGCTCCCGAAGCCTAGGGACGAAACTCGAAATTTCAATCACCGGAAGTAAATCGGAAACCAACAGATTGTTATTGTTGCAAGCTTTATATCCAACTATTTCATTAGAAAATGCTTCCAATTCTGACGATAGTGAAGTGATGGAAAAAGCTTTACAAAAACTGAAAACTGAAAACTGCCAACTGCCAACTGAAATCGACGTTCATCACGCCGGAACAGCCATGCGATTTCTAACTGCCTATTTTGCCATTCAAGAAGGAAAAGAAGTAGTGTTAACCGGTTCTTCTCGCATGAAAGAACGCCCAATAAAGATATTGGTTGATGCCTTACAGCAACTTGGAGCTGAAATCAGTTATCAAGAAAAGGAAGGATTTCCACCCATGAAAATCATCGGAAAAAAAGTAAACAAAAGCAAAGTTTCACTTCCAGCTAATGTTAGTAGTCAATATATTTCGGCACTTTTATTAATTGCTCCAAAACTTGAAAACGGATTAGAACTCACACTCGAAGGAGAAATCACATCGCTTCCCTACATTAACATGACTATAGAGTTGCTTAACAATATTGGCGTTGAAACATCATTTGAAGAAAATATAATAAAAGTTAACCCACTTGTCACCCTGAGTACAGTCGAAGGGCAAAACATCACAATTGAATCCGATTGGTCTTCTGCTTCCTATTGGTTTTCCATTGTTGCTTTATCTGAAATTGGAACAAAAATTACTTTGTCAAGCTATAAAAAAAATAGTCTACAAGGAGACTCCGTGCTAGTTGAAATTTATAAGAACTTTGGAGTGGAAACTGTTTTCAATGATGATAATTCAATCACAATTTCAAAAATCAATTACAATATCAAAAGACAATCCCGAAGCTTCGGGACGTTATTCTTAAATCTTCAATCATCACCCGACATCGCACAAACCATTGCAGTAACTTGTTTCGGGTTAGGTATAGGTTGTCATCTAACAGGATTACACACCTTAAAAATTAAAGAAACCGACAGACTAGAAGCCTTAAAAAACGAATTGACAAAACTAGGAGTAACGATTTCGGTAACCAATGATAGTCTTACTTTAGAATCTTCGGAAAAAATCAACGAAAATTGTGTGATAAAAACCTATCAAGACCACAGAATGGCAATGGCTTTTGCACCATTAGCATTAAGAGTTCCCATTATCATTGAAAATGCCGAAGTAGTTTCAAAATCCTATCCCACGTTTTGGGACGATTTGAAAAGTATTGGTTTTACAATACAGAAAGAATAAAAGTCGGGATGACTGGATTCGAACCAGCGACCCCTAACACCCCATGCTAGTACGCTACCTGGCTGCGCTACATCCCGATTTATTTGGCAAAAATAGTAAAATAAAAATAAACTCCTATTTACTTGACAACGCCTATTTCACAATCGTATATTTGCACTCAGATTTTTAAAGATTTAAGAAGACACTCTTAAACTTTCAAACTCTTAAACTCTTAAACTTTTTTTTAATGAAATTATCTCATTTTAACTTTAATCTTCCCAACGAATTACTTGCCGAATTCCCATCAGAAAACAGAGACGAGTCAAGATTAATGGTTGTTAACAGAAAAACAAAAACCATCGAACACAAGTTGTTTAAAGACATCATTGATTATTTTGACGATGGAGATGTAATGATTTTGAATAATACAAAAGTTTTTCCTGCCCGAATGTATGGCAACAAAGAAAAGACAGGAGCACGAATCGAAGTTTTCTTGTTAAGAGAATTAAACGCTGAGCAAAGACTTTGGGATGTATTAGTTGATCCGGCACGAAAAATTAGAATTGGAAATAAATTATATTTTGGAGATGACGACTCTTTAGTTGCTGAGGTGATCGACAACACCACATCACGTGGCAGAACGCTGCGTTTTTTATATGATGGTTCTTATACTGAATTTAGAAAAAAACTTACTGAACTCGGAGAAACACCAATCCCAAAATACATCAATCGCGAAGTTACCGAAGAAGATGCAGAGCGTTACCAAACCATTTATGCAAAAGTAGAAGGCGCTGTTGCGGCACCAACTGCTGGATTACATTTTTCTAAACATCTTTTAAAAAGACTAGAAATTAAAGGGATTGATTTTGCTGAGGTAACACTGCACGTTGGTTTAGGAACATTCAATCCAGTAGAAGTAGAAGATTTATCAAAACATAAAATGGATTCAGAAGAGTTGTTTATCTCTCAAGAAGCATGCGATATTATCAATAAAGCGAAAGAAAACAAAAAAAGAGTATGCTGCATAGGGACAACTTCTATGAGAGCAATAGAAAGTTCAGTTTCTTCACAACGAACTTTAAATCCTTTTACAGGATGGACAAATAAATTCATTTTTCCACCCTATGATTTTAGCATAGCAGATTGTATGGTAACTAATTTTCACACTCCAAAATCAACATTACTAATGATGATTTCTGCATTTTGTGGCCACGATTTAATGAAAAAAGCCTACGAAGAAGCAGTTAAAGAAAAATACCGTTTTTATTCTTATGGCGATGCCATGTTGATAATATAAAACTGTGCTGTCACACTGAGCGCAGTTGAAGTGCATATTGAACAACCCAATCTAGTTTTAAAAATTAGATTGGGTTTTTTACAACAACCTCACAGTAAAATTCTTTGCTCTTTGTTCTTTACTCTTTACTCTTTTTTCTATTTTTACAATCCAAACAAAACAAAATGACATTTAAAAATACCCGCGAATTCGCTCAACAACTTGATCAACAAGACGAATTAAAACACTACCGAGACGAATTTATTTTTCCGCAACATAACGAAAAAAATGTGATTTATTTCACAGGAAATTCATTAGGCTTGCAACCAAAAATAGCAAAAACCTATGTGGATGAAGTAATGAATGATTGGGCAAACCTTGCAGTAGAAGGACATTTTTATGCAGAAAAACCTTGGTGGGATTATCACGAACGTTTTGCCGAACCGCTAAGTAAAATAGTTGGTGCAAAACCTGCAGAAATTACGGTTATGAATACATTAACGGTAAATCTTCACCTGTTAATGGTTTCATTTTATCGCCCAACAAAAACACGATATAAAATCATCTGCGAAGAAAAAGCATTTCCTTCTGATCAATATATGTTTCAATCACAAGTAGAGCATCACGGCTATGACTCAAAAGACACCATCATTGAAATTAAACGAAGAGACGGTGAACACAATATTCGTCTTGAAGATATTTTATCAAAAATTGAGGAAATTGGTGATGAGCTAGCACTCGTACTTTTTGGTGGCGTAAATTATTACACCGGACAAGTGTTTGATATGAAAACCATCACCGAAGCCGGACATAAAGTGGGTGCAATCGTTGGTTTTGATTTGGCACATGCGGCAGGAAATATTGAATTACACCTGCATGATTGGAATATCGATTTTGCGGCTTGGTGTTCCTACAAATACATGAATTCAGGACCAGGAAATGCCTCTGGTTGTTTTATTCACGAAAAACATCACAATAGTAATTTACCAAGATTTGCAGGTTGGTGGGGAAATATAAAAGAAAACCGTTTCAAAATGGAACAAAAATTCAACCCTATCATTGGCGCTGATGGATGGCAAATCTCCAATTTACCCATTCTATCTTTGGCGCCTTATTTAGCTTCAGTAGAGATGTTCGCCAAAGTAGGAATGCCAAAACTGATTAAAAAGAGAAACCAAATTACCGCGTATTTAGAATTCATTCTTCACGAAATAGATAACGAAATTGAGGGAACTGAATTTGAAATTATCACACCAGGCAATCAAGACGAACGCGCTTGTCAGTTATCCGTTTTTCTTCATGGGCAAGGTCGAAGCTTATTTGATTACTTAATCAAAAATGGCGTGATCACCGATTGGCGCGAACCTAACGTAATTCGATTGGCACCAGTTCCATTTTATACGTCTTATGAAGACATGTATAATTTTGGACAAATATTGAAAGAAGGGATACAATCGTTAAATAACTAATCTACAATATTGCCGTTCCAACGAAAGAGGAAACTCATTAAATTGATTAATTTAGTTGTAGAGTTTCCTCTTTCTCCGGAATGACAAATCAAATTAAGAAATAATGACCAAACAAGAAATCATAGACAATTTTGACCCATCGCAACCGGGATTAGCAGATGCTACCGTTTTCGGCTTGCCATTTTCAGCTGAACAATCAGAAATTATTATCATTCCCGTGCCTTGGGAAGTTACTGTGAGTTACGGCGCTGGCGCATCAGAAGGTCCAAATGCTGTTCTCGACGCTTCTTTTCAGGTGGATTTAAATCATCAGGATTTTCCAGAGTTATGGAAACTAGGAATGTATTTAGCTGAAATTCCCGAAAGTTGGAAAATCAATTCTGACAAGTACAAAGCGCTAGCACAGCCGATAATTGAAGCTTTAGAAGACGGACAAAATGTTGCCGATATTCCAGCGTTACAAACTGATTTAGATAAAATAAATATCGTCTGTCGTGACTTACATACGCAAGTTAAAGAAACGGTTTTGCATTGGATAAATCAAGGAAAAAAAGTGGTACTACTTGGTGGAGACCATTCTACTCCGCTTGGTTACTACGAGGCGTTAGCAACAAAACACGATAATTTTGGAATATTACATCTAGATGCGCACATGGATTTACGCATTGCTTATGAAGGATTTACCTATTCACATGCATCCATTATGTATAATGCATTACAAATTCCACAAATTTCAAAAATTGTACAAGTTGGAATTCGAGATTTTTGCGAACAAGAAGTTGCCGTTGTAAATTCACAAAAAGGAAGAGTTTTAGTCCACACCGATACAGATTTGAAAAAGGAAACTTTCGAAGGAAAAACTTGGGCACAACAATGTGAGGACATCATTGCTACCTTGCCTCAAAAAGTATGTGTTTCATTTGACATCGATGGCATGTATTCTTGGTATTGTCCAAATACAGGAACACCAGTGCCAGGAGGATTTTCGTTTGAACAAGCCACTTATTTATTTAACAAATTAGCCGAAAGCGGTAAAGAAATCATTGGTTTTGATTTGGTTGAAGTTGCTCCAGGCGAGAACGACGATTGGGATGGAAACGTAGGCGCACGAATGCTTTTCCACATGTGTGGAGTGTTAGCCAAGAACAATGGTATGAATGTGGGGAATAGAGCCGAATTTCTAAGAAAATAAAAATAATTTAAGTGATCATTACAAGCTTTTCTAAATTTTTTAGAAAGGCTTTTTTTATTTGAATTATATAACACTTCCTTTCAATTGTGTAAGCAGTATGATTGATACAAGTTTCATATTTGCAACATAGAAATAAAAATGAATAAGTTATGAAAAATTTAGCGCTTACACTATCGGTTTTGATTGGTTTGATAATCACTTCTTGTAAAAATACGGATGCCATGGGAGTTGTCAATGATGAAAAGCAAATTACAATTGACTCCATGAAAGTTGTAGCAGAAAAACAAAGAATTATAGACTCAATGAAAGTAGAAGCTACAAAAGCAGCGACACAAAAAGAAATGATTTACGTCAATCAAAATGGTAATTCGTCAACAACTACAACCGCCACCAAAAGAAAAGGTTGGAGTGGTGCTGCAAAAGGTGCAGTGATTGGCGCTGGAGTTGGCGCAGCAACCGGAGCAATTGTAAGCAAGAAAAAAGGTCAAGGTGCAATTATTGGTGGTTTAGCTGGTGCAGGAGTTGGCGCAGGAACAGGTGCAATACTTGATGACAAAAAGAAATAAATAAGTAAACTATAAGAATTTTAAAAGGCACAAATCATGATCGATTTGTGCCTTTTTTTTAAAACTTGGAGTATATTTGATATATAATTTCATCCTATGAAAAAAATCAAAAAAGTTTCTCTAGCAATTCTAATTTTATTTGTTTTACTAGCTGCTATTGCCGTCGCTTTCCTCCAATACACTAAACCTAAATACGAAGGTAATCTAACATTAGCAGGGCTAAGCAAACCAACCACTGTTTATATCGACGATTATGGTGTGCCACATATTTATGCAGAAAATCAAATCGATGCGATGACAACGTTGGGATATGTTCATGCACAAGATAGATTGTGGCAAATGGAACTCATGCGTCGTATTGCACCTGGAAAATTGGCTGAAATATTTGGAAATGTAGCATTAAAAAATGACCAATTTTTTTTAGGAACTGGTATTGATGAAAACTCTCAAAAAGCAATTGACCAATTAGATAAAAACGCTCCAACCTATTTATTAGCTAATGCCTATCTCAAAGGGATAAATCAATACATAGAGGAAGGTATTACTCCAATAGAATTAACATTATTGGATATTAAGCAAGAAAAATTTGTCTTAAAAGACGTGTACAATATTTTGGGATATATGTCCTTTAGTTTCGCTATGGCACAAAAAACCGATCCGTTGTTAACTGATATTCGAGACAAATATGGCATGGACTATCTGCAAGATTTTGGTTTAGAAGGTTCGCTTGGAACAACACAGCTCAAATCTTATAAAGGAAAATTTAAGGAATATGCTACGATTGCAAAATCTGTGACACAACTATTAGAAACTTCTCCAGTGCCAGCTTTTATTGGAAGCAACAGTTGGGTAATTGGTGGTGCCAAAACAAAAAGTGGTAAAGTGATTCTAGCCAATGATCCACATATTATGTTTTCACAGCCTGGAACTTGGTATGAAGCGCATATTGTTTGCCCAGATTATGAAATTTACGGTTACTATATTGCAGGCGTGCCATATCCGCTGTTAGGACACAACCGTGATTATGCTTATGGATTAACTATGTTTGAAAATGACGATGTTGATTTTTTTCAAGAGAAAGATAATCCCAATAATCCAAAACAGTACATTACTACAGACGGGTTTAAAAATTACACCTATCAGCAAAAAATCATTAAAGTAAAAGATAGCAGTGATGTAAAATTGAATATAAAAACGTCAGTTCATGGTCCGATTGTCAATGGGTTACTTGATGGTATCGAAGACAAACCTTCTATCGCAATGTCTTGGATTTACACGCAGCAGAAAAATAAAATTCTAGAAGCGGTTTATTCGCTTTGTCATGCAAAGAATTTAGAAGATTTTCAAAAAAATATAGCACTTATTCATGCGCCAGGTTTAAACATTATGTATGGCGATGCAAAAGGAAATATCGCATGGATTACTTCGGGTAAACTTTATAAAGTACCGTCATCTGTAAATACAAATTTCATTCTAAATGGAAATAACGGTATTGATGACAAAAAAGAATGGTTGCCGTTTTCAAAAAATCCTGTAGCAATCAATCCACCATGGCATTATGTTTATTCTGCAAATAATCAACCAGAAGCTATCGATGGTTATTTATATCCTGGTTATTATCTCTCAAAAGACAGAGCCAACAGAATAGACGCATTGCTGAGTTCGAAGAACAACTGGACAAGGTCAGATGTTGAAAAAATGATGGTTGATAATAAATCGACTTCTGCGGAAACTATTGTTGCAAATATGGTAAAGCATCTTGTTGTTTCTGAATTTTCCGATAATAAAAAGGAAGCCGTTCGCCTTTTAAAATCATGGAAAGCGACGCACAACGTAACGGATGTTGCACCAACAATTTATAATAAATGGCTTTACTTTTATCTCAAAAATACCTTTGAAGACGAACTTGGTCCCGAAAACTTCAAGCTATTGATCGGCACTCATGTTATAAAACAAATTATTGAAAAACAAAGTCAAAATAGTACATCACCATGGTGGGATAATACTACCACCAAAAGTAAAAAAGAAACCCAAGCAGAAATCTTGAATAAATCTTTTAATGATGCTATTGCATCTCTAGAACTTCAATTAGGAATTGACATAAAGGCATGGCAATGGGGAAAAGTACACCAAATAGAATTTCAACACCCAATTGGGAAATTAGCATTATTTAAAAAGTTTTTTAATATTGGTTCATTTCCTGTTGCAGGTTCAAATGAAGTTATTAACAACCAAATGTTTTTTTATTCAGATGATCCAAAATACAACATAAAAGCCGGACCATCAACCCGAAGAATTATTGACTTTTCTGATATTGAAAACAGTATTAGTGTATTGCCAACGGGACAATCAGGAAACCCAATGAGCCAACATTATAGCGATCAAACCGATTTATTTGTGAACGGGAAATTTAGAAAAATGAAACTTAATAGATTGGAAATTATACAAACATCAACCAAATTAGTCTTCAATCCAAAATAACAATAGTCTTGTCATGCTGTCCAAGCAAGCATCTCTATTTCATTGTAGAACTGGAAAGATATGTTAATTTATATTCTCGTTACGAAGAAATACAAACGAGCCGATTTAAAAATGCTGGAAAAAACAGCACTAAATCTGCGTTTTAATAATTAAATTTGCGACTTATTTAGAAAAAGTAAATGCAAACACCAAAAAAAATTGCTATTGTAGGTTCAGGATTAGTAGGTTCTTTATTGGGGATTTATCTTAAAAAAAGAGGTCACACTGTTCACGTTTATGATAGAAGTCCTGATATCCGAAAAATCAATTTTTCTGGACGTTCGATTAATTTAGTTTTATCGAATAGAGGAATCAAAACGTTGCAAGACATCGGTTTAGAAAAAGAGGTTCTTGCCATAGGAATTCCTGTTGATAGACGTGCAATTCATGTTGGTCAAGACACTGTAAATGAGCAGTTGTATGGAAAAAATGGCGAAGTAATCTATTCCATCTCACGAGGATTATTGAACAAAAAAATGGTGGATTTAGCTGAAAAAGCTGGTGTTGAATTTTTTTTCGAAGAAAAAGTCTGGGATGTTGATTTAACCACTGCAACGATTTCAATTGGCGAAACAGAGCGCGGTGAATGGATAACGAAAGATTATGATTTGACTTTTGGTGCCGATGGTGCTTTCTCGAGAATTAGACATAGAATGCAACGCCAAAGCATGTTTAACTATTCGCAAGAATTTTTAAATATTGGGTACAAAGAATTACACATTCCTGCAAACGCTGATGGAACTCATAAAATAAATAAGAACAGTCTACACATTTGGCCCAGAGGGAATTTTATGTTGATGGCATTGGCCAATTTAGACGGAAGTTTTACTTGTACACTATTTATGCCGCACGATGGGGAAAATTCTTTTGCCTCATTAAAAACTACCGAACAATTAGTCGCTTTTTTTGCTAAAAACTTCCCAGATACCAAGGAAGTTATTCCTGATTTAGTAGAAGATTTTTTTAAAAACCCAACAAGCTATTTGGTCACTATGAAATGTTTTCCGTGGACATTTAGCGATAAAGTAGCCTTGATTGGTGATGCTTCGCATGCTATTGTTCCTTTCTATGGTCATGGCATGAATTCAGGATTTGAGGACATCACGGTTTTAGAAGAAATGATGGAAAAGTACGGCGATGATTGGGCCAATTTACTCAACGATTATGAAAACTCAAGAAAGCCAAATGCAGATGCTATAGCCGAATTGTCCTATCGAAATTTCACAGAAATGAGCGCTAAAACTGCAGATGCAAAATTTTTACTTCAGAAAAAAATAGAAAAGTGGTTTTCTGATAAACATCCTGATAAATGGATGCCTTTATATAGTCGCGTTACATTTAGTTTACAACCCTATTCCGAAGCGCTTGCCATTGGCGATTTCCAAAATAAAATTATGGAAGAGGTAATGCAAATGGAAAATATTGAAGAAAAATGGAATAGTGAAGAAGTAGAAAATAAAATTATCGATTTACTTAAATAAGATTTCAATAGCAAAGGTAATAGCAATTTCAAAATTCAGTTATTGTCATTGATATTGCTATTGCAATTGTTTTTTACTCTTCCCGATGTACTTTGTTGAAATCAAAGGCGGGCTTGCAAATGGCAATATATTCGCAGGATTCGTCAAACGGATTAGAATATTGGACACGTGTATTTTTTTCTATTTTAATCGATTGTCCAGCTTCTAAAATTACTATTTCATCTTCAATAATAAATTGTTTCTTTCCCGAAATGATATAGGTGTATTCTTCAAACTCGGGAGTTTGAAAAGGTTCGCTCCATTTGGGTGGTGCAATCATGTGCGCGATGGAAATTTCATTATTGTTGGTAGTTGCTTTTCCATGGTGTTCTTCAATTAGTTTTCCATCGGTTGTGGGAACGATGAAGGGAGATTTTTGAATAAGGTATTTTTTCATGATTACTTTCTAAACAATTTATTCAACACACCAAAAACACCACGAATAAACGTAGCACTAGTGACCACTTTTACCACGGATTTCCCAATAACTTCTGTGGTGCTTGGTTCGCTGCTTTTTCTTTTTTCTTCTTGTTGGGTTTCTTGAGTTGCTTCGGCTTGCTGATTGGCGATTTCTATTTTTTGGGTTAGCATTTCATAAGCGCTGTCCCGATCAATTTTTTCGTTGTATTTTCTAACTAATTTTGATTTGGCGTTGATAGTAGCAATCTCAGTTTCATTTAATATATCCATTCGGCTCATTGGCGCTCGCATCATGGTTGCAGCCAGTGGTGTTGGAATTCCTTTTTCGTTCAAAGCAGTAACAAAAGCTTCGCCAATTCCGAGTGAAGTCAATACTTCATCAGTTTTGTAATATTCTGAAATTGGATAATTTTCGGCAGTTTGCTTAATAGCTTGTCTATCTTTGGCTGTGAAAGCACGCAAAGCATGTTGAATTTTTAAACCTAATTGAGCCAAAACACTCGCCGGAACATCCATTGGGTTTTGAGTGATAAAATAAACTCCAATTCCTTTCGAGCGAATTAATTTTATGATTGTTTCAATTTGATTTAGTAAAGCATCGCTAGCTTCATTAAAAATGAGATGGGCTTCATCAATAAATATAACTAATTCAGGTTGGTCTGCATCTCCTTTTTCAGGCATTTGCTGATAGATTTCTGCTAACAAACTGAGCATAAAAGTGGAGAAAAGTTTCGGTTTATCTTGAATATCGGTCAGTCTAATAATATTTACAAATCCTTTTCCGTTTTCATCTATTCGCATTAAATCATCGATTTCAAATGATTTTTCACCAAAGAAAATATCGCCGCCTTGTTGTTCTAGTTCTATAATTTTTCGCAGAATAATACCAGTGGTAGATGTTGAAATTTTTCCGTAGTGTTCTTCAATTTCATCTTTCCCTTCATCAGTGATATAGTTGATTACTTTTTTGAAGTCTTTCAAATCAAGCAACGGCATTTTTTTATCATCACAATATTTAAAAATTACTGCAACAACTCCGGCTTGGGTATCATTTAAATTTAAAATTCGAGAAAAAAGTACAGGACCAAATTCAGAAACTGTAGCACGCAATCGAACGCCATCTTGTTGTGATAACGACATCAATTCCACAGGGAAACTTTCTACTTTATATGGTATATTTATTTTAGCATGACGTTCTGTTATAAACGATTTTTCTTCGCCTGCGGCAGCAATTCCCGAAAAATCACCTTTGATATCCATCATTAAAACTGGAATTCCAAAAGACGATAATTGCTCAGATAATACTTGAATAGTTTTTGTTTTTCCTGTTCCTGTTGCGCCAGCAATTAAACCGTGACGATTTAAGGTTTTTAAAGGTACTTTTACAAAAGTGTTCGTTACTGCTTCGCCATTAAAAATAGCTCCGCCAAGAGTTATACTTTCTCCTTTAAAGTTATAACCATCATTAATTTGCTTGCTGAATTCTGAAATCATAGTCATTTTTTCTGAAATTATATAAAATTATGCAAAGTACTATTTTTTTTAAAACCATTAAATGAAACTTTGATAACTTAACAAATAAGTTAAACATTTAAAGTACGATGTAAAAAATAAAAATAAAAAATACAATTTTTAATTTTTTTTCGTTAATACATTACAGTAGTCAATCCATAGATAGGAAAATCAATTTAATTTTTTTTTTTATATTTTTATCTGCTACGTTATTAAAAGATATCGATAAAGTATTAAACGTAAAAAAAGTTTTTTTATATCAACTAAAAATTTAAATTTGCCCAAACAAGTTTTTTAAACAACAACAAATTATAAATTATTTAAAACATTTAAAATTAAAAAAAATGGCAAACGTTAAGCAAGAAAGTGGAGCAAAAGGAGGAAACGTATTCTCTGGAATTGTAATTGTAGCATGTATTTTATTTGGTGTCTTATTATGGAAGTTCGTTATGGGTGCGGGCTCAAATTTTGAAGGAGGAGTAAATACTGGTAATCCGCTACCAGGAAATTATTTAGCGATGGTTTACAAAGGTGGAGCTGTAGTGCCAGTTTTAATGGGATTGTTTTTAATGGTTATTGTATTTTCTATTGAGCGTTTCTTTGTTATTTCTAAATCGGCAGGAAAAGGCAAGTTAGACGTATTTATGAAAAACGTTCAAAGTAGCATCAAACAAGGGAATATTGAAGATGCAATCAACGCATGTGATAAACAACAAGGTTCAGTGGCAAACGCTATAAAATCAGCTTTAGTAAAATATCAAGAAGTTAAAAAGGAAGGATTTACTAGTGAAGAAGCCGCTGAAACAATCCATAAAGAAATTGAAGAAGCGACGGCTCTCGAGATGCCAATGTTAGAGCAACACATGACAATTTTGTCAACATTAGTGGCATTGGGAACACTTGCAGGATTATTAGGAACTGTAACAGGGATGATCAAAGCATTTGGTGCGTTAGCTACTGCTGGTGCTCCTGACCAAGCTGCACTTGCAAATGGTATTTCTGAAGCGTTGATCAATACTGCAACAGGTATTTCTACTTCTGCTCTTGCAATTGTAACTTACAACTACTTTACTTCAAAGATCGATACTTTAACTTATTCTATTGATGAAGCAGGTTCGACTATAGTAAATACATACAGAAAATTAAGAGGAAGTCTTAAATCATAAAGCAGTTTTTAATACCTATTAGAAATTGTTAAAATCACTTAAATTATGAGTAAAGTAAAAATGTCTAAAAAGTCAACATCCATCGACATGACTGCCATGTGTGATGTAGCTTTCCTTTTACTTACATTCTTTATCTTAACGGCAACAGCCAAGCTGCCAGAACCGTTACCAGTAGACACGCCTTCGTCCACAGTTCAAACTAAATTGCCTGAAACTGATTTAGCCACTTTAATAGTTGGAAAAAATGAAGGAAAAGAACAAGTATTCTTTGGTGTTAAAGGGAGAGATGTACGTATAAAAACGTTAGAGTTAATGGGAGATAAGTATGGTGTAACTTTTACAGATGATGAAAAAACACAGTTTTCTCTTGTAGAAGAGTTTGGTGTGCCTATCGAGTCCATGAAGGAATTGCTGGCCATGAAGGGCGCAGATAGATCAAAAGTTGGAGTTCAACCAGGAATTCCCTGCGACTCTATTAATAATCAATTGAAAGATTGGATTTATACCGCACGTCAAGCAAATATAGATGTAGCCGACAAAGAGTTACAATTTGCAATTAAAGGCGATGCTAAAGAAGAATATCCACAAATCAAAAAGATTATGGATATGTTACAGGACCAAAAAATCAATAGCTTTAATCTAGTTACTGGTTTAAGAGGAAAAGATTATTAATAATTAATAATAGTATAAAATGGCTGAATTAAATAGCGGCGATGGCGGTGGCAAAAAAGGCAGTAAGAAAGTAAGAAGTAAAAAATCTAACGCAAAGGTTGATTTAACAGCCATGGTAGATTTGGCTTTCCTACTTATTACTTTCTTTATGTTAACAACGTCTTTATCAAAACCTCAATCTATGGATTTGGGTTTGCCTGATAAAGAAGATGATAAAACTAAAGAGAAACCAATGTTAACCGACCAGAGAAGAACCGTTACTATTTTATTGGGAAAAGACAATAAAATTAAATGGTTTCATGGGCTTCTTGCAACACCAGAAGCTAATGGTGGTGTTACCGATGCGGTTTATGGGAAAAATGGTATTCGTAAAGAGATATTGAAACGAGTGGTTTCAATTCCTCAAGTGACGGGTAGTAAAGATAAAGGGATGATTGTTATCATTAAACCTTCAAAAAAATCTACATATAGAAACTTAGTTGACATTTTGGATGAAATGGCTATTTGCGATGTGCCTACTTATGCCATCGTAAATGATATTACGCCTGATGAACAGAAACTAATAGATGAAATGAACAAGTAATGCTCTTGAGCTAATCTTAAAATAGTATAAAATGAAATTAGATTTATTAACAAGACAATGGATAGACATCGTTTTTGAAGGGCGTAATAAAGCATATGGTGCATATGAATTGCGAAAAGAAAACTCGAAGACAACCTTGCGTTCACTACTTATAGGAGCTCTCATATTTAGTTTTGCGGTAGCTGCACCACTAATTGCGGACTTAATTCCTGATTTGTCAAAAGAGGAGGAGTCCATGGACAAGAAAATAGTCACTATAAAGTTACCTCCTAAAGAAGAGCAACCTAAAGATCTTCCACCACCTCCACCGCCGCCGCCAAAAGTGGATCAAGTGAAATTTGTTAAACCAGTTGTTGCAAAAACGGAGGAAATTGTAGAAGAACCGCCAAAGATCGAAGAAATCAAAGATAAAAATCTAGGTAAAGAAAACATCAAAGGCGATCCAGATGCTGAATTAACAGTTGAACCTGTAGGAAACGGTCCAAGTGAAGTTGTAGAAGAAGACAATAATATTTATAACACAGCAGGTATTGAAGTAAAACCAGATTTTCCTGGCGGATTGGAAAAGTTTTATAAATTTATAAGTAAAAATTATCAACTTCCAGATGAAGAAGGCTTAAAAGGTAAAGTGTTTGTAACTTTTGTTGTAGAAAAAGACGGTTCATTAACCGATATTAAAGTAGTCCGCGATATTGGATATGGCACAGGTAAAGAAGCGATTAGAGTTTTAAAATCTTGTCCAAAATGGAATCCTGGAGAACAAAACGGAAAAAAAGTTCGAGTACTATATTCACTTCCAATTTCTATTCAATCCCCAGAATAAATGATTTCAAAAGTCATTAATAACTTTCAGAAGAAATCGCTTAAAGAGCGATTTCTTCTCGTTATAGGGATTTTGTTTTTTTGTGTTTATCTACTTTTTGGATTGATTATAATTTTTTGGAAGTCGTTACCCTTGCCTTTACCATATAACTATAGAATAGTTTTTGGTATTTTGTTAATCGTATATTCTTTTTTACGATTTTTGCGTTTCTTTAATAAAGATTAATCTTTTAAAATGAATAAATTCACCAAAACAATTATTGGTTTTTTGCTACTTGCCATGGTTTTTGTATTCTCTTGCCAGAAAAAGAACGAAGTTTCGAAAGAAACTGTTTTACAAGGTAAAGCTACGTTATATGTTGACGAGTCCATTTTTCCAATAATCGAAGATGAAGTTGCAGTCTTTGAAACACAATATGATGCTAAATTGCACTTAGTAGCTAAATCGGAAAATGAAATTGTAAATGCTATGCTACGCGATACCGCAAAAATTGCGGTGCTTACAAGAACGTTGACGAATGCGGAGCTAGGAACATTAAAAAGCAAAAAAATATTGCCAAAAACTACAAAATTTGCAACTGATGCTATCGCATTTATAAAGAATAAGAAGGATAAGGACACAGTAGTAAATTTGATAGATATTATTAATTTCTTAAAAGTTGGGAAACCAACAGTTATAAAAGGATTAGTATTTGATAATATAAATTCCAGTACTGCGAGATATATTTCCGAATTAGCGGGAGTTGAAATAGCTAAACAAAAAAACATTTTTTCTTTTAGAACTAATGAAGAAGTTGTTAAGTATGTATCGGAAAACCAAGGGATGATTGGAGTTATTGGAATAAACTGGATATTTCAACCGCCATTAGATTTACAGGAATTTGTCGACAGAGTAAATGTTATGAGTGTAAAAGGAATAGACTCTGAAGAATATGTGCTTCCAACACAAGATAATTTGGCATCGGGAAAATATCCTTTGGCACGTCATTTGTACATCATCAATTGTCAAGGGTATTCAGGTCTCGGAATGGGGTTTGCGTCATTTCTCGGCGGAGAAAGAGGGCAACGTATAATTCTAAAATCAGGATTAGTTCCAGAACGTTTTCCAAGTCGAAAAATCATGATAAGAAATAATGTCATTAAAGAAAAAAAATAAAAATTGTAAAATGAACAAGTTTAAAATTTTCAGCTTAGCGCTAGTAGCAACCACATTTGCTAAAGCACAAGATTTAGAGTCGGCTAAAACTGCGATTGATGCGGAGCAGTTTGAAAAAGCAAAATCCATACTTAAGGCTGCTATACAAGCTAAACCTACTAATGGAAAAGCAACTTTTTTCCTGGGTAATATTTATTTGCGACAAAATATCGTGGACTCAGCGACTATTTATTTCAACAAGGGATTAGCTTTTAGTGAAAACGCAAAGTTCAATAACATTGGATTAGCTCAAATAGACTTGGATGCCAACAATAGTGCTGCGGCCCAAGCCAAATTTGATTTGGTTACTAAAGACATGAGAAAGAAAGATACCGAAGAGTATATATACATTGCTCGTGCCTATATGAATGCTGATAAACCCGATTATAAAAGTGCTATTGCTGTTTTGACAAAAGCTAAGACTGCAAATCCAACTGATGCCCAAGTTCAGCTGGCTCTTGGCGATGCTTATTATGGGGATAAAAATCAAAACGAATCTTATGTTGCCTACAGGAATGCTTATCAAGCAGATCCTACATTGATTAGAGCTAAAATGCAATTAGGTGTTTTGTTAAAAGGAGCTAAAGCTTACACAGAAGCAATTAAAGCTTTTTATGAGGTCATTGAAATTAATGAAAATTATGGACCAGTATACAGAGAATTGGCAGAAACTTATTATTTATGGGGAAACAATATGCCGTCAACTTATAATGAGAACATTCAAAAAGCACTTGGTTTTTACGAAAAATACTTGACTTTGACGGATTATTCACTAAACTCTCGTATGCGTCACGCTGACTTTTTAATTTTGGCTAAAGATTATAAAGCATTAGAACTAGAAGCTAATGCAATGAAAGAATTAGACGGTGTTAACCCAAGAATATTGCGTTATTTGGGATATTCGGCATATGAAAATGGAAATGTAGATACTGCTTTGAAAGCTTTGCAAGATTTTACTGCGAATACTTCAAATAAAATTATCCCAAGAGATTATTTTTATTTAGGGAAAACAAAAATTAAAAAAGGAACCAATGCCGATGGAAAGTCTATTGATGCTGCAATGCTAACTTCCGCAGTTGCTGATGTTAAAAAAGCAGTAGAAGTAGAACCCTTATTTGCAAGTGAATTAAACGAGTTAGGAAAAAAATTATATGACCAAAAAGCATTTGCGGCAGCTGCAGCTATATTTGAAATTGCAGTAACAGTACCAAGTTCTAAAAACTATTTAATAGATAATTTTTACTTAGGAACATCTTTGTATTATGATAACACAAGGAAAGATGTCGTAAAACCAGACCCAATTGCATTGCAAAAAGCAGATACAGCACTGGGCAACGTAATTACAGCATCGCCAACCACTCAAGATGCTTACTTGTTTAGAGCAAGAACGAATAATTTGTTAGAAAAAGATGAGTTGATGGCAACGTATTATCAACAGTATATTAATATAGCATCTGAAAAATGGAAAAAAGAACTGGAAAAAGCTAACTCTGCGATTATTGGTAATGAATTTATTCTTGATTTATATAAAGGAACTATAAAAGATTTCAATTATACTTTATATAAAGCCGAATTAGATAAGTTAAAACCAAAGTTTATTGAATCATACAACAGTATTGCTTCTTTTTATGCTAATTCAGATAAAGCAAAAGCGATTGAGTTTTTGAACAAGACGTTAGCACTTGATCCGGCAAATACTTATGCTCTTGATGCAATACAAAAGTTGAAATAAAATAAAATCGTATTTTTTTTAAAACCGCTTTCACAGTACAGAGCGGTTTTTTTGTAGGTATCATTTTCAAATTAAATCATTTTTAAAAATGAATAGCAAACTGGCAAAGCAAATTAAGTATATTTGCCGACTATAGATGAAAAAATGTTATCAAAAGAAACACAATTAGCTGTCGATAAAGGAGAGATGCTTCCATTAATGGAAGAATTTTATACTATTCAAGGCGAAGGATTTCATACAGGAACAGCGGCGTATTTTGTTAGAATTGGCGGTTGCGATGTGGGTTGTCATTGGTGTGATGTGAAAGAAAGTTGGAATGCCGAATTGCATCCGCCAACAGCCACAGATATAATCGTAGAGAATGCGAAAAAATATGCAGACACGGTTGTCGTAACAGGTGGTGAACCCTTAACTTGGGACATGACTTTACTTACCCAAAAATTAAACCGCAATAATTTAAAAGTGCATATCGAAACATCTGGAGTATATGCCGTTTCAGGAATTTGGGATTGGTTTTGTCTTTCACCTAAGAAAAATAAAGTACCTGTAGCTGATGCATATGCTATTGCCAATGAATTAAAAGTTATTATTTACAACAAACACGATTTTATTTTTGCTGAAGAACAATCCGCAAAAGTAAATGATAAAGCCATTCTCTTTCTGCAACCCGAATGGAGTAAAAGAGAAGAAATGACACCAATGATTGTGGATTATGTTATGAAGAATCCTAAATGGAGAATTTCTTTACAAACCCATAAATATTTGAATATTCCCTAAATCTCATAAATGAAAATAGTCACTACATTATTTTTGCTTATTCTATTCCCATTTTTTGGTTTTTCTCAAATTGGAGGTGAAGATGAAGTCTATTTAAATGGAGATTTAATAGAAGCTCAGTTTAATGGTGGTGGACTTGAAAATTTTAGTGATTATCTGACTAAAAATTTTGATTATTCAAAAGTTTCAAAACCTGGAAAATTAGAAGCTACATTCACAATTGATGTTGAAGGTAACGTGACAAAAATTAGAATCACACAAGTTCTAGATACTGAATCAGCATTAGAGTTCGTAAGAGTTTTAAAATTGTGTCCAAAATGGGAACCAGCAAAACGTGGCGGAAAACCCATTAGTATAGAAATAAAATATCCGCTCATTTTTAAAGAAAAAATAAAATCTTCTGCTAACAACGAATTTACTGAGAAACCTATTTCTGGCCCCGACTCAGAATCTGACCTTCAGTTGTATGATATTGCATCTGTCGAAACTAAACCAGATTATATAGGAGGTTTACAAAAATTTTATCAATTTATCGCAGAAAACTATCGCGTTCCCGATATACAAGGAATAAATGGAAAAGTAATAGTTTCTTTCATTGTGGAAAAGGACGGTAGTTTAACGGATATCAAAGTTATTAAAGATATTGGATATGGCGCTGGTAAAGAGGCTGTTAGAGTGTTAGAAATTTGTCCCAAATGGGCACCAGGAAGACAGAATGGAAAACCGATTAGATGCATATATTCGTTACCGATTTCCATTCGTTCCAGATAAAGTAATTTTGAATTTTTAAATTCTTGTATTTTTAAAATAAAGTATTGAAAATAAAATGTATTTTTATTAAATTAACAATAAAATAAATAAACATGAAAAAAATTTTAATCGCGGTAGCCTTTGCGTGCGTTTCAAGTGTAGCATTTGCGCAAGATAAACCAAGTAAAGAAGATGTTCTTCAAGTAATTGAAAAAAGTGGAAGTTCAGGACAACTTAACGCTGCAAAAAAGCAATTGCTGGGTATGATACCTGCAGAAAAACAGGCGGCGTTTGTAATCGAATTTGATTTATTGATGAAAAAAGCAAACGATGCTACAGCCGAAATTTATATGAATGAATATAATAAAGAGGATGTAAAAGCTATGCTAGCATTTTATAATAGTCCTACAGGTAAAAAGATGGCAGAAAAAGCCGAAGTTATTGCAGAAAAATCACAAGCAACAATGATGAGTTTGCAAGGAGAAATGCAAACCATGATGACAAAATATATGCAGTAGAGCAAGACATAAATCCCAAACCGAGTTTGGGATTTATTTTTTTAAAGTAATTTTTGCCAAATAATCAAAATGATTTCCTTCTAAAATCAATTCGCATTGTAAGCCATTGGCAAAAGCAACATTTTGCAAAGTGTTGTAGTCAAGATATAACCAAGGAAAGGGTTCTTCAGTTTCATTTTTATAGGAAATAGTAAAAGTCAATTCTCCATAATATCCATCGGCAGGAACTTGAAAACTGTCATCATCATCTTTGTCAAACATATAAATGATATCGGAACTATCAATTAGGATTTGTCCATTTGGATTGAGTATAGATTTCAATTTTTGCAAATATTTTGAAGTTTGATTTAACGTCTCAAAAATACCAGTGCCATTCATCAAAAGTAAAATAGTGTCAAATTTTTCATTTTCAACTTCCAATATATTTTGAACTTTTGCTTTTTGAAGTTCGCGAAGTTGACATGCTTTAATAGCATTTTCAGAAATGTCTATCGAAGTAACATCAAATCCTTTTTTCTGAAGATATAGACTATGACTTCCAGCGCCGCAACCAATGTCGAGCACTTTTCCTTTGGCGAGTTGTAATGCTTTCTTCTCTAGTTTGGGCATTTCATCGTAATTTCTGAAAAGATAGGCAACGCTCATTTCGTCAGCGTCAGAGATATTGGTTTCGGTCACTAAGTCTTCGGATGAATTATTAGTTTGAAAATCGAGTATGGCTTGGCCTAATAAATCTTTCATTTAATATAGTTTAAATTGTTTAAAGGTTTAATTTTGTTTAGAAATAAGGATTTAACAACCTTAAACAGTTTTAAACAATGTTGTACCAAATCGAACAATTACAAAAGCTTGCCAAAGATAAGCATATCGAAAACAAAAAGTATTTTGATAAGCTGAAAAAGAAGACACCCAAAAATTTGGATTACGTCATGCAAGATTTACATAATGCTGAGTTTAAAAAAACCGATTGTTTGACTTGCGCTAATTGTTGTAAAACGACTGGTCCACTTTTTACTTTGGCAGACATAGAACGAATAGCAAAGCATTTGAAGCAAAAACCACAGCAATTTATGGACCGATATTTAAGAATTGATGAGGATAAAGATTATGTGTTACAAAGCGTTCCGTGTACATTTTTGGATAATGAAAATTATTGCATGATTTATGATGTTCGTCCCAAAGCGTGTCGCGAATTTCCTCATACCGATAGAAAAAAGTTTCATAAAATTTCGGATTTAACACTTAAGAATGTGGCTATTTGTCCGGCAGCTTATAATATAGTGGAAGAAATGAAGAAAAAAATGCCTTTGTAATTATGAAAGTATATAAATCAAAAATAGATTGGTGGTTGGGATTACCTTTGTTATATCCTATTTTTTTGAGTGTTTCAAGTATGATTGAAGGGAAATGGATGGGTTACATAGGTATTTCAGTAATTATTTTATTGATTTTTTTTATTTCGAAAACCACACGATATATCATAAATGAAAATCAATTGATCGTAAAAAGTATGTTTATCGTTAACGAAAGAATTGAAATAAACAAAATAAGAAAAATTGAAAAAACTAACAGTATTTTGAGTTCACCAGCATTATCTCTCGATAGAATAGCGGTTCAGTATAACAAGTTTGACGAAGTTTATATTTCGCCAAAGGAAAAACAACTTTTTGTTGAGGAACTATTGAAAATCAATCCGGAGATTGAAGTTAGAATATGAATTTCACAAAATCATTGAAAACAGTAAAAAAAGTTAGTAAAATTATCAATTCAACAATATTCAGCAAAAGATATTTTTTAACATTTATTTGAACGAAATAATCACAAAGAACTAGAAATAATCCAAATATAAATACAGTTGGAGCTGAAAAGAATTGCCAGCCTTCATAGGCCTTGTCTAAAAATATAAATATGCTTCTTAATAGCAAAATTACAGCAAAGACATTGCCAACAGTCAATCTTAACTTATATTAATTGGCAAAATTTTCATCGATTTTATTCATAAATCAAATATTTTTTTCTCATTTCCTTAAAATCACTCAATCCTTTTTTCCATGAATTTCTGATTTCAAATTCTGAGACTCCGGCTTCAATTTGTTGTTGTAGTTTTTTAGTTCCAGCAAGTTTAGTAAAAAATGAATTGAAGAATTTGGTTTTATCAGATGTGGTATTGTACGCTTGTATCAACCATTTCAATTCTAATCGTTTTACTTTTTCTATTTTGGATAAATCTTCGCCATGACATAATTGTCCTTTGTGCATCGGTTCTTTAGCGCCAAAATTTGGAACTGGTGTAAAACTGAAATCACTTTTTGGAAGAAATGGTGAACCATAAATCTGAAATTGTTTTTCAGTTCCACGACCAACGCTAACATTTGTGCCTTCAAATAAGCATAGACTTGCATATAAGTTTATCGCTTGGTCATTGGGTAAATTAGGCGACGGTTTAACTAGTAAACTGTATGCCATTTCTCTTTTGTAGTTCAAACATGGGATTACAGTTAAGCTGCACTTAACCCCGTTTTTCAGCCATTTTTCGCCATTAATCATTTTAGCGTATTCGCCGATGGTCATTCCGTGCAGTAATGGAATTTGATGCATTCCGACGAAACTAGTGAATTCTTTTTCTAATGTTGGTCCATCCACAATACTACCATTAGGATTTGGTCTGTCTAAAACTATTAGTGGAATATTGTTTTCGGCGCAAGCTTCCATGATGTAATGTAGCGATGAAATATAAGTGTAAAAACGTGCACCAACATCTTGTAAGTCGAAAATCATAATGTCGATTCCTGCCAATTGTTCTTGTTTTGGTTTTTTGTTATCGCCATAAAGTGATATTATAGGTAAACCCGTTTTTATATCTTTTCCATCAACAATATGTTCGCCTGCATCAGCTGTGCCCCGGAATCCGTGTTCTGGAGCGAAGATTTTTTGGAGTTTTACTTTTTGTTCTAACAGGAAATCAACAAGATGCATTTTGTTAGAAAGGATTCCCGTTTGATTGGTTACAATTCCCGCTTTTTTATCTTTTAATAAAGGAAGATAAGCTACATAATTATCAGCACCTGTTTGAATTCCTGCGGATGTATTTTCTGAAGTATCTTCTATTTTCTTTTCTCTATTCTCTATATTCTTTACTGAACTGCCACAAGATAGTATTAGTAAAAATGATAATAAAACTGTATTTTTGAACACCAAATTTGAATTCATACTATTGAAATTAGAATATTTTATAGCAAAACGACTAATTACTACTAAAGACCATAAAAGTAGTATTTCTGTGCCAATAATAAAAATTGCCATCACAGCCATTGCATTGGGAATGATTATGATGATTGTCTCTATCTCCACTGGAATTGGTTTACAACAAAAAATTCGTCAGAAAGTATCAGCTTTTAATGGACACATCATTATTTCGGGGTATAATGATAATCAATCAGATGTAAGTAGTAGACCAATATCTATTTATCAAAATTTTTATCCACTATTTAAAAGTGTTAAAGGTATTGCTCATATTCAGGCTGTTGGAAGTAAAGCGGGAATAATTAGAACAGAGAATGCTTTTGAAGGTGTCATATTTAAAGGTGTTGGTAAAGATTTTAAATCGAGTAATCTTAATGAGTACTTGATTGAGGGAAGATTGCCTAATTTTAGCGCCAGTCTTAATGAAGAAGTGCTCATCTCTCAGTATTTATGCAATCGGTTGCATTTGAAACTTGGAGATAAATTTGTGACGTATTTTATGAAAGAGAATAATGATGGCTATAATCTTAGAAATTTTAAAATAGTTGGAATTTACAACTCTGGTTTTCAAGAGTTTGATGCTATTTATGTTATTGGAGACCTTCGACATGTACAAAGAATAAATAAATGGTTGCCATATGAAGTTGGCGCATTTGAGGTTTTTGTTAATGATTTTACACAAATTGAAAATAAAGGAAAAGAAGTTTATGAAGAAACATCTTCAACCCTTGACTCTCAAACAATAGTGGAAAAATTTTATTATATATTTGAATGGCTAAAGCTTTTTGATTTCAATATTTTTATAATTTTAATTGTCATGATATCAGTATCAACAATAAATGTGGTAGTTGCACTTCTGGTTTTAATTCTTGAAAGGACACAAATGATAGGAATATTAAAATCGCTAGGAGCAAATAACTGGTCAATAAGAAAAATATTTATTTATAATGCAGCATATTTAGTTGGAAGGGGACTTATATGGGGTAATACTATCGGAATTGGTTTAATATTAATACAAAAATATTTTAAGATTATTAAATTAAATCCTGAAAGTTATTATGTAAATGTTGCCCCAGTTGATGTTAATTTTTTTTATATTATATTGTTAAATATAGGGACTGTCTCAATATGTTTACTTGTGTTATTAATTCCATCGTATATTATAACTAGAATTGCTCCCGCCAAAACTATTCGTTTCGATTAATTTTTTAATCTATTTCAGTTTATTTTTTAAATAGGTGCATTGCTTTAATTGTTTAAAAATCTTTTAATCAATTCATTACAAAATAAAGTTAAAAAGGCTTTAAAATTATTTGGAATTAGATATGAATATTATATATATTTGCACCCCGCTAAGGGTCAGAAGTTCTTGATAAGTTTATAAAGTAATATTTTCAAAATAATTT
>NZ_JBCGDO010000012.1:0-101285 GCF_038739835.1 Flavobacterium aureirubrum
TTATTGGTATATCCATAAAAGTTATTACTTTTAGAATGATTTATTAACATGAAGAGCCGTATGAAGGGAGACTTTCACGTACGGTTCTGTGGGAAGGCAAGGGTGCGATTCCCTTGCCTGACCCGATTATATATTGTAGTTTATACCATTTACTAAAAAAAATCCTGTAAGAATCTAAATTCTGTTAAGGGGAAGTCAACAAATTTCAAATAATACTAATTATGATTTTATTTAAAAGTAAACGATTTTTAAAAAAGGTTGCATTACCAAAGGCCTGGTCGTATAATATAGGCCTGCTATTATTGCGGTTCAACTGTGCTTTAATGTTATTTCACGGCTGGTCAAAATTTAACAATTTTGCAAAGGACAGTGCTGAATGGCCTGATCCATTTAATTTGGGTTCAACGTTTAGTTATTCCTTTACTGTTTTTTGCGAGTTAGTTTGCACGCTTTTCTTAGTTTTTGGACTGTTTACCCGTTTTGCTCTTTTTCCTCTTATCGTTCTTCTGTTGGTGATTGTTTTATTCATTCACGAGGGCGAGCCTATAGCAGACCGAGAACATGCGATACTCTATTTGCTACTCTATGCTGCGCTATTTTTTACGGGCCCAGGCGAATACTCTCTAGATAGACTTATATATAAGAAAGATTACAAGTAACACCATAAACCCATAAATAAAGTAAAATGGAGCATCAGTGTATGAAAAAAATTTTAATATGTGATAAGAATAAAGCTTTAGCCAATTATGTTAAATCGAGGTTGAAACATTTGTTCACCATCGAAAAATATAGTAGAGACAAGGTTGAGATGATGGCAGAGTCCTATTTGGCGTGTATTTTAATTGTTTTATGATAAAGTCGATTTATTTGAGCTAATAACAATTACCAAATACCATAAAAATGTTATCATAGGCACTTCTTCTAAGGAGATAATTGAGCATTTAAAACAGGAGAAAGAAGATATAGCTTTTTTTGATTTTCGTGATACTAAGTACGATATCGGTAAAAAAATTGAGAGCATAATTCACTTATTTGACCAGTAGTAGTGCGGGATTTTTACTTTGTGGGTGTGATTACAGGACTTACGATTGCTTAACTAATTTGCTTCCTGGATTTAATGATTGAAAAGTGTTAGTAAGGTTACGTTTTTTATCAACTCTAATATATTGACTTTAGTCAATTTTGATCAAACTTTTTTCAATTTATTTTGTTAAAATTAATTCAATAAAGAGAGTCGCGTTTTTTTGATTTCTGTTTCTCAATTATTAAAGGATTTCAAGGCGCAAACAGGACCACTTTAAAGCATTTGTAATTATTAACTTATTGAAAATTGATAACAGCTATTCATACTTACTTGCATTCAATTAAAGTGGTTTGTCCGCAAGTTACGCAAATAGCACTAGATTATATTGAGAGTGGCTTGGTAGTTTCTAAAGTATCGGCCAGGCAACTATATAGTTCTCCGAATACTATGCAAAAAGAAGTTGGATTTTTGTATTCGGGATTGATTAGAGTATATTATATCGAACATTTTGGAAATCAAATTTCTGTAAAATTCATCAAGGAAAATGAATTTGCAACACACTTCTCAGCTTTTATTACAGAGAACCCAACTAAATATTACTTTCAATGTATAGAGCCGAGTATCATAGTTAAAATCCCTTTTAGCCACATTGAAGCAGGCTATGAAACGTTTCCGGTTCTAGAGCGCTATGGTCGGTTAGTTGCAGAGGAGGCATTGAAAATTCATCATCGTCGTATTGAAAGCTTTCTCTTTGATACAGCTGAAGAGCGCTACTTAAAGTTTATGAAAGAGCATCCTGATTTACTTGAGCGAATATCCATAACCAATTTGGCGTCTTACCTTGGAGTTGAGCGGCAAACGCTAACCCGTATAAGAAAGAGGATAGCTGTTACTGGGTTGTTAGATTCAAGAGAGTCTATAAAAACAGCTGATCTTACTCCTTGATTGAATCATAGAATCTGTTGTTTTGTTTGTTTATTTTGAATCTCAATTTTTTTCGAGGTATTTGTCAATGAGTAATTGTTGCGATGCTGCTAAATAATACAAATACCTGATAAGTCTTGAAGTAGTACCTGTTTTATAATTCTTAAATGTTTCCCGTCAGAGTATTGATTTACTTATTGCGATTGACTGGTAAAAGTATTGTTTAAAGTGAAAATTGTTTTATTGACTTTCATCAATTTATACCATTTCTGTTTCAAATTACTTTGCACTAATCTAAAACATACAACAAATGAAGAAGTTATTAATTTTATTTACATTATTTATTAGTGCAGTATCTTTTGCACAAACTGGAGTAATAAGAGGGACTGTAACTGATAAGCAGTCTGAAAAAAGCATTGCTGGTGCTACTATTGAATTATTAAGCTACCCAACTAAAGGAAGTACAACTGATGATAAAGGAAATTTTGAATTATCAAATGTTCCTTTGGGCAGACAAACCATAAGAGTAAGTTTTATTGGTTATGAAAGTTCGACGGTGCCAGATATTGATGTTACAACCGGAAAAGATGTTATCATTTCAGTTTCATTAATTGAAAAATTTGATACTTTAGAAGAAGTTATTATTGTTAGTGATGGTAACAATAAAGCAAAATCCATTAATAAATTAGCCGCCGTATCGGTTCGACAATTTTCTCCAGAAGAAGTTAACAGATACGCTGGTGGAAGAAGTGATGTAGCACGATTGGCTTCAAACTTTGCAGGTGTTTCTACTGCTGATGATAGTAGAAATGATATTGTTGTTAGAGGTAACTCTCCAACAGGCTTACTTTGGAGATTAGAAGGAATTCCAATTCCTAGTCCAAATCACTTTGCAACATTAGGAACTACAGGCAGTCCTGTTTCTGCACTAAATCCAAATTTATTGGCCAATTCCGATTTTATAACTTCTGCATTTCCTGCTGAATATGGTAATGCCATTGGTGGTGTTTTTGATTTGGGACTTAGAAAAGGTAATAACAAAGAATATGAGTACTCTGTTGGAGTAGCTGCATTTCCAGGAGCAGAATTAATGGCAGAAGGTCCTATGGGTAAAAAAGGAGGTTCGTTTTTAGTGGCTGGTCGCTATGGAATTGTTGGTGCATTAGGCTTGGCTGGAACGGCAGCACAACCTAATTATAATGACATATCATTTAATTTAGATTTTGGAAAAGGAAGGTTAGGTAATTTTTCTGTTTTTGGAATTGTTGGTAATTCAAATATTGACTTAATTGGAAAGGATGTTGAGTTAAGTAGTGATGATCTTTTTGCAACTAGAGATGAAGATAGTTTTGTAACTTCTGGTTTTGGTGTTTTTGGATTAAAACACACTATAGACATTGGTTCTAAATCATATTTAAAAACCATAATAAGTGGCTCTACAACTAGCGAGACTTTTGAGCGAGACAGGTATTTTAATTTAGAAACACCTGCTGAATTCAAAGTACGTTGGACAGAAGTTGACAATTCTGAAAACAGATTTACATTTTCTACACTTTTCAACTCTAAAATTTCTAAGAAAATAACATTTAGAAGTGGTTTGTTATTTGAGAATTTTTCATTAGAAAACAAGTTAACAGATAGAGATAGACAAGACGATAATGATGGCGATGGTCAACCCGATTTCGTGAATTTGATTGATAATGATGGCTCCTACTCTATTATTCAACCGTATGCCATGGGACAATTCAGATTAACTGAAAAATTAACCTTTAATGCCGGTTTACATGGACAATATTTTTCTTTAAATGAAGAGTTTGTTTTCGAACCAAGAACAGCTTTGACTTATGCCATCAATAATAAAAGTTCTTTAAACATAGGATATGGTTTACACCATCAAAATGTAGCTGCTCCATTATTATTTTTAAACGAAAACATCGGTGGAAATCTAGTCCAAAGTAATAAAGAATTGGATTTGGTAAGAAGTTCTCATTATGTTTTAGGATATGACCTAAGATTTGCAGATAAATGGAGAGCTAAATTTGAAGTGTATTATCAAGCTATTGACAAAGCAGCAGTAGAAAAAACACCATCAAGTTATTCATCACTTACCGAAGGTGCAGATTTTGGTTTTTCTACAGACAAAAACTCTTTAGTAAGTACAGGTGAAGGATTTAATCAAGGTATTGAATTTACATTAGAAAAGTTTTTTAGTAAAGGATACAACTTACTCTTCACAACTTCACTTTTCGAGAGTAAATATACAGGTAGCGATGGAATTGAAAGAGACTCACCATTCAATAACGGATATGTAATAAATGCCTTAGCAGGAAAAGAATTCAAAATTGGAAAAGCCAAAAAGAATGTGTTTTCTATCAATACCAAATTTACAACTGCTGGAGGTCGCTATTATACACCAGTAGATTTGAATGCCTCAATTGCTGAAGGCTTTGAAGTAAGAGATGAAACTAAAGCATACAGCGAACAATATGATGCTTATTTGCGTTTGGATTTAAAATTTGCCTTTAAATTTAATAGTAAGAAAAAGAAGAGCTCACATCAATTTTATATAGATTTACAAAACCTTACTGGTAACGAAAATGTTTTTTCAAAAGATTATAATAGATTAACACAACAAGTAAATCAGATAAATCAAATTGGATTTCAACCAGACTTTGGTTATAGATTCCAGTTTTAAGAGTAGTTAGTTTCATGTTTGATTTTGTTGATTTAGAGTTTGTAAGCACCAAAATGCGATGCAAGCTCTATTTCTATAATTTTTTAAAAGTAATAACATGCTTCATAGTTTAGAACAGTTTACTAAAAAATATGTTGAGTTTAATTCTACTGAATTATTTACATTGGCAAGTTTATTTAAACCTGTATCATTTAATGAAAATGATTTTATAATAAAAAAAAGTCAACGTGTATCAAATATTTATTTTCTAGATAGTGGCGTTTTGAAATCATACATTGAAAACAATAACAGAATGTACAATGTTAAATTTTATTTTAGTCCTATCTTTTTTTCAGATCTAAATGGAATAATTAACAAAAAAGGAACCAATAGAAATTTTACTTCAGTCAAAAAATCTAATATTTTTATGGCTAGTTTTGAGGACATTAAAAAACTAAATACAATATCAGAAAAACACAAACATTTTTTTAAAATGATTTTTGAAGATGACTATATGTTCAATTATATTTTTTAACAAGCTAGTTCAATTTATAATAAAATGACAGATAATTTAAGATTTTTTCTTTCACGATTTGCTAAATTAAGTGATGAAGAATTAGAAGCTTTTGTAGCAATTTTTACTCCTTTAAGTATTAAGAAATTAGACCATCTTTTTTTAGAAAATGACATGGTATCGCATATCTACTTCATAAATGATGGAACTATGAGAGGTTATTACAATAGAAGAAATACTGAAATTACTACTAACTTCTACTTTGGACCTACCATTGTGACCGATTTAATTGCTGTTCGCACTAAAGAACCTACTAAAATGAATGTTCAAGCGCTCAAATACTCGAATTGTATGGTTGCTAAATTTTCTGATTTAGATGATTTAATTGATAAATATCCAAATATAGAAACTGTTTTTTTTAAATTTTTAGAACATTTATACCTATTTGGTGTTATGAGGCAACATTCATTTATTTTTGATACACCTCAAGAGCGCTATGTGAAATTATTTGGTGAACGTCCAAAAGTTGTCGCAGAAATTCCGCAACGGTATATCTCTTCTTACTTAGGCATAAAGCCTGAAACTTTGAGTCGTATTAGGAAGCGTATCTTTAAAAGTCTGTGATTATGGAGAACTTTAAAATGTTTACCACAAATTTTGTTGAGATGTCTGAAAATGAGCTCTCCTTATTACAGGAAGTGTTTCAGCCTATAAAAGTAAAAAAGATGGATCATGTTTTCTCGGCAGGCTCCTATGTTACTGAATTGTTTTTTTTTGATAGTGGTGTTTTTAGGGCGTATGCATTGAAAGATGGTGAAGAATTTACCACAAAGTTTTTGTTTGGGCCAACCATATATGCTGAACTCTTTTCAATTCGAAAACATCAACCTACTTTTATAAATATTCAAGCGTTGAGTGATTGCGAATGTTATAAAGCCAATTTTATTGCCATTGAACGTTTAATGATTCATCATCCAGGTATAAGAAGGCTCTTTCTAAAGCTATATGAAAATATTTACATGACTGGAGTGAAAAGGCAGGTTTCTTTTATGATTGACTCGCAAGCAAAGCGTTATACTGATTTGATAGCAGAAAACCCAAAAATACTTGAGCAAGTTCCGTTGCAATACATCGCTTCATTTTTAGGAGTAAAACCAGAAACACTCAGTAGAATAAGGAAAAACAATAATGACATTTAACCTTAAAATTTCAACATATTCTTTAATAGGATTATATGTTAAACCATTTATAATCATAACTTTAATTTGTAGCGTGACAACTTTAAATGCGCAAAGTTTTTTTAAAAAATACTTTAACAATCTTATTAATAATAAAAGTGATATAGAACAACCACAACTTTTGTTATATCCTACGGTTTCTTATGCTCCTGAAACAACCTGGGAGATAGGCTTGAGTTCTTTGTATGTTTATTATGCCAAGCGTGACACCATTAACAGATTGAGTGAGATAAGTGGTTTTACTTTTTTTACTTTAGAACAACAATATGGATTGTGGTTAGACCATGCCATATATTCAGACAGCGATCGTTGGTTTTTATTGGGGAAATTACGCTTCCAAAGTTTTCCATTGTATTATCATGGAATTGGTACAAATACGCCCAAAGAATATACTGCTCGTGTAGATGCTAATCAAGTTTTCATAAAAGAAAGAATTTTAAAAAAAATAAAGAAAAATTTATTTTTAGGATTAGAAATAGATTATCAAAGTCTATCTGCTGTCGATTTTGTTTTAGCAAAATCCATGAATAATAATTTTAAATTTCCATTAGGTAGTAATGGCTCTAATAATTTAGGATTGGGAGTTGGATTAGTTTATGATAGTAGACACAATGTTTTAAATGTTAGAGATGGTTTTTTTTCAGAGTTAGGTATTCTTAATTCTAACTCAGTTTGGAGTAGTAATTATAATTTTACTTCTATTTATTCCGATACTCGTTTTTATAAACCGATGGGTAGTAAAAATGTATTAGCAACCCAGTTGTTAGGTCAATTTAATTTTGGTGATATACCATTTAATCAACTCTCACAATTAGGAGGCGAAAGTATGATGAGAGGATATTACTATGGTAGATATAGAGATAATCATCAATTGGCTGCTCAAGCTGAATATAGATTTTTACCCATTCCTTTTCATTTTACTAACAGAATTGGTGCAGCTGTATTTGCCAGCACGGGAACAGTTTTTAATAAAATTGAGAATTTATCAATTCATAATTTAAAATTTTCAGCTGGTGCAGGTCTTCGCTTTTTATTATTTCCAAAAAAAGACATTTGGACAAGAGTAGATTATGCGTTTACAAGAGAGGGAGGAGGCTTTTACTTATTTATCGGAGAGGCTTTTTAGTTTAAGCACCAAAAAATATTAGGTACCTACATTAATCTCAAAATTATATTTTAATTGTAAAAAATAAAGCTAAATTCTAAAAAAATCAGCTTTAAACGATAATAAGCTTTTAGAGTTTTCATAAAATACATGCTTCTTTTTACAAAACATCCTTTTACTAATTGACATATGATAAAAAAAGAAATAGAAAAAATAACTGAAGTTGTTGCAAATTTCTTATCAGGAATTTTGACAGAAGAATATAGCATTCTATTTGAAACCAAAGCAGCTTATTGGAATTTTGAGTATAACAATTATAAATCAAAAAAGATTTTTCAATCTCAAGTAATAGAAATTAGTTTATTAATTGAAGAGGTTGAAAAAAAGTTAGTTACACTTGATTATTTTATTACTTTTTCTCAAAATGATTGTTTTGACTATACTTCATCAGATATAAATTTTAAAAAATGGAGTAAGGTTGAAATCTTAAAAAAGAATATTGCAAAGCAAGAAAAATTGATTATTAAAGTTGATGAGTTTAAAGACTTAATTAAATATCAACTTGATGTTGATACAGAATTGATTCTACTTAATATACAAAAAAAACATAAAGAACTTATTAAGCAACTGAAAAAATCAAAAATAACTTAATTTCTAATCGATGATAGAAAAAATTAAACAATTAGATAGCGAATTGTTTCTGTTTATTAATGGAAATAATAATCCTTTTTTCGATGTAATGATGTATTGGTCTAGCGACAAGTTCGTAATTAATTCAATATTGGAAGTTGTTTTGATATATTCTGCAATCAAACTGCGAAGTGATTTAGTTAAATTAGGTTCAAAATTTCCAAGATGTGATACTTCCAAAGTAATATCATCTTTTTACTTCTCCATATTTACCTTTTACACCTACTTTGGGATAAGAATAAACTATCTTTCTCAAACTACCTTTCTTGTTAGTATTAGGATGATTAGGAACTATATCAAGAATTGAATTATCAATTATAGTGGTAACTTCTTTTAGTTTTCTTTTAAGATCATTTCCGGTGTCAGTGCTATTTTTTACTATCACCATATCAATATCTTCTGAAAATCGTTGTATAACATTATAGCATTTTGATAATGATGTACCACCTTTAAAAACAATCAAATCTTTCACATCCGAATGAAAAAGTTGATGCAAAGCATAAGTAACCCAATAATCTTTTTCAATAAAAATCTCAGGAATTTCAAAGTATTCTGCAGCAGCTACGATGGCTCCTTCAAAATTGTTTTTATCTAAATGTAAATTCATTATACTATATTCCAAGAGTTAACAGTCGAAAGCATTTTAGGAGTAATTCCATAGTCATAGCTACTCGAAGGATTTATCGATTTTTTCAATAAAGAAAGGTTGACTGTGTCAACATTCATCGCTTCCAAAAGAGCACCAAGCAAAGCCCTAACTTTGGGGGGATAAGCAACTCCATAAGTAATCAGTTTTTTTATTTCAGTGGTATCAAAATCATAAATGACCTTCTTTAAATAAACAAGGCCATCACTTTTTTGCAAGTCAGGAATAGTATTCAAATCTTTTATAACATCCAATAACTCCAAATATTTAATAGTATCAGCAGTTACTTTTACATAACTTTTCGCTGGCTTAATTACAACATTACCTACTTTACCTTTAATTTGTTTGTCCGAAGAAGCCACTCGTATAGAACTAGGGACTTGTGTCGTCAAACCCAATCTATTATACAATCTCGTACCAGTAATATAGGCAACTTGCTTGTTTTTCTCAAACAAATAAAGTGAAAGTAAAACATCTTCTCTAGGCTTTTGTTCGCCAAATACAGAAACTTTTGGTTTATAATAATAACCTTTTCTAGCTCTTTTAATAACTCCTTTATCAACTAATCTACTTAAGGCTTTAGAACCAGCAATAATCTCATCTGAAGTTAATCCAAGAGTATCATATCCGAATACATCACCTGCATCTATTCGGTTTATTTTAGCTACTATTTTATCTGTTACTTTCATACTCAGCAACAAAGATAACTATTTTATTTTAAATGTCAAGTTTTTTCTATACTTTACCTGACTTGTTATCTACATTAAAATCTATAAAATAATCATCAATTGCACCTTTACAACTATCTATACATTCATTATCTCATTCACCTGCACAAAAACTGTCTTTAGTCCACGTATTTCTGAAACCTATTCTTTGTTTTCAACATTTCACTAATTTAATTTCCCAATAACGAGAACGTACTCTTGGTTTAGCAGTAGAATGACGTTTTAATCTCCTGTTGCCACTCCTTCCCAACGCTCCAAAAAAAATTACTGTCACAATTATTGAAACAATAATACGTACACTGCGTGACTTGCGCCAGTAATTTTTTTCCCCAAGCTTCTTTACATAATGTTGCATTATAGTGCATAAGGACTATCCTGCTACTAATCAAAATCTCGGATGCACTATAATAACATTATGTAAAAAAGCCGCTCACCCAACGCTCGTGCCAGTGGCTCCAGGACAACTTTTTTTGTAGCTCCCATCGCATCACCCAGCTACAAAAAAAACCGTCCTTCACCACTGTCTTAAATAACGTTCACTATTTCATAGGAACATTTACGGTCATAATTACTTTTAAGAACCTTTACCATAACTGTCTTTACCAGCGTTGAAGTTATATAGGAAGTGTTTTCATTACTTTTGTAAGTTCAAAAAATGGCTTTGAAATTTAGTTGTTTGCCTATGGTTAAAGCCATTTTTTGAACCCACAAAACCAAATCCCCAGCAAGAGTATCGTTGTTTTATTTGCCTAGAAATACCCCAATAATTGGTTGCCGAAAAGCAGATGCCATACCAGTTCTAAACCAACAATTTAAAACATTTAAACCTTAAACTTTTATACAACAACTCGGCATCAGCTTTTCACCAAACCAATCACAACGACCACAATAAGCAAATAAAAAACGATACCCTTGCCCAAACAACGCTAGTACTACTATTCAAAATTCCAAAAAATCCTTCCACCGATTAACTATTGTCTTTCTAATGAAGTTTCTAATTAGAATTAAAAAAAATAAATAAAAAAAGGAAGCAAAGATAAGTTCCAGGTATTCAGAAAAGCAAGTTCAAGCCCTCCGGGTTTTAGAAAAAATCTCCACCCTACGAATGTAGATAGAACAATAATTATCACTTTCAGGACTGACCACTAAAAACTGAATACTGCACACTTGAGCCGGGTAGTATTTTTTCTGAAAAACTTGCTTTTTTGAAACCTTCCACTTGGACGAATGGCTTTCTTTTTTTCTTTTTTTTCTTTTGAAATGAATATTCTTCGCTTCCAATTTAAAATAACATTTGGCGAAAAAAATTTTAATGGGCGGAGCGTAGCGAGGCAAACCTGCATTCATCAGAAACACCATAGGAAGTTAGAAAAACCCTAATTTTTAAATCCGAAGCCATGATGAATTTTATCGTTAAAACCCACAAGAAGGATACCATGTACAACAAACCTCACTTTTTTGTTTTAAACAAAGGAATGAATAGCGGAAAGCCACAAAATGAGCCATTCACAAATAGCTTTGTAGTAATCTTTGACAGTGAAACTGATTGCGAAAATATTTTTTGGATTGCCTATAGCTTGTGGAAATCTAAATTCTGGCACCAGCATTTAGTAGGCTCTGTAATTTCATTTTTACGTCTTCCTGATTTCAAAAGAGAGTTTTTTCCAAAATCTCAGCTCATGATGGAGGAACACGAAGCACATTTAAAGCATGTTGAAGCTTTAAAACTTCTTGAATTAAAAGAAAAACAATTTCACGAAAACATCAATTTAATCAACGATATGCGTAGAGTTATTGTGCATCGCTACTGCAACAAGTAAAAAATTTTCTATATATTTGAATTAGTAATAAAGTCTGACGATTGTTAGACCTAACTACCCGATATTGGTTGTATAGGTCTAATTATATAAACCTTAACGTGGAGAAATCGGAGTTACACAGAAAAGCTCAATAAACTAAACTTTGCTTATTCCATAAATCAAAATATTTAGACTTAAGTTCTATTAATTCTTTATGATTTCCACTTTCTACAATTTGACCATTCTCCATAACCAAAATTGTTTCTGCGTTGGCAATTGTACTTAACCTATGCGCAATAACTATTATAGTTTTCCCATGATTTTTGAAGTCATCTATAACTTCTCTAATAATCTGTTCTGAATTGGTATCTAAAGCAGAGGTTGCCTCATCCATTAATAAAATTTCAGGATTTTTATATAAGGCCCTTGCAATAGCAATTCTCTGTTTTTGACCTCCTGACAGCATTGCCCCATTTTCTCCTAGTTGTGTTTCAAAACCATTTGGAAGTTTTTCTACAAATTCAGAAATACCAAGTTGTTTTGACAAATCTAAAATTCTTTGAATGTTTGGAAACGATTCACCAAGAGCAATGTTTTCAATAATATTTCCAGAAAATAAATTCAATTGTTGTGGTATAACTCCAATCAAGTTTCTTAAACTTTGATAATGAATGTGCTTTAAATCATAATCACCGATGTTAATTTTTCCTTCTTTTATTGGATACAAATTTTGTAGTAATGCAATCAAAGTAGTTTTACCACTTCCACTTTCACCAACAACTGCTGTGGTTTCATTTTTCTTGAATACAGCACTAAAATTTTTAAAAACCTCTGTTCTTGTTCCGTAACTAAAAGTTACATTATCGAAAACAATATTATCAATAGTATATATTATAATACTAATTTGTTTGGCACTTGTTGGTGATTAGTTGTCTCTCAAAGTTAATTCTATGGTTTCTCTAAATTTTTTGTTAGTTAATATTTTCAGTTCAAACTCTTTCATACTTTTTTGTAATTCAATAGTTTCAAATGTCGATAAATTGTTAAAGAAATATGCAAGTTCTGTTTTGTTACCTTTATTATCTGTTGAATAAAGTGCTTTTGTCAATACAAATGCGGTAGAACCGCCTTTCATACCAATATGTTCAATCCGTTCTTCATTTTTTGGATTCTCTAAAATATATTCCATTACTTCTTCTAAATGTTTTTGTGTTATTGCATCAAAGTAGTTTCGACTATTTATTTTTTCCATAATACTAACGTAATCAGAAACGGTTGAACTTGGTAAATTATCTGACCACACTTTTTGAATATCCATTCTTAAATTAACTAATTTTTTTTTATAAGTGGTATCGACTTTTAATTTATTGTGTATAGAATTTGATATTTCAATATATTTTTCTTTTGAAAGTATTTTCATTTGGCTTGTAAGTTCTTTACCTTTTAATTTTGGGTATGTATCGTTTGCTACAAATAGTGCAGAGACAAAATAATAAATAGATGAATGACTTTTTAATTTTAAAATTTTAATTCTTGAATTTATCTTATTAACGCCTAATTTTTCAATTAGCCACTCGGTATTTGCATTAGAACTATATTTCATCATTCCTTTTGCAATTTCTCTTATTGTAATTTTATTATTAAATACTTTTTTTGAAACTGATTTAATCCACTTTAAATGAGAATCACCATCAGTATTTTTAATATAATATTTATTAATATCGTTCAAGTCAACCTCTTCATTAGGATTAATAATCTCGTTCTTTACCTGACAAGCATATTCAATAGCAATTATAATCTTAACTGTGCTCGCCAAAGGCATATTTTTATATGGATTTTGAATTGCAAATACAGTATCATTTCGTTGCAAAAAAATTGCACTTCTGTTAGGATTTTTTTTAATAAAATTAAGCACAGTCATTTCGTCTGGACTTAAAATACTAGTCGCAATTGAAATAATGATTATTACTATTGATATAATTAAAACAAAAATTATCAATACTCTTTTTATCATTATCGAGGTATTATTCAAAAATTATTAAGGGAAAATGAAAAAAGACAACATAAAATGAGCTATTTATATTGTCTTCTATAATTATTTCAAATTACAAATGTTTATTTATAATAATTATCATTTTTACTTTTAAAAATTTCCCCATCTTTTTTAATAAAAGGTAAAGAAATAAGTCCTGCTATAATTGCAGAAAATATGCTAGAAAATATATTTTGAACACTAAAAGGTAACATTTCAAAATCCTTTATGTCATCAGTTTTTTCTCCAGAAGACTGTAATAGATCTTCTAAAGAACTTGCATAATCTTTTGACAAAGAATTGTCAAATAAAAAATAAATTGAATCAAGTATAGTGTATATCAAAATTGAAATTAAAATTACAATTAACACCTGATAAAGTTTCTTTAAAGGTTGCTCGGTTTTCTTAATATCTAATTTTCTAACTTTATTAATGCCAATAATATTTACAATTATAATGGTTAGAAATAAATAAAAACCACCTATTAATGGTAACATTATTACTTCGCCCATACTAATTCCATTATTTTGCAACAATGTAGTAGTTAAAAGTGTTAAAAGAAAGGTAATTACACCAATCAGCATACCTAGTTCAACTAAAGGAATTATTTTTTTAATTTTTTGAATCATTTTTTAAAATTTTATAGTTAAAGAAAAATTTTGTATAAATAAATGAAATAGCAAAAATAAATCCTGAATATTTATAGTCATCAAAATTGAATATTAAAAATAATATTAAAATTGGTATTAAAATTCCAAAACTTAAGACTGATATTGAAATTGCTTTCTTTACATAAAACATTAGTTTTGAATCGTTCATTTGCTCTAAGAAGAAATTTAAAATATAGTGATAAATCACAAAGAATAATATTATATAAATTATTTTCATTACTTAATTTAGTTTACATTCAGCATCACAATTTAATGGAATTATTTTTCTTTTTACTGAAAGCTCATTATATAAAAAACTTCCAATTTTAGTTATTTTTAAGACAAATGTAAATGGTAATAAAATCCATAAAATCACAAGCCTTTTGTTTATTTCAAAAATACTATCAAAACCATAAAAAGATAAATCATCACTTGACTTTGAAAACATTAATTTAATTTTCTTTTCATCTAAAATTTCAGAAGTCCTAATATCTTCAACTGCTATAAGATTAAAAAAATCTAATTTAGTTACAATTCTTTTAAACTTCTTACATATTGGACACCATCCATCAATGTATATTGTAAGCTTGTTTACCATATTTATTAATTTTTGATTTTAATTTTTCATAAAAACTTATCCAATCATTATTTGCAATAAAAAATCCTTGAACAAATATAAATACTAATTGAAAATCATATATCATCATAAAAACATAAATAGATATATGTAGTATTACTGCTAAAATAATAATTAACTTCTTTGTATTCTTGAACCATACTAGTGCAGGATAAAACAGTTCAATTAATATAGTTGCATATGTAGATAAAGTTACAAAAATGGCATTTTTTGCTAGTGACAAATTATAATTAGTTCCTCTAAACCTTTCTAGAGACATGGTGTAATAAGTTGCAATACCATTAAACCATAGATCAGCATGAATTTTATGTATTGCTGAAATAAAATAGGCTAAACATAAATGCAAACAAATAGAAAAACCTCCAAGATTTGATAAGAAAACATTAAACTTTAAATATTCGGGATTTTTAAACAGCTTTGGGCTAATTGAGAAATAGTTATATGAGTCAATAAAAATCATATAAATCATAATAAATTTCAATAAATTGTCACCTCCATTTAAAATACTAGGACATAAATTTTGCAAAATTTCGTAGAAAATAAACAAAATTAATGCTGTTAAATTTTTTCCAATTCCAAAAAAGTAAAATAAAATCAGAATTACGTAAAAGAAATAAAAAAATTGAAAATTCTCTCTTAAAACATTGCTATTAATATTAAAAAAATCCAAAAGTCCTGACTCTTCATGAACAAAGAATGATTTTGACATGTAAAGTAAATCTTTATATTCCCATGAAAGGAAAACTTTTTTTAGTAAATGAAAGCAAATAAATATTCTAAAAAATGCAGAATAAAAACTAAACTTATTTTCAATACTAAAATTGTCTATAATTTTTTTCATATTCTAATTTGAACTGTCAAAAATTAACTGCTCATTTTCTTTAAAGTTTTTTTTATATCTATCAATAAATTTAGGTACTTTGGTTTGTGTTATTTTTAAATAAACATTATAGTCATCATACTCTATTTTATTATTTAATGCTACCTTTTTTGAATAATTCAATAGTGTTTTAAATGGTTTTGTTGACTCTATAACTTTGTTTACTTTTTTTGTCAACTCAAATTCATTAATTTTTTTATTCTTTAATTTTGCTTCATATTCATAAGATTCTCTTACAGCTCTTATGCCATCAGTAATAAGATAGATAGAATTAGATATTAAATAATCTATCAAATCTTCATTTCCATTAAATGGTGCATTACTAGATTTCTGCTTTAATAAAGGCTCAATAACTTCATAGACAATAATCTCACCTTTATTCTCTTTTTTTTCAAAAACATAATAAAGTCTATCATTAGATTGTGGTGGTGGTGCAAAAAACCCCCATCTTTGATAAAAGAAAGTATTGAATTTTTCACTATATTCAATTAAACTGATATTTATAAAGTTATCAGGAGTTGCAAATATTAATGTTGTAATTCCATAAAATAAAAACAACCCTGAAACCAGGGTTGAAAATATATATCTAAACATATAATTTTATTTATCTAAATTATATAGCTTTTCTTTTTTTAATTCTTCATTAGAAATATCACTGTTAGCAACTCCAAAAATGGTATAAGTCATTTGTTCAACCTCTGGTGTTAAATGAGTTGCAGTTCTTACGACTATTCTTGTAAATCCTACAGCAGCTCTAACTAGTCCAGTGATTCCAACATCACCTCCTTTGGCATGAGTTTGATTACTTGAATAGACTTGAATTGCCTGACCATAATCATCTGATTTTTGGTCAAAACTCATCAAAAATGTTGCTCCAAAAGCAAATAAACTAAACATTGCGATTTTCTTACTAAATAAATTCATAATTTAAATTTTTTAATTAAACTTTTTTTGTTTTTATCAAAACTTTTTTTCTTAATATTTTGATATTGCAAAAATGCAAGGTTATGTGATAATTGTTCAGTAAAAAAGAGGCTATAAATAGTATTTATTTACATCTCTTTAGTAAATTTTTACTAAACAATTAATATTTTATAAATAAAACACTAAATTTACACACCACAATTTTATCAAAAAAATTAATCTTAAATCTATATTATAGAATATATGGTAATTGGTAATAAACTAAGAAAATTAAGAATGGAAAAAGGATATTCGCAAGAATATTTAGCAGAGGTTTTAGAAGTTTCACAAAAAACCTATTCTAATATGGAAAATAACAAATCATCGTTATCAATAGATACACTAAAAAAAATAGCTGAAGAATATAAAATTGATATAATTGAGCTTTTATCAGATGATAGAGTGATAGTTCAGAACAATAGCTCTAGAGAAAGTAGTACTTTTCAAGGTGGGATAATTATAAACCACATGTCAGAAGAACTTCTTAATCAAATGAAAGAACGAATTGAAGAATTAAAAGAAACAATATCTGAAAAGAACAAACAAATTGAACTTTTAGAAAAAAGATTAAACAATTAAACATAATTGTTGTTTCATAAATTTGAAAAGACTTTTTTATTATACTTACATATTAATAAAATATTTTTTGCTTTTTTTCTACTTAAGGCTTTTGTTTTTCAGGTAGGACTTACCCACAAAAAAACAATCATAATCCTGTAAAAAATCCATTCGGGGATAAATCTCCAAAGCGAAACATCAGGGGTTTTCTTTCTAAATTCTCCTCTTAACATAAATGGTTTTTGCAATGTTGATGTTTGAGTTGCAAGAAAAATGAGGGTATAGCCTTAAACATTTGGAATGGTCAGTTTTAAGTATGATTGCTCACATTTATTTGTACTTAAAATGGGAATGAACAGCGGAAAGCCAAAAAAAAGTTCCTTTCACCAACAGTTTTGTTATCATATTTCAAAACGAAACAGATTGCGAAAACATATATTTTGTGGCATTAAGCTTATTGCTAATAATATTTTGGTACCAACATTTAATCGGTTCTGTAATTACATTTTTACGCCTTTAAGAGTTCAAAAAACAATTCAATCCGCTAGCCAGTTTAATGATGATGGAACACGAGTAGCAATAAAAAATGTTGTAGCTCTCAAACTTCTGGAACAAAAAGAAAAGCAGTTTCACGAAAATTTGTACCTTATTAGTGATTTGCACAGAGCCATTTTATTCAGTTATTGCAGAAAATAAAAAAATGCATGGTTCAAACGGACTAGGCATTTTTACTAAAACTTATTTATTTTTTTTAGTTGAACCTATAAAATTTAAATCTCTCTCCAAACCCAAACCACAAGTAAACCAGGATGTTTGAAACCAACATCCCTTTTTTTCTTTGATAAAATTAAATCGTTTACTTGGTATCAAAACTTGAACTTTATGCTGCTGGAACATTTCGCTTCGCTTTTTCCCTTCTAAAGTTGTTATAGGAAGTAACATCATAAAAGGTTTATCCAATTCAAAAGCTCGTTTCAAGAATTGATCTTTCAGAGAATAGGGAGGATTTGTAATAATCAAATCATACTGCTGTGGTTCGTATTCAAAAAAGTCCAAACCATCTTTTATATGTGATTTAATTACTTCAAAACCATTAGCTTTTAAAACAGTGACTATTTCACTATTCTCAATGGCGGTGCATTCCCATATAATTTTAACAGTATCAGGAATATAAGGAAGAATGCACTCTATAGCTTCTTTTGGTGTGTATAATTCGTCAAAAGCACCTCTTTTTATATAATCAATTTTGTTTTGTATCATAAAGTTATTTTTAAATAAAAGAGCCCATTCCGTTAGGTTTGGGCTTTCAATTTGTTTAACCCAAAGGTCACCACTCCCGAAACTTCGGGATAGAATTAGACTATTTTTTGTGCTTCTTATTAAGGCTTTTAAGCAGTAACGAAATCGTAAAACTGACAATTGCTCCTACAGTAGCTAAGATAACCGTTTTGGCAATATCATCAGAGGAAAGATTAGGTACAATACTTAAAAATGTACCTCCAGCAGTTCCCATCAATGTGGGGTTATTTGCTGTCATCAGTTGTAGTAAGCTGACTTGTAGCCGACAAAACTCCGCCAGCTACGGTAGCATAACCACCAATGGTAGTTACAATGGCAGGCAGAGCTATAGGAGCAGCTAAAATAGTTCCTCCAACGGCAGCCAATGCCAACCCAACAGTTCGAAGCACTTTGAAAAACTTTGGCGTGGGAGCTTTTGCTCTATTTAGTATTTTTTTCATAATCTATTTTAAAGATTGAATTAGTATTTTGACACTTTCTTTATTGTCCAAAGCTTTGTAAACAAAGTTTTTTAGCTTCGTAAAAGCTTTTCTCGACATCAAACCTAAACCAGGTCCAGAAAGTTTTGTAACTGGAGCGATACAACCCTGCAATTCTTTTTGAGCATTATTGGCAGGATGAAAAAGAATAAACTTTCTATTCGCTACATTCACCAATTCCAAATGCCATTTGTATTTTGCACTGTATCGCTTTCTAATAAAATATTTCCCTTCCGGAACACAGGAAACCTTCGTTTCGTTCATCATCTACGGCAATTCAATGGTGTTACAAATAAATTTGCCTTCGCATTCGAGTTTACCATTTGTTCCGTCAGGGAAATAGGTTCTAGTTAAGTTAAGTATCATCTCTGAATACTGTCAACTGTGACTGAGCACTCATTAAACGCCGCTATCAACTTTCGCAATTGACAATGGATTAAATGCACCATTTTTCAAAGGATACATCTGCCCATTAATTTGCTGATAAAATTCAACTCCCAATGCCAAAAACAAAGGTTTAGTACTAGCAGCAGTAACAGCATTCACTTGGTTAATAACAGCTGTTGGTGCTGCATCCCACGGCAAAATTGCAGTTTCAGAAGTAGCAACAACAAACGTTTCAGCTTCAAAATCTACCTCCGCACCGCCAGAAATAATTTTAAAGTGAGTTGTTCCACTTGGTGCAGCAATCATATTAGCAGGAATAAACGAAGCAATATCAACTGAAATTTCTCCAGCAGTACGATCAATTGTTGCTACAAATGGAGCATACAAACTAGTTCCAAGTTTCCCACGAATGTTAAACTCAAAACCAGCAAGTAATTCTGCCTCACCATCAATCACATTTCTCAAACCTCTTTCGCTTACCAAATCAGCTTGGATAACTTTTACCATTCTTTGGGTTAGTCTACTTACCATTCTGCTATCTGCAGAATTCAAAAGCAAAGCTCTCAAAGAAGTTCTCAAAATCTTTCCGGCTTTTCCAGCACGTCCAAACTCAGCTCCATTTTCTCGCGTTCTCTGAAACGCAGGGTCACTAGCAATTCTGCTCGCATCAATTCCACCTTTCTCACGAGCCAAATGACCATCTTGCGTTTTGTAAAAAGTAATATCTCCGATAGTACCTTTCAATTTAATTATGCCTTTCTGTCTAGCCATAACTTCAAAATTTTGTTAAACATTCATCTAAAATCTCCTTCATTCTTTCAATCAGTTGCAACCACATTTTGAATGATTAAAACAAAGTTTACAAAGCATTTCATTAAATAAAAAGTAACAAGTGTACCATATGTCCAAAATCGACACAAGTGTCTCAAATGAACATAAAAACGGGTCATTATAACTAAATTGCACGTCAGAAGTATAGCATAGCTATATCAAAGGTATAGATAAAGTATGAAATTGAATAATCAGAGGGTTTGCATCTATCCGAAGGACATACAACGAATAACAGGCAAGAGTTATCGTCAAAGTACTAGATTAATGCAAAAGATAAAAAAAGACCTCAATAAGCTCGAAAATGAGTTTCTAACGATTGAAGAGTTCTGTACATATAGTGGCATAAAATATGAACAAGTAACTCACTTGATTTTTGGTTAAGATTGGAGAAATACAAAAACAAATTTTAATCAAAAAAAGCATATCTAAGCACCTAAATAACCAGTTCAAATTTTAGTCTTGATGCTTTAATATTCAAATATTTATGCTTATATTTGACTACTTTGAATTTAGAATAATAGTAACCTTATAAAAGAGGTGTCAGTCGAGGTGTCACTTAAATTAAATGCTTTGCGAAGTATTGATTTTATTGGTGGCTTTTGTAGCAGACAAATCCCTCTTTCTCCGCAGAATTAAAACCCTAACAATTGGATATCAATTAGTTAGGGTTTTTTTGTTTGTTATAAAATATAATTGGGTATATACTTTGTTGTTCTCGAAAATTGTAATGTTCACAAACCTAACTTGTAATGTTTATTTATAATCTAAAAAACTAAACTACATTGAAACAGTTTTTTAAATGTCATTACTGCATTAACTAAAAGTTGAAGTTAAATTAGGGTCGGAAGGCCTAACTAATAAGACACATACTCTGTAATTTCTAAGCCGTATCCGATCATTCCAACGCGTTTGGCTTGAGTAGAATTGGACACCAATCTTATTTTTGAAATATCAATATCATGTAAAATTTGAGCGCCAATTCCAAAATCCTTGACGTCCATTTTGATTTGTGGTGCTTTAATAATGCCTTTATTTTGTAGCTGCTTTAGTTCGTTTAGACGGTTAATTAGGTCTGATGAGTTTGTTTCTTGATTTATAAATAAAATAGCACCTTTACCTTCTTCATTGATTCTTTTGAACATATCATCAAGTTTTTTGTCAACATCATTTGTCAATGTATTGAGAATATCATTATTGGCTTGGGTGGAGTTAATACGTGTTAAAATAGGTTCTCCAACATTCCAAGTACCTTTAGTTAATGCTAAATGAACTTGTTTATTTGTAGTTTGCAAGTAAGCTCTAAGTCGAAATTTCCCAAATCGAGTTTCTATCTCGAAATCATCTTTCTTGATGATTAAACTGTCATGTTGCATTCTATATGCAACTAAAGCTTCGATGGAAACTAATTTTAATCCAAATTTTTTCGCAACAATCATTAATTCCGGTAGACGAGCCATAGTTCCATCTTCGTTCATGATTTCAACGATAACTCCAGCAGGTTTGAACCCAGCAAGTCGGGCAAAGTCAATTGCTGCTTCTGTATGACCAGTCCTGCGTAAAACACCGCCTTGCTTGGCTGTGAGAGGGAATATATGTCCAGGTCTGGCTAAATCGTATGGTTTTGTTTCTTCGTTTACTAAAGCAAGTATAGTTTTTGCCCTGTCAGCTGCTGATATTCCTGTTGTTACACCTTGTCCTTTTAAATCTATCGAAACCGTAAAAGCAGTTTCCATATGATCAGTATTATTTTTGACCATCGAGTGTAGCTCTAATTCTTGACAGCGTTTTTCGGTAAGTGGAGCACAAATTAATCCTCGACCGTGGGTTGCCATGAAATTAATCATTTCCGGTGTTACCATTTCAGCAGCAGCCAAAAAATCACCTTCATTTTCTCGATCTTCATCATCTACAACAATTATTATCTTGCCTTGACGAATATCTTCTATCGCTTCTTCTATAGTGTTGAGTTGTATATTATCTATTTCCATTAATGGGTATTTTTTGAGGCTAAGTTTATTTGGTGTATGAATAGTTTATTGTAAATGAAAAAAAGTGGATAAAACGGGAAACCAGCAGCTAAAATTATGAACAAATTTAGGTCAACTTTTTTATTAGCATTATCGCTAATTTTAATCAATTGTTGTTGCGATTTGAATAAAGTGAAATAGAAAATCCCAGCTATAACTAGTGTTGCAATTAAAAGGACTATATTATCAGTTATTCCATTTACAATTAGTCCAAATAAAATAAAATAACATAACATAGCAATTTTACTGAAATTATTATAATGTCCAGAAATGATTTCAATTGATTTTATTTCCTTTTCTGTTTCGGATTTTATATCAATTTTAGAGCCGATTGGATCAGCATTCACAAATGTTTTTATTTTCTCAGCATCAAGATTTTCAGCCAATCCAGCATTTGCGATTTGTGGTTGTAATGCGTCAGATGAATTTGTTGGAAATAAACGATTGAAAAAAGAGGTTATCCCATCGAAATTGATACTAAAGCCTTTATCATCAGTCGCTCTTTTAGTTAGTAGAATAGCGAATGGAGTTAGTATAAAAGAAGACATCCAACATCCTAAAAACGGTGTTAATTCATTTTGCCCAGCTACTTTTTTTCCGAAAGTATTTATAAAATGAAAGACGATAAAAATGAGAATGGCAAATACAATAGGTAATCCCAAGCCGCCTTTTCTAATGATAGCTCCAAGTGGTGCTCCGATAAAGAACATCAATAAACAGGCGTAAGCAATAACAAACTTGTCATACAATGCAATCCAATGTTGATTGATGTTTTTTTGTTTGTCTTTCATTTCATATTTAGATGTCTCTAAACTAAAATAAATAGCTTCAATATTACTACTTGCTACTTTAAGAATATTGATTTTTTCAGGATTATTATAATTTGATAAAATTGGTTTTTGACTGAAATTAGTTCCACTAGTGTTAAAAGATGATGTTTTATTACTAAAAGTTGCTCGTTGATTTATGTTTTCTGAATAGGATATTAATTCTTTTTTGTAATTTCTCTCTAAAGAGTCAAGTGTGAATTTTAATTCACCAGTAGTTAGCATTGTATTAGTATTAGTAATTTGCTCTTCATCTAAATTAGTTTTATTTAATTTCGATAAATCAATATTGATTACATACCTTTTGAATTCACTTTTAGCGAAAGGAACTTTATTTCTTTCCTCATATTTTTTAGGAATAATATCTTCATAATAGTTACCATCTTTGAGTACTAATTTTAAAACATTGGAGTCTTCATTGCTAATCAATTCCCCTGTTTTTGCTTTGATAACCGTATTGCTTCCTGCGCCTGAAACTGATTTTTTGTGTATGGTTACTTGTTTTAAAAATCTACCATTCTCACCTGATTTTTTTTCAACTTTAATATTGTAAAGTCCCACTTCGCTAAATTGTCCTTCGGCAATAGCCATTGCGGGTTTAACTTGAGCAATATTTCTTCTAAAATTAATGAATTTATATTCGGCATAAGGAATAACGTTATTGGCAAATATAAAGGCAACGATGCTTAAAACAATGATAAAGTAAGTTAAGCTACGCATAGCACGTTGAAGCGAAATTCCCGATGACTTCATGGCAGCAAATTCATAGTTCTCAGCGAAACTACCAAAGGTCATGATCGAAGCCAATAAAACGGATAAAGGAAGTACAAGCGGAATGATACTTGGCATTTTGAATAGTAAAAACTTGATAATCATAAATATATCAAGGTCTTTACCAGCTAATTCCGATATGAATAACCAAACAACTTGCAGTACAAAGATGAAAAATAGAATTACAAATACCGTTGTAAATGTAATGAGAAAGGATTTTAATAAGTACCTGTCAAGTATTTTCACCTTATGTGCTTAGTCTATTTTGTTGATGTAGTAATTTGGGTATTTACTCGCAACAAATGTAAACTGATTTTTTGATAAAGGTTGATTGGTTTTAAAAGAATTAACAGTGAGCGTTGTTTTAGTACCGTTTTTGCCAATCTCAATAACGTTGTAAATATTTTTTGTTTGAGAATCTATACCCAGTAATATTTCTTTACGTTGGTCTTTTGGGTTGTTTGGTACCAACTTTATATACTGAATTTTTCTTCCTTTTAAATCTTGCGGAATATCCCAGTAATATTTATAGCCGCTGTTAAAAAAAGTTAGCATTTTCGATGGAGTAATAGCATTCTCATCTTTATCATTTAAACTTGAAACAGTTATCTCTTCATCTTCAGGAACAATGGTGTAGCTTTTTTTACCATCGTATATTTTAGTAACGCCCATAAAGTTTAGAACATATTTATTGCCTTCCAAAAGCAAATTTCCCTTACTTTCTTTGTTGATATTTTCTTTACTGTTGTTAAGTGTATATTTAAAATCAATAGCAATATTATTATAAGATTTGATTTTAGAAGTTACCTGATCAAGTAATTCTTTAGCTTTTTTATCTTGTGCGTTACTTGTTAAAGAAAAGAGCAATAACAGAGTAATAGACAGAATGTTGAAAATTTTATGCATTGTTTTGTTCATTGTTAAAAAATTGTTCAAGCGAGGTCAAATCAGGAATGTTAACACTTCTTGCTTTGCTTCCTTCAAATGGGCCAACAATTCCGGCTGCTTCCAATTGATCAATCAATCTACCAGCACGGTTGTAACCCAATTTCAACTTCCTCTGCAATAATGATGCCGAACCCTGTTGTGCAGTTACTATTATTTCGGCGGCATCTCTAAACATACTGTCTCTTTCTGAAATATCAAATTCTAAATTAACACTACCGCCATCTTCTCCTACATATTCAGGAAGTAAATAAGCGCTTGCATACGCTTTTTGTGCGCCAATATAATCTACAATTTTTTCAACCTCGGGTGTATCAACAAAGGCACACTGAACACGAACTAAATCATTTCCATTTGAAAATAATAAATCACCTCGACCTATTAATTGGTCTGCACCACCAGTATCAAGGATTGTTCTTGAATCTATTTTTGAAGTAACTCTAAAAGCAATTCGAGCGGGAAAGTTTGCCTTAATCATACCTGTAATAACGTTTACTGATGGACGTTGAGTAGCAATTATCAGGTGAATTCCAATGGCACGAGCTAATTGGGCTAAGCGAGCAATAGGTGTTTCAACTTCTTTTCCAGCGGTCATAATCAAGTCGGCAAACTCGTCAACTACTAAAACTATGTAAGGTAAAAAACGGTGACCATTTTCAGGATTTAGTTTTCGGCTTTTAAACTTTTCGTTGTATTCTTTAATATTTCGCACCATTGCGTCTTTTAACAAGGAATAACGATTGTCCATTTCTAAACACAGCGAATTCAGCGTATTAATTACTTTGTTATTATCTGTTATGATGGCATCTTCTGTGTCAGGAAGTTTAGCTAAGTAATGGCGTTCAATTTTATTAAATAAAGTCAATTCTACTTTTTTAGGATCAACCAAAACAAATTTTACTTCTGCAGGATGCTTTTTATACAAAATTGAAGTTAATACTGCATTCAGCCCAACCGATTTTCCTTGTCCTGTTGCTCCAGCCATCAATAAGTGAGGCATTTTAGCCAAGTCAACTACAAAGGTTTCGTTTGAAATGGTTTTTCCCAACGCAATCGGTAATTCCATTTCCGCTTCTTGAAATTTAGCCGATGAGATAACGCTTTTCATTGGAACCATTGTTGGATTTTTGTTTGGAACTTCAATTCCAATAGTTCCTTTTCCAGGAATAGGAGCAATGATACGAATTCCCAATGCGGATAATGATAGCGCGATGTCATCTTCCAAGCTTTTAATTTTTGATATACGAATTCCAGCTTCAGGTACAATTTCGTATAGCGTTACTGATGGTCCAACAGTGGCTTTTATTTGAGCGATATCTATTTTATAATTTCGAAGGGTTTCAACAATTCTATTTTTGTTTTCTTCCAGTTCTTCTTGATTAATCGTTATCCCAACAGATGAATATTCTTTCAATAAATCAATAGTAGGGAATTTATAGTTGGACAATTCTAATGTTGGGTCAAACAAGCCAAAATCTTCCACAAGTTTGGCGGCCAAGTTTTCTTCCATAACATCTTCATCATTTGCAACTTCAATAACAAAGGCCTCATCATTAGTTTCAATTCGCTGTGGTTCTTGTTGTAAAACGGGCGTTTTGATGGTGGGTTCTAAATTAATTTCGGAAGCATTTTCAATCGTTGGCTTTAAGGCTTCTTTATTGATTTCAAACTGCGAAGTTTTAATTATTGGTTCTTCTATTTCTTCTTCTTCGTTGATAGCAAACTCCTCTAAATTATAGTCTGTTCCAGTCGAGGTGTTTTGCATTGAAGCTACTTCTCCGCTATTATTTTTACTTTTCTTTTCAAAAAAAGTTTTAACAGCATCAGGAGACATTTTAATTTTAAAAATAAGATAAATTATTAGTAAGAAAGCTAACAGTAGGATAGTACCTGTCTTTCCTATATAATCTTGAAAGAATAAGTTCATTTCATAGCCGATTGTTCCGCCTAATTCTGGAATCGTGGTGGCAAAAAAGCCAAAGAGTATTGAGATAATTGTGATGGCAAATAAATCCCAAAACCAAGTATTTTTGAGTTTTCGAATAGGTAAATCTAAAAGAAGAAACGCGCCACTTAGGAAAATCAGTTTTACAAAAAGAAAGGAAGCAACACCAAATCCGCGGTAAATAAAGAGGTCTGCAAGATAAGCACCAAATTTTCCCAACCAATTTTGTACTACTTCATCGCGATTTGTAATACTATCTACAGCACTCTGATCTGCTTGACCGTGAAGGAAAAAAGAAATGAAAGAAACTAAAAAAGCAATGGACAAAAGAACTAAAAGAAAACCAGCCAAAGCACGGTACTGTTTTTTAGTTTTTAGAATTTTTAAGTCTTCACTTGGATCTTTTTCCTTTGTATTTGTTTCTTTTTTAACTGTTTTTGCCATCGATAAGAAATAATGTTATAAAATGATTGAACTTTTACAAAAATTTAGGGACATAAATAAGTAAACCCACAGCAATCGCTGCAAATGCAGCAAACATAACGGCACCAGCAGCAATGTCTTTTATAAATCCTATTCGATTATGAAATTCGGGATGAACAAAATCGGCTATTTTTTCTATAGCAGTATTTAAACTTTCAATACCTAAAACTAATCCCGTAGCTAAAATTTGCATCATCCATTCAACTCTTGAAATTTCAAAAAGAAACCCAGCAATAACCATAATAAAAGCTAGGAAAGTTTGAACCATTACACTATGTTCAGTCGTAATAAGTTTAAATACTCCTTTAAATGCAAAGCCGATACTTTTGAAGCGACCCGAGAAAAAGGAGTTGTCTTTTTGAAATTCCATTTGTCGTTTAAAGCGAGTTTAAAGCCGCTTCATAATTAGGTTCGTCAGCTATTTCTGGAACTTGTTCAGCATATTTTACTGTACCATTTTCATCTAAAATGATAACCACTCTTGAGTGTAAACCAGCTAAAACACTTTCAACCATTGCTAAACCATAATCTTTACCAAAACTTCCGTCTCTAAAATCAGATAGATTTTCTACATTTTCTAATCCTTCTGCACCGCAAAAACGCTTTTGCGCAAATGGTAAATCTCTCGAAATACATAGCACTTTTGTGTTTTCCAGCGTACTTGCTTTTTCATTAAAAGTTCTTACTGAAGTAGCACAAGTTCCCGTATCAATACTTGGAAATATATTTAAAACCAATTTACTTCCAGCATAATCAGCTAACGGTGCTATTGATAAATCGGTTTTTACTAATTTAAAATCAGGTGCTTTTGAACCTACTTTTGGTAATTCACCATTGGTGTTTATTGGATTTCCTCCTAATGTTATTGATGCCATTTTATTTGATTTTTTTAGAATTCAAAAGTATGAAATAATTTCGGATTAGTTTTTTTAGATTTGAAATTAAAACAAGATTATTTAGTATAGTTTATTTATATATCGTAATATTGCAATATTATAATTATAAAAAAAATGGGAGCATCAAAATCAGGGTCATTTTCAGATAAGGACAACGAAATGGCTACATTGTTTAAAGCACTGTCGCATCCTGCCAGAATTGCTATCGTTGATTATTTATTAAAAGTTGATACTTGCATTTGTGGCGATATTGTGAACGAATTACCGCTTGCACAACCAACTATTTCTCAACATCTTGCAGCATTAAAAAATGCCAATATCATCAAAGGAACGATTGAAGGAACAGCTATTTGCTATTGCATAAATCCTGATACTATTGATAAAATTGAAAATCATTTTGGAGTTATACGTCATAAATTAAAGAACAAATGTTGCTAACTTTTTACTTTTTACTAATCACTAATTACCTATAAAATGAGACTTTCAGAAATAAAGATTCGATTAAAAAATCGTTCACAAATTGCTTTTCAGTTACCAAACGGCGAATTGGTTCCAAGTCATTTTCATGTCACAGAAGTTGGAAAAATCACAAAACATTTCATTGATTGTGGTGGCATTGTTCGCACTGAAGAAGTGGCTAATTTTCAACTTTGGGAAGCTCACGATTATGACCACAGATTGCATCCTGAGAAACTGCTTCACATTATTGAATTATCAGAAGTGAAGCTTCAAATTCCTGATTTAGAAATTGAAGTTGAATATCAAATGAAGGAAACCATTGGAAAATTTAGGTTGGATTTTGATGGAGCAAATTTTCAATTAAAATCTATGTTAACTGATTGTTTAGCGAAAGATAATTGTGGTATTCCTGATGAAAAAGTGAAAGTCAGAATAGGTGAGTGGAAACAAAAGGAAACTTCTTGTACGCCTAATTCGGGTTGTTGCTAAAAAATAGAAGTATGCATTAATAAATGCTTTGTGAACTTTGCGTAAAACCTTGTCCACTCTGCGGTTAAAAAATCTTTTATGCTAGAAAATTTATCAAAAACTATCAAAATTGTAGAAAAAATTTCTATTTCAAAAGAAAGAGTAGAAATATTGCAACCATTAGTTAATTACATTCAAAATAAAGTTGGCGCCGATGAAGAAATTCGGCTGAATTTTATTTGCACTCACAATTCAAGAAGAAGTCATTTGTCTCAGATTTGGGCACAAACCATGGCATTTCATTTTGGGATTAAAAATGTTTACTGCTATTCTGGTGGAACGGAAGCTACAGCTATGTTTTTAAAAGTTGCTGAAACATTAGTTAATCAAGGATTTCAGGTACAAAAATTAAGCGAAGAACAAAATCCTGTTTATGCGGTGAAGTTTGATTACAATCAACATCCAATTATCTGTTTTTCAAAAGCGTATTTTGATGATTTTAATCCGAAAAGTAACTTCGGTGCCACTATGACTTGCAATAATGCAGATGAAGGTTGTCCAATGGTTTTTGGTGCTGAAGCGCGATTTCCCATAAAATATGACGACCCAAAAGCATTCGACGGAACCGAACTTATGAACGAAAAATATGCCGAACGCAGTTTGCAAATTGCCTCGGAGATGTATTTTGTTTTTAGTCAATTAAAGCATAAATAGTATGAAAAAGCGATTAGGATTTCTCGACCGATTTTTAACACTTTGGATTTTTCTAGCCATGATAATTGGGGTAGGAATTGGCTATTTCATTCCCAATTCAGCCGATTTTATAAATTCCTTTTCATCAGGAACTACAAATATTCCGCTGGCAATTGGATTAATTTTAATGATGTATCCTCCGTTAACCAAAATTGATTTTTCGCAAGTGCCCAAAATGTTTGCAAAACCAAAGTTACTAGCAGCATCTTTTTTTATAACTTGGATTGTTGGCCCATTTCTAATGTTTTTATTAGCGACTTTTTTTCTTAAAGATTATCCAGAATATATGACAGGATTAATCATCATCGGAATTGCGCCTTGTATTGCTATGGTCATTGTTTGGAATGAATTAGCAGAAGGGAATCGTGAATTAACTGCCGGTTTAATTGGAATTAACAGTTTATTGCAAGTGTTTTTTTTTAGTTTATACGCCTACTTTTATCTCGAAATCATGTTGCCATTTTTCGGGATAAAAGGATTAGAACTAAATATTACCATAACAGAAATTGCACAAACCGTTGGTGTTTATCTTGGAATCCCTTTTGTTTTAGCCATTAGCAGTCGGTTTTTTATAAAAAAATATATAGGAGATAAATTTTTTAACCAAAAATTCACTCCTTTTATTTCACCAATTACATTAGTTGCGCTCTTGTTTACAATTATAATTATGTTTGGCCTAAAAGGTGAGATGATTGTTGATTTACCGCTTGATGTTTTGAGAATAGCTTTTCCATTAGTTATTTTCTTTGCGATTATGTTTTTTCTAATGTTTTTTGTGTCCAAGAAAATTGGTGCTAATTATCGCGATGCTACGGCTTTATCATTTACCGCTTCGGGCAATAATTTTGAATTGGCCATCGCTGTTTCCATTGGAGTTTTCGGCATCAATAGTGGTCAAGCATTTGCGGGAGTTATTGGACCTTTGGTAGAAGTTCCCGCATTGATAATTTTAGTAAATGTTGCATTTTGGTTGCGAAAGAAATACTACCACTAATAAAAAAAACCGTCTCAGGTTATGAAACGGCTTCTTCTTATATCAAATTAAAGTTTTTTACTAAACATGCAATGCTCTATTTTCAGTAGCGGCAAGTGCTGCTTCTTTTATGGCTTCAGCAAAAGTTGGATGCGCATGAGACATTCTTGAAATATCTTCGGCAGATGCTCTAAACTCCATCGCAGTTACGGCTTCAGCAATTAAATCGGCACAACGAGCACCAATCATGTGAACGCCCAGCACTTCATCCGTTTTAGCATCGGCTAGTATTTTTACAAAACCGTCTAAATCTCCACCAGCACGCGCTCTTCCTAATGCTTTAAAAGGAAAACTTCCTGCTTTATAGGAAACACCAGCTTCTTTCAATTGTTCTTCTGTTTTTCCAACAGCAGCCACTTCTGGCCAAGTATAAACCACCCCTGGGATTAAATTATAATCGATATGTGGTTTTTGACCTGCAATTATCTCAGCAACCATTACGCCTTCCTCTTCGGCTTTGTGTGCTAACATGGCACCACGAACTACATCACCAATAGCGTAAATGTTTGAAATATTGGTCTGTAAATGGTCGTTTACTTCAACCATTCCTCTATCTGTAATTTTAACTCCAGCTTTATCGGCATTTAATCCGTCAGTGTATGGACGACGACCAACTGATACTAAAGCGTAATCGCCTTCAAGACTGATTAGTTCTCCTTTGGCATTTTCGGCTTGAACTGCAATTGTTTTTCCTTTTCTTTCTACTGATTTCACTTTGTGTGAAACGTAGAATTTCATGCCTTGTTTTTTTAACACTTTGGTTAATTCTTTTGACAAACTCGAGTCCATTCCTGGAATAATTCTGTCCATGAATTCTACTACTGAAACTTGTGCACCTAAACGCAGATAAACTTGTCCTAATTCAATCCCAATAACACCACCGCCAATAATTACTAAATGTTTTGGAACTTCAGGCAATTTTAAGGCTTCGGTTGAGGTAATAATTCGTTCTTTATCTAATTTGATAAAAGGCAAAGTAGAGGGTTTTGAACCGGTTGCAATAATGATATTTTTACCTTCAATCGTTTCCGAAGTGCCATCGGCTTTTACAATAGCGACATGAGTGGCATCAACAAAAGAACCTAATCCTTCAAAAACGGTTACTTTATTTTTATCCATCAAAAATTTTACACCACCAGATGTTTGATCCACAACCGCTTGTTTTCGGGCAATCATTTTTTCTAAGTTGACTTTCACTTCATCTGATACCTCAATACCATGATCAGCGAAATGTTGCAATTCCTCGTAATGGTGTGAAGAGGCTAACAACGCTTTAGAAGGAATGCATCCTACGTTTAGACAAGTTCCACCCAAAGTGGAATATTTTTCAATAATTGCTGTTTTAAAACCTAGTTGTGCACAACGAATTGCAGCAACATAACCGCCTGGACCAGAACCTATAATTACAACGTCAAATGAACTCATAAATTAATTTTTGTGTGTTTTTGTTTTAGTATTGCAAAACTACAAATGTTTTTTGGTATTTTAATTTCTAAATAACTGTTTATTATTTTTTTAAGATTTGACGAATTTGGTCTCTTTTTTTTGATGTTATCTTTTAACAATTTTGATAAAATGATGTTTGAAAAATAGAAAATTTTAGTTCGCAGTCGCTGTCGTTCAGCAGTTGAATGGTGTTAACGAAAAAGCGCTGTAATCCTTGCTAGTCAAAGAAAACGTTTTCGTAGATTTATTTTTTTTATGATAAATATCAGTTTTTTCGCTAGTCAAAAGCACGAACTTTGGAGTGTAAGTTAAGTACTTATTTACGAGCAAAATAAAAACATAAAATCTATCTATTATGAAAAACATTAGAATTATCAAGGAATTACACGATTTAGGCATCACGGGTTACCATGAAGTAGTTTATAATCCATCTTATGAAGAATTGTATCAAGCTGAAGTTTCTCATAAAAGAAAAGGATTTGAAAAAGGTGCTTTGACTGACACTGGCGCTGTTGCTGTAAAAACAGGGATATTTACCGGTCGTTCACCTAAAGATAGATATATTGTAAAAGACGATATTACTAAAGATACTATTTACTGGGATGATAAAGTTAATTTTCCAACGACTAAGGAAGTTTGGGATGACTTAAAATTACTGGTTTTAGAACAACTTTCAACTTCTCCCAAACTTTATGTGGTTGATGCTTTTTGTGGTACCAATGCCGATACTAGACTAAAAGTGCGTTTTATAATGGAAGTGGCTTGGCAAGCCCATTTTGTAACCAATATGTTCATTAGACCTTCTATTTATGAATTAGAAACTTTCGGTGAACCCGATTTTGTAGTCATGAATGGTTCAAAATCTACCAATCCAAATTGGAAAGAACAAGGCTTAAATTCTGAGAACTTTGTATTGTTTAATCTAACCGAAAAAATCCAAATCATTGGCGGTACTTGGTATGGTGGTGAAATGAAAAAAGGAATGTTTGCCATGATGAATTATTACCTTCCACTTAAAGGAATGGCTTCTATGCACTGTTCTGCGAATGTGGGTGAAGCTGGCGATGTCGCTATATTCTTCGGTCTTTCTGGAACAGGAAAAACGACTTTATCTGCTGATCCAAAGAGATATTTAATAGGAGATGATGAACACGGATGGGATGATAAGGGAGTATTTAATTATGAAGGTGGATGTTATGCCAAAGTTATTGACTTAACAGAGAATAACGAACCCGATATATGGAGAGCGATCAAAAGAGATGCTTTATTAGAAAACGTAGTTGTAGATGAATATGGAGAAGTTAATTACTTTGACCATTCTATAACCGAAAATTCAAGAGTATCCTATCCAATTTATCACATTACAAAAATTGTATTGCCATCAAAAGCAGGACATGCAAGTAAAATCATTTATCTTTCTGCTGATGCCTTTGGGGTTTTACCGCCAGTATCAATCTTAGATGATGACCAAGCACAATACCATTTTTTATGTGGTTATACTTCAAAATTAGCCGGAACCGAAAGAGGAATTACGGAACCAGAACCATCTTTCTCTCCCGCATTTGGTGAAGCGTTCTTAACATTACACCCAACGATGTATTCTAAAACATTAATTGGAAAAATGAAAGAACACGGAGCAAAAGCTTACCTGGTAAATACGGGTTGGAACGGAACAGGCAAAAGAATTTCACTTAAAAATACAAGAGCCATCATTGATGCCATTATCAATAGTGAAATTGATAAAGCCGAAACAAAACATATTCCTTTCCTTAATTTGACAATTCCAATTGCGCTAACAGGAGTAAGTGAAGGTTTATTAGACCCAAGAGATACCTACAAAGACAAAGCAGAATGGGAACGTAAAGCCAAAGATTTGGCAGCACGTTATATCAAAAACTTCCAACAGTATACTGATACTGAAGAAGGAAAACGATTGGTTCCTGCTGGTCCACAAGTTTAATTAAATCTCTTTTGTAATTTCAATCGAAATAATGGTAACTTTCCATTGAAATTACTTTTAATAAAAAAACCATGAATTGGATAACAGATTTGTTTATCGAAGAGTCTATTCCGCAAACCATAATCATTTTTAGTTTGGTTATTGCGTTTGGAATTTGGTTAGGAAAAATAAAGATATTCGGAATTTCGTTAGGAGTTACATGGGTATTATTTATTGGAATATTTTTTTCGTTCATGGGTGTTTCTGTCAATCCTGAATTGAAAGATTTTTTAAAAGAATTTGGCCTTGTTTTGTTTGTTTACACGCTTGGACTTCAGGTTGGTCCTGGTTTTTTTGCTTCGCTTAACAAAAACGCATTAGTTTCAAATATTCTAGCTGGTTTGATAGTTATTTTAGGGGTGCTCACTACAATATTGTTGTTTTTTCTTTTCAATAATTCTATCGGTCTAATGACTGGCGTAATGAGTGGTGCCGTGACAAATACGCCCGGACTTGGTGCTGCTCAAACCACATTGAGTAATTTACACCACTTAGATACAGATAACTCTATGGTCACTTTGGCTTATGCAGTGGCTTATCCATTTGGTGTTTTTGGTATCATAATAGCCATGTTACTTTTAAAACGAATATTTAAAGTAAACATTGAAACTGAAACCCAGAAGCACGAAGAAATCAATAATACAAACAAAGACAAAGTAATTTCTAAACATTTGAAGTTAGAAAACAAACAACTTATAGGTTCTTCATTACATACCATTTTTGAAATGCTACCTACGCATATTGTAGTTTCCAGAATGTTTCATCACGGAAAAGTAATAACTCCAACACCCAATGAAGTATTAGCCGAAGGCGATGTATTGCTAATCGTGGCACCACAACATCTTTTTGATAAACTACATTTACTAATAGGTTCTGAAAGTGACATGGATTTAAAAACTGCCATGAACAGTAACTTAGTTTCTAGTCGTGTAGTGGTAACCAATAAAGAAATTACGCATAGACGACTAGGTGATATTCCCGAAATAAATCAACACGACTTCACTTTTACCCGATTGAGTAGAGCAGGAATTGAAATGGTTCCAAATGGTAACATCGCGCTACAACTTGGTGATATAATTAAAGTAGTAGGAACCAAAGAAGGATTGGCAAACATTACTAAAATTTTAGGAAATTCTATGAAACGCCTTGAAGTTCCCGATTTAGCACCCATATTTATGGGAATTGTTATTGGGATTGTTTTTGGTAGTATTCCTTTTCAAATTCCAAATATACCAGTTCCAGTAAAAATTGGCTTAGCTGGCGGACCATTAATTGTAGCTTTATTATTAAGCCGATTTGGGAACAAACTGTACTTAAATAATTATACTACCACAAGTGCAAATTTAATGATACGCGAACTTGGAATAACGCTTTTCCTTGCTAGTGTGGGTTTAGGCAGTGGCTCCAAAGTGGCAGAAGCTTTTGCCAGTGGCAATGGGTTTATTTGGATTAGTATGGGGATTGTTATTACCATTTTGCCATTATTAGTGGTAGGAGTTATAGCCATGACGTGGTTTAAAAAATCGTATTTCGAAATCTGCGGACTTTTAGCTGGCGCTTCAACTGATCCACCAGCGCTAACTTTTGCATTGAAGATTGCAGGAAATGATATTCCATCTTCTACTTATGCCACGGTTTATCCATTAACGATGATTTTGAGGATAGTAGCAGCGCAACTTTTAATTCTATTTTTCAGTTAGTTTTATATGAAGTAAGCTGTTGTATTTTTAACTTCACCTATCATAAAAGTACTATGCGTGCTACCTATATGTTGTAAAGTTGTTAATTTTTTAACCAAAAAATCTCGGTATTCATCCATGTCTTTCAAACAGACTTTCAGAATATAATCATAATCACCGCTAACGTGATAGCACTCTAGAACTTCATCAAGTTTTATTACTTCTTTTTCAAATTTAGTAATCAATTCTTGCGTATGTTGTAGTAGTTTTAAATGACAAAAAACAACAAATCCTTTATTGATTTTATCCCGATTTAATATTGCCACATATTTGTCAATTATTCCTTCACGTTCCAATTTTTTTATTCTTTCGTAAACCGCAGTTACTGATAGGTTGAGTTTATGCGATAATGCTGCTGTAGTACTTTTTGTGTCTTCTTGAAGTAATCTCAATAATTTTTTATCGATGGCATCCATATTTCCCCCTTTTTGAATTAAAATCTACAAATCAGTTTAATTTATGTCAAATATAGATTTTTTATCCAAAGTATAAACGTTAATTAGATTAAAAAACTAAAAATATTATTTACTATTGATTTAAAATCTAATTATTACCAACTTTGATTAAAATTGTATAAAAATCATAACAAATGAGAAAATTTAATCCAGCCGATAAAATTCAAGACTTACAATATTTTGGTGAATTTGGCGGCGTAAATCCATCCATTTCAGATAGTTCGACCTACACATTTCTTTCTGCAAAAACAATGTTTGATACTTTCGAAGGAAATGCCGAAGGTTGTTACTTATATTCCCGACATTCTTCACCCATGAACTTGTATTTAGGCAAAGCATTAGCAGCAATGGAAGGTACAGAAAGTGCTAACGTAGCAGCATCAGGAATGGGCGCAATTACACCAGTTTTATTGCAATTGTGTTCTGCTGGCGATGCAATTGTTTCTAGTAGAACAATTTATGGTGGAACTTATGCCTTTATGAAAAACATGTTGCCAAAATGGAATATTAAAACCCATTTTGTAGATATTACCAAACTTGATCTTGTGGAAAATGCGATTACAAAAAATACGAAAGTACTCTATTGCGAAACAGTGAGTAATCCGTTGCTCGAAGTTGCTGATATTGTGAGTTTGGCAAAAATTGCCAAAAAACACAATCTAAAATTAGTTGTAGACAATACCTTTTCTCCACTTTCGGTCGCGCCAGCCCAAATGGGTGCCGATGTGGTTATTCATAGTTTAACAAAATTTATAAATGGAAGTAGTGATACTGTTGGCGGTGTGGTTTGCGCAAGTCAAGATTTTATAAATGATTTGAAAAATGTAAATAATGGTGCTAGCATGTTACTTGGTCCAACGATGGATAGTTTAAGAAGTGCTAGTATTTTGAAAAATTTACGAACGCTTCATATCCGAATGAAACAACACAGTTACAACGCCATGTTCTTGGCTCAAAAATTTGAAAACGATGGATTAAAAATTGTTTATCCAGGATTGAAAAGTCATCCAAGTCATCTGTTGTATGCAACTATGATTAATCACGAGTATGGTTATGGTGGCATGATGACTATGGATGTTGGAACATTAAATAAAGCAAATGCGTTGATGGAGTTGATGCAAAATCGTAATTTGGGTTATTTAGCAGTAAGTTTAGGATTTTATAAAACGCTATTTAGTGCGCCAGGCACTTCAACTTCTTCCGAAATACCATTGGAAGAACAAATTCAAATGGGTTTAACCGATGGGTTAATTCGGTTTTCAATTGGCTTGGATAATGATATTGAACGAACTTATCAAATGATGAAACAGTGCATGAAGGAATTAAATATAATATAATCAGCAGCGTTTTTAAGTTTTAACTTAAATCGTAGCATTAGTTTATTTTGTGTCACGTCGAGCATTATTTTCGTAATTTTATGACTTTAAAAAATGTTATGAAAAAGCAACTATTAGGATTATTACTTTTTACAGGTTTACTTTCGGCTCAAACAGACAGTCGCTTATATGCTATTATTGATGGCGTTTCGGCAGAACGTATCGCAAAGGATATAAAAACTCTAGCTGATTTTGGGACCAGAAATACCTTTAGTGATACTGTTTCAAATACAAGAGGAATTGGCGCAGCTCGACGATTTATTAAAGCAGAATTTGATAAAACCAGTAAATCTTGTAATAACTGTTTAGAGGTTTTTTATCAAAAAGATTTAGTAACCCCAAAAGACGGCGATAGAATTCCAAAAGAAGCTTATGTTGTGAATGTAGTTGCCATACAAAGAGGAACCAAATATCCTAACCGTTACATTATAATGAGTGGTGATATTGATAGTCGCAATTCTGATACAATGGATTACAAAAATGATTCACCTGGCGCAAACGATAATGCTTCAGGAATGGCAGGAACTATGGAAGCTGCTCGTGTACTTTCGAAATACTCCTTTGAAAATAGTATAGTGTATCTTGGTTTATCAGGCGAAGAGCAAGGACTTTTCGGAGGTAAAGGTGTTGCCGAGTATGCCAAAGCTAATAACTGGGAAATCATAGGCGTTTTAAACAATGATATGATAGGCAATATTGAAGGCGATGATGGCGTTATTGATAATCGAACTTTTCGCATTTTTTCTGAACCAACTCCTGTTACAGAAACTGAGAAAGAACGCAATCAACGTCGATTTTATGGCGGTGAAGTAGATGGAATATCACGACAGTTAGCGCGGTACATTTACAAAACAGTAACGACCTATATGCCTGAAATGAACCCGATGATGGTCTATCGTTTAGACCGTTTTGGCCGTGGTGGTCATCATCGTCCTTTTAACGATTTGGGATATGCTGGTGTGCGAATAATGGAAGCTCACGAAAATTACAACCGTCAACATCAAAATAATAGAGTAGAAAATGGAATAAAATATGGTGATGTTATAGAAGGCGTTAATTTTGATTATGCAAAAAAGCTTACCGCCGTAAATGCTATTGTATTAGCTAGTATGGGTTGGTCTCCAATGCCACCAAAAAATGTTGCAATTGGTGGTGCTGTTGCTCCAAGTACCATCTTAAAATGGGAAATTAGCGATGATAATGACATTGCTGGTTATAAAATTTATTGGCGATTGACCACAGCTGCACATTGGGAAAACAGTCGATTTGTAGGTAATGTAAATACTTTTACTCTGTCAGGTATTGTTATTGATAATTATAATTTTGGTGTGGCTACTGTTTATAAAAATGGACATGAAAGTGTAGTGGTTTTTCCATCTTCAGTAATTAGAAGTACTGCGAAGTAATAGCATTAAGACATTATTTATTCGGCTTATTTTCTAGATAAGACTTGAGTTTTTCTTCAATGTTGTGCAAAGGAGCAGTACTAGCATTTTACACTTATATTGTAATTTTCAAGTCGGTTGAAAATGACAAATATTTAATTTACATATCAGTAGCTGGAGTGTCACTGATGAAAACGCTTTCGTCCGCAACTATTAGCAATGCATAACTAGTGAACATGGACAAAAAAATCGGTGTAATTGAGCTTAAGTTTATAGAAGATATTAGTACTGATTTTGAGCCAACAGAAAAAAATAGCACAGTTACAAATGTTGTTTTTGTAATGAAAGATGGCATTAATGATAAATAATCAACATCAAATTACAATTCATAATTTTTTATTGATATTTGCAGTTCCAAAATTAAATTTCACAAACTATGGGAATGAATAAAAACACCGTTTTAGGATGGGCAACCTTTATTATGATCATTATGGGATTAGTTTTAATAGGTTTAGGAATATACCGCTATGCAGATGTTGCAGGATGGGGATTTGCGACGGTTGGTGTAGGTTTTTTAGCCAACGCATGGGTATTTAGTTCGCTTAAAGGAAGAGTTTAGTAACTTTACGTTAAAGTTTCATCAATTGTTAGATGTTTTATAAGATTGTTTTTATTCGGTAATGATAAAATATATAAAAGTATCGATATTATTAATTTTGATTTCCCCCGAACTCCTATGTGCTCAAAAAACTGATGCAAGCAACAATCATAAGAATTCTAATCTTACTAATAGATTAATAATAGACTCTATTTCTGATGAAAAGCCTGATGAATCTCTACAGCTTATTTCGAATTTAGATAAACATGAAATTGAAACTCCTGATATTTTATATCTAACGAATGGTGATAAACTATCTGGTAAATTTATTTCTTTTGAACAGGGACGGATGCGTTTTGATGCTCAAGGACCAGGTATCATTTATGTTAAATGGTATAAGATAAAATCTATTGCTTGTGGTAGCAAGCTCTATCGTGTAGAAACTACCCGCGGAGAAATTTTTAAAGGAAGAATTATCGAATCATCTAATAGTGGTGAAATCACAGTGCTAAGCACACCTAAACAACATTTGAAATTTCAAAATATTTCAAGGATTTATGCACTTGAATCGGAATGGTATAGACGATTTAAAGGTGATTTAGGTGGTGGTGTGAGTTATACTAAATCTTCGGATGTGCTTCGAATAAATGCAGAAAGTAATTTGTACTATGTTATTCCACGATGGCGATTTATCAACACCTTTTCTTATATATCTACTTCCACTGGTAATACAGATTTTTCAGAAAGAATTCAGTTCTCACTAGAGGCATTTTATGCCTTGCAAAAAAAATGGTTTGTCTATGAGCAAAGTTCTTTTAACAGAAATGATGAATTGGGTATTGATGCTAGGTTTTCATTTGGTATTGGTGCAGGTAATAATCTTGTATTAACCGAGATACAAAAGTTGCAAGTTTTTACAGGTATTCTTCAAAACTTCGAAAAGAATATTCAACTAAATGAGTTTAACTCTTATCTTGAATGGCAAGCCACTTTACATCATACTATTTATAGTTTTCTAAAGCCTAATTTAACTGCGTCAACAAATCTTAGTTCTTTTGTTGGAATTACAGAAACGAGCAGATACCGATTTGATGCTACTACTGATCTAACATGGGAGTTTGTAACCAATTTTAAGTTGCAACTCTCTTTCTACTTCAATTTCGACAACAAAAGAATCCAAGGAAAGAATAGTGAAATCGATTATGGTCCGATACTTTCCTTTTTACTTGATTTAAAATAAAATCATTTTTAAAATTCTTTTTTTTAAAACTATCTTTGTAGACTTAATTTTTTAAATAATACCCAATAATATGTCGGACGATAAAAAAGTAATTTTCTCAATGCAACGCTTGAGTAAATCCTATCAAGGTAGCGATAAGCAAGTACTAAAAAACATATATTTAAGTTTCTTCTATGGAGCAAAAATTGGGATTTTAGGATTAAACGGCTCAGGTAAATCCTCACTTTTAAAGATTATTGCTGGTGTGGATAAAAACTACCAAGGTGATGTGGTTTTTCAACCAGGTTATACGGTTGGTTATTTAGAGCAAGAACCAAAACTAGATGAAACCAAAACTGTAATTGAAATTGTAAAAGAAGGAGTTGCTGAAACAATGGCTTTGCTTGATGAATTCAATAAAATCAACGATATGTTCGGTTTGCCCGAAGTTTACGAAGATGCTGACAAGATGGATAAACTAATGGACCGTCAAGCGGAATTACAAGACCGAATTGATGCTTGTGGTGCATGGGAAATCGACAATAAACTTGAGGTAGCTATGGATGCACTGAGAACACCAGAAGGCGATATGCCAATAAGTGTTTTATCTGGTGGAGAAAAACGTCGTGTGGCTTTATGTCGTTTGTTATTGCAACAACCTGACGTGTTACTTTTAGATGAGCCAACGAACCATTTGGATGCCGAAAGCGTGTTGTGGTTAGAACAACATTTAGCTCAATATGCTGGAACTGTAATAGCAGTTACTCACGATCGATATTTCCTAGATAATGTGGCAGGATGGATTTTAGAACTCGATAGAGGTGAAGGTATTCCATGGAAAGGAAATTATTCTTCTTGGTTAGACCAAAAAACAAAACGTATGGAACAAGAGGAGAAAACAGCGTCCAAACGTAGAAAAACATTAGAGCGCGAATTAGACTGGGTTCGTCAAGGCGCAAAAGGAAGACAAACGAAACAAAAAGCGCGTTTACAGAATTATGATAAACTTTTAAATGAGGACCAAAAAGAATTAGACGAAAAATTAGAAATCTATATCCCAAATGGTCCGCGACTAGGAACCAATGTGATTGAAGCTAAAAATGTAGCCAAAGCTTTTGGCGATAAATTGCTATATGATAATTTGAATTTTACGCTTCCGCAAGCAGGAATTGTGGGAATTATTGGTCCTAATGGTGCTGGTAAGTCTACTATTTTTAGAATGATTATGGGAGAAGAAAACGCAGATTCTGGAACATTTGCTATTGGTGATACGGTGAAAATTGCTTATGTTGATCAATCACATTCCAATATTGATTTAAATAAATCAATTTGGGAAAACTTTTGCGATGGTCAAGAGTTAATCATGATGGGTGGAAGACAAGTCAATTCTAGAGCTTATTTATCGCGTTTTAATTTTGGCGGAAGCGAACAAAACAAAAAAGTAGCGGCACTTTCTGGTGGAGAGCGTAACCGTTTGCACCTAGCAATGACTTTAAAAGAAGAAGGAAATGTTTTGTTACTCGATGAACCAACAAATGATTTGGATATTAACACACTTCGCGCCTTGGAAGAAGGATTAGAAAATTTTGCTGGTTGTGCTGTAATTATAAGTCACGACCGTTGGTTTTTAGATAGAGTTTGTACTCATATATTAGCTTTTGAAGGTAACTCTGAAGTTTATTTTTTTGAAGGCAGTTTCTCTGAATATGAAGAAAATAAAAAGAAAAGATTAGGTATTGATGTTACACCAAAACGCATCAAATATAGAAAGTTGATAAGAAATTAACAGTAGTAAAATAAAAATCCTGAGTAATCAGGATTTTTTTAATATATATTTTATATTTGAATACTAAACACAACCAATGATTAAAAGTAAGTCTACTTATTTAATTTTCATTTTTCTTTTCTGTTCGGCGCTACTTTTTTCCCAAGATAGAGATTCAAAAAAAAATGAAATTGAAAATCTAATAAACGATGCGGTTGTTAATTATTCTTCTTTTAAATATGATAAAGCATTAGAGATTTCAAAACAAGCTTTAATGAAATCATTTGCTATTGACGATAATTTACTAATATCTCAATGCTATAACACTATTGGAGTTATTTTTAATGAATGTTCAGATAGTGAAAAAGCAATCGAATTCTATGAAAAGGCAGTGTTCTATGCAAAGAAAGTTAACAACGATATTTTGTTTAACTGGATTTATGGAAACCTAGGCAGTGTTTATTATTTCAACAATATCGATGTCAAGAAAGGTATTAATTACTACAAAAAATCCTTGTTTTACGCAGAAAAAATTAAAGATTCTGCCCAAATACAATATACCAAACTTAATCTGGCAAGTGCCTATTTCGCCATTCATGATTATAAATTAGGAAGTAAGGAAATTAACGATATTCGAGAGAAAATAGTAAAGGAAGACAATGATGAAGCCAAAATGTCGTTGAATTTATTACTCGGAATTTATGCATCAAATAATAATAAAAAACTTGAAGGGGAACAGTATTATTTCAAAGCAAAAAAAATTGCTGAAGCCAATGATTTTCAATCAAATTTGATAAATATCTACGAAAATTTGGTTAGACATCATACATTACATAACGAAGCTGATAAAGCAAAAAAGTATCAACAAAAGTTAGACTCTCTCCATGAAATAGTTTATTCACAAGATAAACTGGAAAATATAAAAAATGCAGCCAATCAAATTGAATTAGATGAATATAAAATACAGCTAGAACGCATTGAACAAGTTAATGAAGAACATAAAAGAAGTTTAAAAGACTCCAAGTTAATTGTTATTCTTTTTCTTGTGATACTAATTATCTTATTAATGTTTTTGCTAACGCTATATAAAAACATCAAAATTCGTGAACATTCCAACCTAGAGTTACAGCAATCTAATGAGGCTTTAAAAGTTGCCATAGAAAAAGCTGAAGAGGCATCAAAATTAAAGTCACAATTTGTTTCAACCATTACACACGAGTTAAGAACACCTTTGTATGGCGTTATTGGAATTACCGATATAATTCTTGACGAACATAAAGAATTAGCTAGGAGTCCGCATCTAAAATCGCTAAAATTTTCAGCTAAATATCTACTTTCGTTAGTTAATGACATTCTTCAAATGAATAAAATTGAAGAGAAACGTATTGTTTTAGAAAACTTAATATTCAATTTAACGGATGAAATTACTACAATAAAAAATTCAGTAGAATATATTGCTGATAAAAACAACGATAAATTATCAGTAGAAATAGATACTGCCATTCCCGAATTTTTGATAGGCGATAAACTGCGCTTATCTCAAATCATCATGAATTTAGTGAGCAATGCTCTTAAATTTACCAAAAATGGCGAGGTGATACTCAGCGCTGATTTAAAAAGAGTTGAAAATAAAACCTATTTCATTGAATTTAAAGTGAAAGATACAGGTATCGGCATTGCCAAAGCTGACCAAGAAAAAATCTTTGACAAGTTTGTTCAAATAGAACGCAAAGAAGAAGATTATCAAGGTACAGGTTTAGGTTTATCAATAGTTTCAAGACTCGTTGAGCTTTTTGATAGTGAAATTCATCTTGAAAGTGAAGAAAACGTGGGTACTACTTTTTTCTTTACCATTGGTTTTGAATATGACGAGGAAAAATCAAAAGAAATTATCAATAATATAGAAGTAGACCTTTCAATAAATGACAATTTCTATAATATTTTGGTCGTTGAAGATAACAAGATTAACCAAATGGTTACAAAAAAAATTATCCATAACAGCAATATGACTTGCACAATTGTTGACGATGGTTATGCAGCTATGGTTGCTATAGATAGAGAGCGTTTTGATATCATTTTAATGGATATTAATATGCCATTAATCAATGGTTTCGAAACTACTCGAAAAATTAGAGAAAAAGGTGTTACAACTCCAATTATTGCTTTAACGGCCTTTGACAAACAGGAAGTAACAGAAGAAGCTCTAGCTGTAGGAATGAACGACATCATGGTGAAACCCTTTGAGCCGTCAAAGTTGTTTCAGGTTATTAACAATAACATAAAAAAAAAAAAGAGCGTTGATTAATACCAACGCTTTTTATTTTTCTTTGAAGCTTCTGATTTTCTAGAAGTACTTCCTTCAGGCTTCTTTTTATTTCTTAAATCAGGTTTTGCATCTGGATTGGGTTCACCATCTTTCCATGGAAAAGGGTGATCCTTAATTATTTTGACATTTACTTTTATCAACTTTTGAATGTCCTTCCAGTAAGGTTCTTCATCTCTTCCGCAGAAAGAAATTGAAATTCCACCATTACCCGCGCGACCTGTTCTACCTATCCTATGAACATAAGTTTCGGGAATATTGGGTAAATCAAAATTGATAACATAAGGTAAACTTTCAATATCAATGCCTCGTGCAGCAATATCTGTAGCAACTAGTACTGTGATTTCCTTGTTTTTAAAATGCTCTAAAACACGTTGTCTTGCCGTTTGCGATTTGTCTCCATGAATAGCCTCTGCATTTACTCCGTGTTTTTTTAACGCTTTAACAACATTATCAGCGCCATGCTTGGTTCGCACAAAGACCAAAACATTGTTGAGATTTTCATTTCTAATCAAATGATATAGCAATCCACGTTTATTTTCTTTGTCAACAAAATAAATTTGCTGCTCAATAATTTCTGCCGTTGATGAAACGGGCGTAACCGATACATATTCAGGTTTATTTAAAAAAGTATCTGCTAATTCGCGAATAGCCATGGGCATGGTTGCCGAAAACAATAAGGTTTGTCTATTAGTTGGAACCAGTTTCACGATTTTTCTAACATCGTTAATAAAGCCCATATCAAGCATCAAATCTGATTCATCTAATACTAAATAATGCAAGCTGTCAAAATTCACAAAACCTTGTTTGTGCAAATCTAAGAGTCTTCCTGGCGTTGCAATTAGCACATCAACACCTTTTTTAAGCTGGTCAACTTGCGGTACTTGTGAAACTCCGCCAAAAACGGTTAGTTGTCTAATATTGGTATATTTTCCATAGGTATCAAAACTTTCACCTATCTGAACCGCTAATTCACGTGTTGGAGTAACTACCAAGCAGCGAATTTCTTTGGTTTTTTTTGATGAACCTATCATTCTATGTAAGTTGTGAATAATAGGAATGGCAAAAGCCGCTGTTTTTCCCGTACCAGTTTGGGCACAACCTACTAAATCTCTACCAGATAATATTATCGGAATGGCTTTTTCTTGAATCGGCGTTGGGTTGGTATATCCTTCTTCAAAAACGGCTCTTTGAATACTTTTGGATAATGATAAATCTTCGAATAACATGAAATCTTGTTTAAGTGGCAAATATAGCCAATTACAAGGTACAAAATACGAGTTACGAAGTAAAGGATAGAGTCTCTAGCAAACTAGACATATTCAAGAGATACTGGTAGTTTATCACCTCTAATTTCGTACATTTAACTTAGTACCTACAAAAGTTCCTTTCGTGATTTAATAAAATCAGTAACCAAGTAACCAATTAATTTCCCAATGAGGTGATTGTTTTTTTCTTCACCCAATTCTGGTGCGCCTTCACAGATATGAAGATAAGCTGCATTTTTATTTTTACCAAAAAAATAAACAAACTGCCGCAATTCTTCGATAGAAAAACCACTCATGGTCATGGCGCTAGAGGCAATGTTAGGCAATGCATCAAGATCTATTTCAATTCCATACGGGTCATTTTTTATAAATTCAAATGCCGTGTTGAGTTCTTGTTGAAAATTTTTTTGTTGCCTCACTTTAATCTCATCATAAGTATTGTAGCAAACTCGGTCTTCTATTTTCTTTAAATTATCCAAAACATTTTTTGAAGTGTAGTTTTCGTGTAATCCAAAAATGAAATATTTTTTCAAAAAACCTTCCTCGTAGGCATAAGAAAAGCCGTTACCGCTGTGTCTTCCTTCTAAAATTCTAAAATCGGAGTGCGCATCAAAATTAATTGCATTAATAGGTTTTCCCAATCCCAGCGCTGTACCTTTTATATTTCCGTAGGCATTGTTATGTCCACCACCAATAATGATTGGAATTTTACCGCATTTAATGATGCTATTAACAATGTGAACTACTTCTTTATCTATTTTTTGTACCAATTCTCCCAATTGTTTTCGATCCTCAGTTTTATGGAAATCTAATCCTTTGGCCATTTCCATTTCTTCTGAAACATCAATCGTTCCCATCACAATAATTTGACTTCCTTTACAAAATCTATTGTGTTGAATATTGGCAATACTGCTAATGGCACTTTTCCATGCTGTTGATGCACCAGGACGACCATAATTAGCGCGAATACCTACATCTTCTGGAATTCCTAATAGGGCATATCTGGCTTCTGAATTTTTTAAAAAGGTATTATAGTTTTCTCCTTTTGGGAAAGTGAGCATTTTTTCACCAAATTTAACTTCACCACTTCTGTGGTTAGTGACTTTCGCCAAATCGGTGATTGTAAAAGGAATTAGTCGTTCCATTTGAGTTGTAATATTTGGTCAAAAATATAATATAATTGGTTATTTACCGTTACTATGTTAATTATTATTACTTTTGAACTAATAAAATAACAACACATGGAAAATCAAAACAACAATTCAAAACTTAAAAGTATAATCATACTATTGGCGGTATTGCTGGTTGGTAGCTTGATTTATATCTTCAAACTTACTTCTGATGCTAAAACATTAGAAACGACGGTTTCAACAGTTAAATCAGAAAAAGAAGATGTAATGAAAGATTTAGCTGAACTAAAGTCAACATATGACGCAGCTATTGCAGAAAACACTACAATGTCAGACGAGTTGATAGCAGAAAGAGATAAAGTTGTTAAATTGATGTCTGAACTTAAAAATGCTAAAGGTGATAACGCTTCTTTGCGAAAGTATAAAGATCAATATAAATCGATGGAAGCAAAGATGAAAAATCTGATGCAAGAAGTTGAGGTTTTGAAGAAAGAAAATCAACAACTTACTGCTAATCTTGATAGCACCAAAGTGGTTTTAGATGACTCAAAAAAATACAACCAAGTTCTTGTAGGGCAAAACGAGGAATTGGCAAAAACAGTTGAAAAAGGTTCTAAACTTTCACTTACCAATTTAAAAACCGCTGCATATAAAGTTAAAAGTTCAGGTAAAGAAATAGCTACTGATAAAGCAAGTAGAGCAGATATGTTGAAAATTAATTTTACCATTGCTGAAAACAAGATTGCTAAGTCAGGTGATAAAACATACTATGTTCAAGTTATTGATTCAAAAAACAATGTTTTAGGTGATAAGGCAACCATTTCATTTGGTGAAACTTCATTAACTTATAGTTTTACAACAACAGTTAAGTATGAAAATAAAACAGTAGAAGTTTCAGAACAATTACCAGGAAAAGATTTCCAAAAAGGAACCTATTTTGTAAATGTTTTCGATAAAGGCGAATTGGTTTCTAAAAGTAGTTTCTCGTTAAGATAATAATTTATAAATCTGAATTAAAAGTCCTATCAAGTTAAGTTGATAGGACTTTTTTTATGCCAATATCTTTCCGTCCAAAATAATTTGTTCAATCAAATTGCTGCCAAAAGAATAAGGTAATTCATAATAGGAGTGAAGCGGTTTTGTAATAATTAAATTGGCTTTTTTCCCTACTGTGATGCTACCGTGAGTTTCAGAAATTCCCATAGCATAGGCACCATTAATTGTTGCTGCATTGATGGCTTCTTCGGGAGTCATTTTCATTTTGATGCAAGCGGTTGCCAACACAAAATTCATATTTCCCGATGGAGAAGTTCCCGGATTAAAATCGGATGCTAATGCTAAAGGTAATCCGGCATCAATCATTTTTCGTGCTGGAGTATAAGGTATGCTGATAAAATAGGAACAACTCGGCAAAGCTACAGGCATAGTTTCACTTTTCTTCAAAGCCATTATATCTTCATCGGTTACAATTTCGAGATGATCAACAGTTAGTGCGTTATGTTTTACACAAGCAGCAATTCCATTAATGGCTGTAAATTGATTGACATGAATTTTGGAACGTAATCCATATCTTATTCCAGCTTCCATAATCCGTTCTGTTTCTTCCACAGAAAAGTAGCCAGTTTCACAGAATGCATCGATGTAATGTGCGAGGTTTTCAGCTGCTATTTTGGGTAACATTTCGTTGATGATTAAATCAATGTAACCATTGTGATTTTCTTTGAACTGTTTAGGGAAAGCATGTGCTCCGAGAAAGGTAGCTTTAATAGTTATAGGATAATTTTTAGCTAGTTTTTTGATGACACGAAGCATTTTTAGTTCACCTTCAACCGTTAAACCATATCCTGATTTTATTTCAACAGCTCCAGTTCCTTGTTTGATAATTTCTTGTAATCTTTTTTCAGATTGATTATAAATTTCTTCTTCTGAAGCATCATTTAATTGTTTTGCAGAGTTTAATATTCCACCACCACGATTGGCAATTTCTTCATAAGTTAGTCCATTAATTCTGTCTACAAATTCTTGCTCACGATTACCAACATAAACAATATGGGTGTGGCTGTCGCACCATGAAGGTAAAACAATTTTACCATCAGCATCAATAGTTTTATCAGCATTAATTTTGGGACAATCTTGCATCACACCGTAAGAAGCAATTAAATCATTTTCTATTAAAAGGAAAGCGTTTTTTAAAGTGGGCAAATGAGCCATTTCGCTTCCTGAAACTTTTTCAACTGAACAAGTTCTTACTTGTAAAAGTTCTTCAATATTGATGATTAATGTTTGCATAGAATGATTTTTGGTAAAAATAGTTTGAAAAAAATAAATATGCTTAAATTTAAACAAATTTAGAATTCGTGAGAAAAATAAAGTACAAGAAGGGAAGAAAAGTGCAGCCAACGCTTTTAGAATATACGGGTGTTCATAAACAGATTAAAACAGAATTGCAATTATTTGTTTATGATACTAATGATTTGACTGAGTATAATGAATTTAGAACTGAGCAATTACAAAAGTGTTTTGACAGTTCAAAAGTAAATTGGTTGAATGTTCATGGGATAAATGATATTGAAACTATTAAATCAATTGGAGATTTTCTTACCGTCGATAATTTTATGCTTAGTGATATTTTAAATACCACAAAGCGAACAAAACTTGAAGAATATCATGATGTTTTGTTTTTTAATATAAAATCATTGTTACCCATTGAAAACTCTGATAATATCAACATGGAGCAAATAAGTTTCTTGTTGAAAAATGGAATATTAGTTTCTTTTCAAGAAAAGCGAAGTGATTTTTTTGCCCATATTAGGGAACGAATTAGAACTCATTCGGGTATTGTAAGAGATAAGAAAGCGGATTATTTATTGTATTTACTGCTTGATGCGGTGATGGAAAATTTTTATATAACTATCGAAAGTGAAGAAGATAGAGTAGAGGACTTGATTAATTTATCAAAATCAAATACAAATCCAGAAATTTTGATACAAATTGAAAAACATCGCGACAACTTTAATTTTTTGAAGCGTTCAATAATTCCTTTGAGAGACTCATTGTATTCTATAAAAAGCATGAAAGATGATAATGTTTTTAACGCTGTTGAACATGATAATTACAGTTTTTTTGCTCGCTTGCATCAAAAAAGTTTAGAGTTGTTAGAGCAAGTTGAATATGATATGACAACGCTTGATAGTGCATCTAATTTTTATTTTTCTTCACAAAATCATAAAATGAATGAGGTGATAAAAACACTAACGGTGGTTTCTGTTTTCTTCATGCCATTGACTTTTATCGTTGGAATTTATGGGATGAACTTTGATGTTATGCCAGAGCTTCGTTGGCGATACGGTTATTTCATGATAATGAGTTTTATGTTTTTCTTACTCATAGGTATGATACTCTATTTTAAGAAAAAGAAATGGTTTTAAACTATATTCTTCGTTTTTTTAAAATTGATTTTAGGTAAAGTAGTCCAATGGCTGCAGCAATTAGCGAAGAAAGTAAAATCATTATTTTAGAATTATCAATATGCTCTTTATCAGTAAACGCAAGTAGCGTTATAAATATTGACATGGTAAAGCCTATTCCTCCCAAAAAGCTTACTCCCAAAACACTTTTCCAATTCAAATCTTTTGGATGTTTACTTATTTTTAGTTTCACTGAAAGAAAACTAAAAAGCCAAATTCCAACCGGTTTTCCGACTATTAACCCTAGTGCAATTCCCAAAGTGTAGCTCTGACCAAGCATAAAATGCCAATCTGAATTGATTACAATCGCAGTATTAGCCAATGCAAATAAAGGTAGGATAAGGTAGGCAACGGGTTTGTGTAAAAAATGTTGTAATATATAGGAAGTAGATTTTCTATCTCCTGAACCAAATGGAATAGCAAATGCAAGTAAAACTCCCGTTATGGTAGCATGTACACCGGAATTCAACATAAAATACCACATTACAATCCCACTAATTAAATAAGGAATGAGGTTACGAACTCGTAACCTGTTTAAAACTAAAAGAAAAACAAAAATAGCGAGTGAAATCAATAAATTATTCCAAACAATAGTTTTAGTGTAAAAAAAAGCAATTATCAAAATAGCGCCTAAATCATCTATGACTGCTAATGCCGTCAGAAAAATTTTGAGTGAAACTGGAACTTTATTTCCAAGTAAAGATAAAATTCCAAGTGCGAATGCTATATCGGTTGCCATTGGTATTCCTGCTCCAGATTGAGTAATTGTTCCATGATTTAATAACAAATATAATCCTGCTGGAACAATCATTCCGCCAACTGCAGCAGATATTGGTAACAATGCATTTTTTATATTGGATAATTCTCCAATGTAAACTTCACGTTCAAGTTCGAGACCGATCATTAAAAAGAAAATCGTCATCAACCCGTCATTAATCCAATATTCCAAAGGTTGACTACCAATTTGCGTGTGCCATAAATGCAGGTAGCTTTCGCTAATTGCTGAGTTCGATAATGATAACGAGATTATAGTACAAATTATGAGGAGAAAACCAGCAGCTTTTTCGTTTTCGATGAAATCTTTGAAAAGTTTTGTAATCATTTTACAAATATAAAAAAAGCATCCTGTGTAGGATGCTTTTTTATCTTATAATATACTACTAATTTATAAACTTGTAATGATAAATTCACTTCTTCTATTAAGTTGGTGTTCGGCTTCTGTACATGGTACATCATTTGAACATTTGTTAACTAGTTCAGTTTCTCCAAGACCTTCTGATGCTAACCGGTCAGCAGCAATTCCTTGTTTTATCAACCAGTCTTTTGTTGATTTTGCTCTTTTTTCAGAAAGTTCTTTATTGTAACTATCAGTAGCTCGACTATCGGTGTGAGAGCGAATATTGATTTTCATTGTTGGATTTTGGTTTAATACATCTTGTAATTTAGCTAAATCTACAGCTGCATCAGGTCTAATATTCCATTTGTCTAAATCAAAATAAATAATATTGATTTTGAAACAATTGGCTAAATCATCTCCAATTTTCACTTTACAAACCGTTGTTTTATGCTCGATGTTAAGTTCAGTTTTACCCGATTTTTTACCAATAAAAACAGGAGATTCTTTAGTTTCATATTTATCAAGAGAAGTATTTACATAATATTTTGAGCCACACTCTAGCTCAGTAAATTGATAATTACCATTAGCATCAGAAACAGTTTCTTTGATTTTATTAAACTTTTCATCAAACAAAACTACTTTTGTGTTGGGCAATACGGCTTTAGTATCTTCATCCGTAATTACACCAAAAAGAATTTGATCACAAAAGATAGGTGTTTTTTCCAAGAATTTATAGATGTCATCATTTCCTTCACCACCATCTCTGTTAGAACTTAAGAAACCTCTTTTAGTTTTAGTGTCTATAATCAAAGCAAAATCATCCTTAGGACTATTTGCTTCTTCACCCACATTTAATGGTTCTTTGAAAGCTCCGCCATCTTGGGGTATTTTTACTATAAAAATATCCAAACCACCAAGACCAGGTTGACCATCAGAGGCAAAATACAATTCATTTTCATCACTCACAAAAGGGAAGGTTTCTCTTCCTTCAGTGTTAATTGTATTACCTAGGTTTTCTACATTTCCAAAGCTTCCATCTTCATTTATTTTTACTTTAAAAAGATCCGACTGGCCGTGCGTTCCTGGCATGTCTGAAGCAAAATATAATGTTTTGCCATCAGGCGATAATGCAGGATGTGCCACTTGATAACTATCACTATTAAAAGGTAGTGGTGTAATATTTGTCCATTTACCTTCATTGTCGAGAGTGGCTTTGTAAATTTTTAGTAAAGTAACTTTGCCTGCGTCATATCCGCGACCATCAAGAAAATTGTTTCTAGTAAAATATACAGTTTTTCCATCTTTACTAAACACTGGGGTTGACTCATGAAACTTAGTATTTATTTTTTTACCATATTTTTCTACTTCAGCTAATGATCCATCTTCACCTAAATTAGAAGAGTATAAATTAGTAAAATATTGTCCTGTCCAAGTATGAATTCTTTTTGAAAAGTTTCCTGTATCGCGGGCGGAGCTAAACACTACTTTAGTTCCCATGTAAGTTGGTCCATAGTCAGAATATTTGCTATTTACACCGGCATTTTCAATTTTATAACGACCAGAATTATTTTTAATGATAGTTAGGTAATCTTTCTTACCAGAAAATATTTTTGCTCTAGAATCATTGCCACTTTTTTCATTGAATTTGGCCATCATAGCATCTGCTTTTTGATACTCTTTTGTGGCTCTTAGCGATTGCGAATAGCGATAATAAAATTCAGCTTCTTGTTCAGGATTTGTGGCGTATAATTCACTGTACCATTTATTTGCTTTTTCTAATTCAGCATTATAGTAGTAGGCGTTCCCAATTTTAAGTAACATATCAGGAGATTTATACCCTTTTTCATAAATTCGTTCATAGGTTTTAATAGCATCTATATAAGCATACTTGCCAAATTCTTTATCACCTTTTGCTTCTTTTCTATTTCCTTGGGAAAAACTATTCCAACAAGTTAAAGCAACGAATACTAAATATATAATTTTATTTTTCATAATCAATTTATTATTAGAAGAATCTAGGTGAAACCATTTTGCTTACTCTGTTAAACAACTCAAAACGTAAGAATACCTCGTGTGAACCTGAGTTATAATTTTTTAATTCTGTAGTTTCCATGTCATAACTGTATCCTATAAATAGTCCGTCAGATATCTGAAAACCTGCCATTGCACTAAATGCTGCACTCCAACGATAAGCTGTACCAAGAGTTAATTTATCAAACAATAAAAAATTCGCTGATACATCAACTTGTAGAGGTGAACCTGTAACAGCTTTGGTTAAAAACGCTGGTTTAAATTTTACAGACTGTGAAAGATCAAATACATAACCTCCAATAAAGTAGAAGTTCATACGTTCTTGAAAGACAGCAACCGCATTATCATTAAATTTAGAGTCTTGCAAAAAATTTGGAACAGAAAGCCCAAGATATAACTTATCAGAGTGTAGATAAATACCAGCTCCGAAATTGGGAGAAATTTCATTATTAAAATTTTGAAGATTTGGGTCATTGGCATCTGCTGGATTTAACAAGGATGTATCTAAATTGAACATATTTGCCGAAGCTTTTAGACCAAAAGACAACTTGTATGTTTCAGATGTTTGAATTGTATAGGACACATCTGCTGAAAGCGTATTGTCTTTAGTTGGCCCTATTTTATCACTCACAACTGACAAACCTACACCTATATTACTATTGTTGATAGGAGTGTTGATAGAAAAAGCATTCGATGTTGGTGCACCATCTAATCCTACCCATTGGGTACGATGTAAACCAAAAACACTCATTACCCCTCTGGATCCAGCGTAAGCAGGATTAATATTGATGGTGTTATACATGTATTGGGTAAACTGAGCATCTTGCTGAGCAAAACCAGTGAAACATGTCAACATTAAAGCGAAAATTAAAATCTTTGTTTTCATATCTTCTTTTTTATCCTGAAGGCTTTTACACCCTCAGGAGTTAGTAGGTAGGTTTATCTAGTTAGGTATAAATATCCGTTTTTATTGATGGTATTTCCATCAGAAGTAGTCCATTGAATGATGTAAAAATATGTTCCAGAAGGTAACTCAGCATTTTTATCAACCGTAACTCTTCCATCTGATATACCCTCAAATTTTCGGGTACTATTATCATAATTTTTAGTTTCATAAACCAAAACTCCCCAGCGATTGAAAATTTCTACTTTATTAGTTGGACGACATTCTTGATTAATATTTTCAATATAAAAGTACTCATTTGTCCCATCTCCATTCGGTGTGAAAGCATTGTGAATGATTATATTATCACATGGAACAACTATACAATCAGTATTTACCGTCATTTTAATTTCAAAAATTCTAGGGCATGGTCCGTTAACAACTGTATAAGTGAATGTATATAATCCAACAGGGATTTGCCACGCATTAAACTCAGTACCTGTTAATCCACCAACATTATCATCATTTGTCCACGTTCCATTGGTTGAAGTTCCAGCTGGTAATAATGAATTTAAATCAATTGTATCAAATTGAGCTTTATTACAACTTTCACTTTGTATAACAATTGGGTCACAAGGATTAACACAAGTATCATCAACTGTCATATCAAGATTGTATGTAAGAGGACACGGGAGATGATTGTTTATAAAATAACTGAACCTATAAACCCCTAAAGAAATGCCATTAGCATTGAATGAATTGCCATTAGTGAAACCGCCTACATTATCTACATTAATCCATACACCGCCAGTTGTTCCTGTTGGTAATAAAGAATCTAAATTAATTACTAAATCTTGATATGTGCAACTTCTTGAAAGTATTAAAGCTGGTTGTACAGGTTGTGTACCTTGGTTTACCCAACTACATGAAGTAGTATTAAATTGGTAATTATCCCAACAGTTTACAGTTGGTGGTTGTACTGGTTGTGTACCTTGGTTTACCCAACTACATGAAGTAGTATTGAATTGGAAGTTATCCCAGCAATTTACAACTGGTGGTTGTGGCGCTTGTGAACCTTGGTTTACCCATGAACAGCTCGTTGTGTTGAATTGGAAGTTATCCCAGCAATTTACAACTGGTGGCTGTGGTGCTTGTGAACTTTGGTTTACCCAACTACATGAAGTAGTATTGAATTGGAAGTTATCCCAGCAATTTACAACTGGTGGTTGTGGCGCTTGTGAACCTTGGTTTACCCATGAACAGCTCGTTGTGTTGAATTGGAAGTTATCCCAGCAATTTACAACTGGTGGCTGTGGTGCTTGTGAACTTTGGTTTACCCAACTACATGAAGTAGTATTGAATTGGAAGTTATCCCAGCAATTTACAACTGGTGGCTGTACAGGTTGTGTACCTTGATTTACCCATGAACAGCTTGTTGTGTTGAACTGGAAGTTATCCCAACAGTTTACAACTGGTGGTTGTGGCGCTTGTGTACCTTGATTTACCCATGAACAGCTCGTTGTGTTGAATTGGAAATTATCCCAACAGTTTACAACTGGTGGCTGTGGCGCTTGTGTTCCTTGATTTACCCAACTACATGAAGTAGTATCGAATTGGAAATTATCCCAACAGTTTACAGCTGGTGGTTGTACAGGTTGTGTACCTTGGTTTACCCAGCTACATGAAGTAGTATTGAACTGGTAGTTATCCCAACAGTTTACAGCTGGCGGTTGTACAGGTTGTGTACCTTGATTTACCCAGCTACATGAAGTAGTATCGAATTGGAAGTTATCCCAACAGTTTACAGCTGGTGGTTGTGGCGCTTGTGTACCTTGATTTACCCATGAACAGCTCGTTGTGTTGAATTGGAAATTATCCCAACAGTTTACAACTGGTGGCTGTGGCGCTTGTGTTGCTTGATTTACCCAACTACATGAAGTAGTATTGAATTGGAAATTATCCCAACAGTTTACAGCTGGTGGTTGTACTGGTTGTGTACCTGTTACATCCCATACACAAGTTGTTGTATTGAAAGTTGCTGTTTGGTAACAAGCTACAGTTGGTGGTGTTGGTATTATACCACAAGGGCCAATTCCACAAGTATCATCAACTGTCATATCAAGATTGTATGTAAGTGGACACGGGAGATGATTGTTTATAAAATAACTGAACCTATAAACCCCTAAAGAAATGCCATTAGCATTGAAAGAATTGCCATTAGTGAAACCGCCTACATTGTCAACATTGATCCATACACCGCCAGTTGTTCCTGGTGGTAATAAAGAATCTAAATTAATTACTAAATCTTGAAATGTGCAACTTCTTTCAAGTATTAAAGCTGGTTGTACTGGTTGTGTACCTAGGTTTACCCAGCTACATGAAGTAGTATTGAATTGGAAGTTATCCCAACAATTTACAACTGGTGGTTGGACAGGTTGTAAACCTTGGTTTACCCATGAACAGCTCGTTGTGTTGAATTGGAAGTTATCCCAGCAATTTACAACTGGTGGTTGTACAGGTTGTGTACCTTGGTTTACCCATGAACAGCTCGTTGTGTTGAATTGGAAATTATCCCAACAGTTTACAGCTGGTGGTTGTACAGGTTGTGTACCTTGGTTTACCCAGCTACATGAAGTAGTATTGAATTGGAAATTATCCCAACAGTTTACAGCTGTTGGTTGTACAGGTTGTGTACCTTGGTTTACCCAACTACATGAAGTAGTATTGAATTGGTAATCATCCCAACAATTTAAAACTGGTGGTTGTACAGGTTGTGTACCTTGGTTTACCCAACTACATGAAGTAGTATTGAATTGGTAATCATCCCAACAATTTAAAACTGGTGGTTGTACCGGTTGTGTACCTTGGTTTACCCAGCTACATGAAGTAGTATTGAACTGGTAGTTATCCCAACAGTTTACAGCTGGCGGTTGTACAGGTTGTGTACCTTGATTTACCCAGCTACATGAAGTAGTATCGAATTGGAAGTTATCCCAACAGTTTACAGCTGGTGGTTGTACCGGTTGTGAACCTTGGTTTACCCATGAACAGCTCGTTGTGTTGAATTGGAAGTTATCCCAGCAATTTACAACTGGTGGTTGTACAGGTTGTGTACCTTGGTTTACCCATGAACAGCTCGTTGTGTTGAATTGGAAATTATCCCAGCAGTTTACAACTGGTGGTTGTACCGGTTGTGTACCTTGGTTTACCCAGCTACATGAAGTAGTATTGAACTGGTAGTTATCCCAACAGTTTACAGCTGGCGGTTGTACAGGTTGTGTACCTTGATTTACCCAGCTACATGAAGTAGTATCGAATTGGAAGTTATCCCAACAGTTTACAGCTGGTGGTTGTGGCGCTTGTGTACCTTGATTTACCCATGAACAGCTCGTTGTGTTGAATTGGAAGTTATCCCAACAGTTTACAGCTGGTGGTTGTACCGGTTGTGTACCTTGGTTTACCCATGAACAGCTCGTTGTGTTGAATTGGAAGTTATCCCAGCAGTTTACAACTGGTGGCTGTGGCGCTTGTGTTCCTTGATTTACCCATGAACAGCTCGTTGTGTTGAATTGGAAATTATCCCAGCAATTTACAACTGGTGGTTGTACCGGTTGTGTACCTTGGTTTACCCATGAACAGCTTGTTGTGTTGAATTGGAAATTATCCCAACAGTTTACAGCTGTTGGTTGTACAGGTTGTGTACCTTGGTTTACCCAACTACATGAAGTAGTATTGAATTGGAAGTTATCCCAGCAATTTACAACTGGTGGTTGTACAGGTTGTGTACCTTGGTTTACCCATGAACAGCTCGTTGTGTTGAATTGGAAATTATCCCAGCAGTTTACAACTGGTGGTTGTACCGGTTGTGTACCTTGGTTTACCCAGCTACATGAAGTAGTATTGAACTGGAAGTTATCCCAACAGTTTACAACTGGTGGTTGTGGCGCTTGTGAACCTTGGTTTACCCAACTACATGAAGTAGTATTGAATTGGAAGTTATCCCAGCAATTTACAACTGGTGGTTGTACCGGTTGTGAACCTTGATTTACCCATGAACAGCTTGTTGTATTGAATTGGAAGTTATCCCAACAGTTTACAACTGGTGGCTGTGGCGCTTGTGTTCCTTGATTTACCCAACTACATGAAGTAGTATTGAATTGGAAATTATCCCAACAATTTACAGTTGGTGGTTGTACAGGTTGTGTACCTTGGTTTACCCAACTACATGAAGTAGTATTGAATTGGAAGTTATCCCAACAGTTTACAGCTGGTGGTTGTACCGGTTGTGTACCTTGGTTTACCCAACTACATGAAGTAGTATTGAATTGGTAATCATCCCAACAATTTAAAACTGGTGGTTGTACCGGTTGTGTACCTTGATTTACCCATGAACAGCTCGTTGTGTTGAATTGGAAATTATCCCAACAGTTTACAACTGGTGGTTGTATAGGTTGTGTACCTTGATTTACCCATGAACAGCTCGTTGTGTTGAATTGGAAATTATCCCAGCAGTTTACAACTGGTGGTTGTACAGGTTGTGTACCTTGGTTTACCCAGCTACATGAAGTAGTATTGAACTGGTAGTTATCCCAACAGTTTACAGCTGGTGGTTGTACCGGTTGTGTACCTGTTACATCCCAAACACATGTTGTTGTATTGAAAGTAGCTGTTTCATAACATGCTAATTCTGTTGGTGCCGGCGGCATTGTTCCAGTTATATCGTATTTACAGGTTGTTGGATTGAAAGTTGCTATTTCGTAGCAAGCCATCTCTGTCGGTACTGTTGGCATTGTTCCAACTATATCGTACTGACAAGTTGTTGTATTGAAAGTTGCTGTTTCGTAACAAGCTATTGTTGGTGGAGGAGGTATTATTCCACATGTTACATTAATAGTTACAATTGCAGGATCACAATTGACATTATTATTTATGTCACATAAATTATAAATGATTGTATAGGTTCCAATAGGAGTTCCAATAGGAATACTAACTTCTCCATTTATTGTATTAATGAATGGAACAGGATTAGAAGCTAAACCAATAGGAGTTGCTGGAGTTGTGACTGTAATAGTAACTTGAGAAATAGTTGCTGGAATTCCATTTACTGTATCAGGGCCATTGCCATTATTACTTAAAACATTTCCAATATTAGAGTTTCCTGTAGTTCCATTTCCACCATTTAGGGTATCATTTTGTGCAATTATTGGGGGGCATTTAGAAATTGTGAAAGGATAATTACATTGTGCTAAATTGTTTGGTGGAACAGCATAGTATGTTACTATTGAACCAGCCACAAGAGGAATAGGGTTAGCATCTGTAAATTCAATTGAATTTACGGTAACTGGAAACTGATTGTAGAATCTTGATCCAGCTGGGAAGAATGATGCAATTTCAGATGTTCCAACACTAGTGTTTTCGCTACAATACGAAAAACTTCTAGTTGATGAAGTATTTTGACAATTTAGTTGTAGATAATTTGAAGCTTCTATTTTAACTGAAAACGGGTCAGTTAATGGATTATCATTGCATTGTCCGTTCGATTCATATCCGCTAATAAACTTTTTACCTGTAAATGCAAGTCCTGTTGTTGCTCCAATACCACTCATGCCACCTTCAACTAATATTGAATTGTTACAAGTTGTATTGTTTAATACGGTACAATCAGTAGTAGCCTTAAGTTTAAATCTTAGTTTTGCCAATATGGCATTTGGATTTGTTGGTAAAACTAAAGTTCCAAAATCCCAAACTAATGAACCAGTTGCTCCGAGATTAGGCAAGAATGCAATATTATTTGGAGTTGGGTTTGTTTGAGGGCTAAATATGTTTCCAACTGCACTACCAGCTACATATGTTGCGTTGAAAGGTATAGGAAAAGTAACTTTGAAGTTATTAATTGCTTCAAAGCCTAGATTTTTAATTTCAACACTAAACTCACCTTCTTGTCCAGGTTCAAGAGTGTAAGGAACAACAGGTGGATTGTTATTTAATGACACAAGAGATACTATTCCTTCGGATTCAGGTATGAAGGCATCAATTGACATAGCAATTGTAGAGATAGAAAAGGTGTCAGAAGTTGTACCATATCTGAAATTTGTAGAAGTTTGATTATTTCCTATTATAGTGTTTCCTGAATTAGGAATGTTAAACATAGCTACATCAATACCTGTGTTGTTTACTAAATTCGGATTTCTTGTACCACCAGTATTAATTGAGGAATTAAAGAAGTTCGAAGTTGAATTTCCAGAATGGCTTAAATTAGTATAATTATTAGTGTTAAGGTTTCTAATTCTGATATAGTCGCCAGAAAAACCGATGTCACCTTCACTTGCTATTAATCCTAACTTCATTCCCACGTTGCCAGTTTGAACAGCATTGAATCCTGAAACAGGTAAATCATAACCACTTGTATTTGTAGAAGCTACATAGGCATATCCGTCGAATATAGTTACATCTCTCCAATTCATTTTTGTGTTTTCATAAATAACTATCATTCCCCAACCACCTGAAAATCCGGTTCCACCTATGTTACCTTCAAGTAGCGCCATGTCAGCAACTGTATATTGTCCAAGACCACCAGTAACAGCAGATTTGACATAGTCGGTGATTTCAGCATAAGCGGAAAAAATATTATCATCAGTCCCAGAAGGATAATAAATGTCATTAGCAGCTGCAATAATTTGTGTGTACGATGAGGCGCCTGGTCCTTTTAATGAGACAATTCTTTTATTAAATGTTTTGGTAACATTAGTTGTAACTGATGCTAAACCTGAAACATTAACATTAGCATTTGAATTGTTTTGTGTATTTATGGCAGTTTCATTAGTACCTCCATTACGAATTAAATTATTTATGGTTATTGTTACTGTTCCATCGGTTATAGCATATGGTGTAGTAAGGTTCGCTTGAGTATTTCCAGCATCTACACTAACTGGAATATTAGTTTCAGTTCCCCCATTAATGGATAGAGTTACTCTATTTATTTCTGAACTGTTGTAAAATCTAAATGCATAGGTTTGTCCATTACCTGAAAAAGTATATATTGGATAAAAATTATTACTAGTACCACCAGTTGTTACAGATAAAGTATAATTTGTTGAATAAATAGGGCTTGTGCTTGCAATATTTTGATTGTGAACAATATTTAAATCATTATTTACGGGTTGAGGAGACGCAACTCCTTTGGTTACATCAAAAGTTGCATTAGGGGAAGATCTACCTGTCCAATACAAACCAGCATAAACAATATTAGAACATGCTGGAATAGCTCCATTTTCAGTAGAAAAAACTAAAGTTGAAGAAGAGGAGTTAAATGTATTTGAATCACCATCTGTATCAACATAAATCATAAACTGACCATTGTTGTTGGTCGTTGGACTATAGTTTTGAGGTGTCAAACAAGTATTTCCCAGCATGGTAAAGTCACCTTTGAGATTATAAATCTTTTTGTTAGGAGTATATTGTGAGGTTCTTTGAGTAAAAGCTTTTCTTATTTGTGCATCTACAGTATTGGAAATTCCTAATAGAATTAACAATAAAACAGCAATGCTTTTAAGCTTTTTTACGACTGAATTAAAGTATAGATTTTTCATATATTCTTTTTTTGTCTCAATTATTAATTAGTGTCTCCTTTTTCTACGTTAAAGAAAACACTATATTGATCATTACTTCCTACTATCATGTTTGCAATAGCTTGCGATGTAGTTTCAAAACTAGTCACGATGCAGATGTACTTTAAATTCTTAAAACTGGCAAAAGAGTCTAAATTTATAGGTGTATTTAATTGACCCGAATTGTCAACTTTGATAGTGATTATCTCAATATTGTTCTTTAATGATATTCCACTATCTAAATTATTGACAGACGTAAGGTCGGTAAAAAGATTTTTTGGCTTTTCTCCATACACCTTTTCAGTTCCAGAGTAGTAGTAAATGGATGGCTGGGTATTGAAAATTAAATTTCTAACGTTTTGAACATTTAGTGTGTACACGGCTGACTGACTAGAGGTTCGTAAGCTACCGTCTGAAGTTGAAAGGAAATCATCAATATCAATAACAGTCATCGATGGATTTTCTGCTGCTATTCTTGACGAAGTTTGAGCAGAAATGTGCAAACTGAAAAATGTAAACAGCAGCACGATTAGGATTTTTGTGTTCATACAGTTAGATTTAGTAGAATAATTTTTTTCGAAAATGGCTTTCTTAACTTGATTTATAAATTTGGGCATATTTGGGTTTTTTTTAATACGTAAAAATTTATGGTGTAAAATTATCATGTAAGTTATCAACAACCTCATTTTTTCTTTAAACAACACGAAAACTCGTTAAAACGCCAATTTTCTCCTAAAAATCATTTTTAATCGTCCAACTACATCACATTTTTCGCTTAAAATGTTGATAAATTTTCTCAAATTCATTCTTTTCACAATTCGAAAGTAATATCTATTTATTTATTTATTGACCAAAATAAAATACCGATAAAATGCACTTTTTTATAGATAAAATGCATTATTTAACAATTTTGTATTATAAATTCTTACAAATAATATCTTAATTGCAAATCGGTTTTAGATCTTATTTTTTAAAATAACGTTAAGTTTGGGATTAAAAAAATAGTTTTTACATTAAGATATCTATTTTTACAATTAAATGTTTTGATTAATTATTTCTAAAACATTGAAATTGATATGTAAACCTAATTTTAAGTTACAAATGAAACAGTTAATGCTGATAAGACATGCTAAATCTAGTTGGGATTTACAACTTGACGATCATCAAAGACCATTAGCACCGAGAGGAATTCAAGATGCACAATTAGTTTCTGTTGCGGTCGAAAAGTACTTGCCAGATAATTTCATGATATGGTGTAGTACGGCAAAACGTGCGAGAGAAACAGCTCTTATTTTTGCGAAAAATATTTTTTTGGATGCGGGAAATATTGTTTTTGAAGAAGAACTGTATACTTTTGATAATATCGAATTGGCTCGAATTATTAAATCATGCGATGATGATATCGATAATTTAATTGTTTTTGGACATAACGAGGCAATCACAAATTTTGTCAATAAATTTGGCAATACTTTTATCGATAACGTGCCTACTTGCGGTTTTGTATCTATTATATTTGACAGCAAAACTTGGAAAAATATCGGTCGAGGTGTAACTAAAAATGTAGTTTTCCCAAGAGATTTAAGATAATTATGAGTACAAATAATAATTTTCGTTACATAGATAGAGAAAAAAGTTGGCTAGCTTTCAATGCTCGTGTTTTACAAGAAGCTGCTGATGAGTCAGTTCCTTTGCTTGAGAGACTGCGTTTTATCGGAATTTTTTCTAATAATTTAGATGAATTTTTTAGAGTGCGATTTGCAGCCGTTCGCCGATTGAGTTTATCTGGAGTTACAGGAGAAAAAATATTGGGTGGAATTTCGTCACAACAATTGGTTAAAGACATCACCGAAATTACCATCAAACAGCAATCAGAAAGTTTAAAAGTCCTTAATGCAATTGAAAAAGAACTCGAAAAACAAAATATCATAATCATTAACGAAAATCAAATTTCGAGTGAACATGAGAATTTTATCAAAGATTTCTTTATCCAAAAAATAAGTCCTGAGTTAGTAACTATTATATTAAATGATCTCGCAGAGTTTCCTTTATTAAAGGATACTTCTGGATATTTGGCAATTAAGTTAGTGATGAAATCCAATGAAAAACCTAAAATATTAGGTTTCGTTAAACCCAAATCAGAAATCCGGTATGCCATTATTGAAATACCTAAAAACACCAACCGAATTATCGAACTTCCTCCGAAAGACGGAAAGCAATATTTGATGTTAATAGATGACATTATTCGTTACAACTTGAGTAGCATTTTTAACATTTTTGACTATGAAAGCATATCTGCTCATATGATCAAAATTACTCGAGATGCGCAATTAGATATTGATAGCGATATGAGTAAAAGTATGCTCGAAAAAATAGCTACATCAGTTAAAGATAGAAGAATTGGCGAACCCGTTCGTTTTGTTTACGATAAATCTATTGATAAAGACACACTAAAATTTTTCACTAACAAAATGGGAATCGAGGGTTCTGATGGTGTAATTCCTGGTGGAAGATACCATAATCGTCGTGATTATATGAATTTCCCAAATTTAGGTCGCTTCGATTTATTATATCCACCAAGAATACCACTTCCTGTGGAAGGTTTATCACTGGATGGTAGCATTTTAAATAAAATTGCTCAAAAAGATTACTTGATATATGCGCCTTATCAGTCGTTTTCTTACTTAATCAAATTTTTGCGCGAAGCAGCTTTAGATCCAAAAGTTACATCGATAAAAATTACCTTATACCGATTAGCAAAAAACTCTCAAATCATTAGTTCGCTCATTAATGCCGCTAAAAACGGAAAGAAAGTAGTAGTGCAAATTGAGCTACAAGCCCGTTTTGATGAAGCTAGTAATATTTCGTATGCCGAACAAATGCAGCAAGAAGGTATTGAGCTCATTTTTGGTATTAAAGGATTGAAAGTCCACAGTAAAATATGTGTAATCGATAGGATTGAACAAGGAAAGTTAAAACGTTATGGATTTATTTCCACAGGAAATTTTAATGAGTCTACTGCTAAAATTTATACTGATTTGACTTTGTTTACCTGTCATCAACAAATATTAAAAGACATCGATAAAGTATTCGATTTCTTTGATGTCAACTATAGAATTCACCGATACAAACACCTTATTGTTTCACCACATTACACTCGTTCTAAACTTTATAAGTTGATAGAAAGAGAGATTAACAATGCCACTGTGGGCAGACCAGCATATATTAGTTTAAAAATGAACAGTCTTTCTGATTATGGAATGATTGATAAATTATATGAAGCCAGTAATGCAGGCGTGAAAATAAAATTACAAGTTAGAGGTATTTGTTCTTTAATCCCAGGTGTGAAAGGCATGAGCGAAAATATTGAAGCCATTAGCATCGTTGACTATTATTTAGAACATTCTCGAACATTCATTTTCTGCAATAATGATGACCCAGAAGTATTTATTTCCTCGGCTGATTTTATGACAAGAAACATCGATGGCAGAGTAGAAGTGGCTTGCCCTATTTTTGATAGTGAAATAAAAAAACAAATTATTGATACATTTAATGTAGGCTGGAAAGGAAATGTAAAAGCACGATACCATTCAGACAAATTCGACAATAAATATAGACAACGAGCTGAAGGCGAACCTCTTTTCCGTGCGCAACATGAAACCTATAACTACTATTTCGATAGAGCAGAAATAGCAGATTTAAACCCTAAAACCGATACAATTTAATGATTACGATAAAAAAATATGCTGCCATCGATATCGGTTCCAATGCCATGCGATTGCTCATTACTAACATTGTGGAGCAGCATGATAAGGAAACTCAATTCAATAAAAGTGCACTCATTCGGGTACCAATTCGTTTAGGTCAAGATGCTTTTACGGTGGGAGAAATTTCGGAGGAAAACATCGACAGAATGATTGATGCTATGACTGCTTTTAAGCTATTAATGAAAGTATATAAAGTAGAAAAATACAAAGCATGCGCCACTTCAGCCATGCGAGAAGCCTATAATGGAAAGGAAGTAGCCAAGATAATTGAGGAAAAATGTGACGTAGCTATTGATATTATCGACGGAAAAATTGAAGCTACTATCATTGCCTCTTCTGATTTGCACAGTTTTTTGAAAACCGACCAAACTTATTTATATGTTGACGTTGGCGGCGGAAGCACCGAGTTTTCTCTTTTTAGTAATGGAAAAATGATAGCATCAAAATCATTCAAAATAGGAACGGTTCGTTTACTAAATAATATGGTTTGCGAAATTGTTTGGGAAGAAATAGAAAAATGGATTAAAGCCAATACAGCCGAATTTGACAACGTAATTCTAATAGGTTCGGGTGGAAATATCAATAAAATTTTCAAAATGTCGGGCAAAATGCAAGACAAACCTTTGTCCTATTTATATCTTAATTCGCAATACCAATATTTAAACTCGTTGACCTATGAACAGCGCATAGCCGAGCTAGGGTTGAACACTGACCGTGCCGATGTAATTATTCCTGCAACTCGCGTGTATTTGAATGCCATGAAATGGAGTGGTGCCCGTCAATTGTATGTGCCCAAAATTGGTCTAGCCGATGGTATCGTAAAAGCGATGTATCAAGGGACATTTTAAAAGTATATTCTATCAAGTATTTTCAAATAATTGTAGTGATTTTAGCAGCAGTAGTTTTTGTACGAACTATTACAATTCTAAATTTTTCCAATTTGAGTTTTGAAATTAACTATCATTAATACTGAAGAATAGTTTTGAGTATTGGTATATCTTTACTGTATTAGGGAAAATTATTTAATAAAAAGGGGTTTAAACATCCAAGTCAAACATTTTTTTCAACAACTCTAAATTAGGGTTGATTTCTACCAACCGATTGTATTTATCTTGATTAGTAAACGCTTTTCTTACAACGAGCGTTTCATTTACTTTTATTTCTATCGAAATATCGTGGTTGTGCAACTTGCCTCGTAAATAACCCAATAAATCGGGTTTTTCTTTTTCAAAATCTATTTTCGAACTTTCGTTGGGTAATTCATGAATAATGGTGGTTCCGTTAAGAATAGGATCATTAATAGTCAATAGCGATGCCACAATACGATAGCCTTTGTCTTCTAATCGTTGTGCATATTTCAGCCATTGCTCTAGCATTTCGGTTTCGGTAAAGGGTTCGCTAGGCAAATGAATGACTTCTTTCACCAAGAATTTCTGTGCTTCAACCATTTCTCTTTTTGCCCTGATACTTGCTAGCGATAAGGCGGAAACTTTAGGCTGTCCCTCCACTGCGTTTGGGATAACAGAAGTTGGAGGTTGGGAGTTGGGAGTTGTTAGTTGGGAGTTGGGAGTTGGGAGTTCCTCCACTTCGCTTGCTGCCTCTATCTTTGTATTTCGTACTTCAACTTCGCTTGCTGCCTCTAACTTTGTATTTCGTACTTCCTGAATAGAGTATCCATTATTGCGGAAATAGGTAGGCGGAATTATAAACTCAGCCTTTTTTTTTTCTCCATCAAAGCTGATAGAGGCAATTTGCATCAAGGTTAGTTCCACCAATAAACGTTGGTTTTGGGAAACTTTGTATTTCAAATCACAATCGTTCGCCAAGTCAATCCCTTTTAACAGAAAATCAAAAGTGGCTTTTTGGGCTTGTTCACCATAGAGTTTTTGTGCTGCTTCACCCATTTCTAATAAAGAAAGTGTCGCTGGATTTTTGGCAACCAATAAATCTCTAAAATGTGTGGCCAATCCAGCTATGAAATGATGACCGTCAAAACCTTTGGCTAAAATGTCGTTGTAGTTCAATAAAATAGCCGGAATATTATTTTCCAATATCAATTGGGTCATATTGATATACGTTTCATAATCCAACACGTTCAAGTTTTCAGTAACCGCTTGTCGCGTTAAGTTATTTCCACAAAAAGAAACCACTCTATCGAAAATAGACAACGCATCGCGCATCGCTCCATCGGCTTTTTGAGCAATGATGTGCAACGCATCTTCTTCAAACTGCACACCTTGACTAGTGGCTACTTCAGCCAAATGTTCTCTAGCATCTTTTACCGTGATGCGTTTGAAATCAAAAATTTGACAACGCGATAATATGGTAGGAATGATTTTGTGTTTTTCGGTCGTGGCCAAAATAAAAATAGCATGTTTTGGCGGTTCTTCCAAAGTTTTTAAAAACGCATTGAAAGCGGCAGACGACAACATGTGCACCTCGTCAATGATATATACTTTGTATTGTCCGGTTTGTGGCGGAATTCTAACTTGGTCAATCAGGTTACGAATATCGTCCACCGAATTATTAGAAGCAGCATCCAATTCAAAAACATTAAAAGCAAAATCTTCATTGGGGTCATCATAACCGGGTTGGTTAATTTTTCGCGCCAAAATTCGTGCACAAGTCGTTTTTCCAACACCTCTTGGACCGGTAAACAATAGCGCAGAAGCCAAGTGATTATTTTCTATGGCATTGAGTAGCGTACTGGTAATGGCTTGTTGTCCCACAACATCTTTAAACGTTTGCGGACGATACTTGCGGGCTGATACTACAAATTGTTCCATAGAATTTTAGTGGATTACAAATATAGAATTTTCAATAGCAATGACAATATCAATTGCAATAAACAATAATAAATTTATCAACTATTTAAACATTGCGGTTGATTTTTGAAATTGCCATTGACATTGACTACCTTTGTCCCGCAGACCGCCTTATCGCTCTATGCTGAACTCGTTTCAGCATCTTTTGATTTTTAGTTTTAAACTTTAAGAGATTCCGAATCAAGTTTGGAATAGAGAGGAAAGTCCGGACACCACAGAGTAGCATATTGGGTAACGCCCAACCGTTGAAAGGCGAGGACAAGTGCAACAGAAAGCAGGTACAGATAATGCTGTAGTGAAACCAGGTAAACTCTATGCGGTGAAATTCCAAGTATATCGACACCCGAGCAGTCGGGATAAGGATTACTCGTCCGTTGTCGAAGGGTAGGAAGCTTGAGCTAACGAGTAATTGTTAGTCTAGATAAATGATAAGGGTTCCGATGTATCGGAATACAGAATCCGGCTTATAGGTCTGCTTTTTTTTTGAGTTGCTGAGTGGCTAAGTTACTTAGTGACTGAGTTTTTTAACCCTCATCTTCCTCTTCCAAATTACCTGCTTCTTCGTCATTTCCTTCATCCCGAAGCTTCGGGACAAAGAACGTAAACACCGAACCACCATAGTTTTTTTGGAACGAAAAATTGGTCATGTGTTTTAGCTTGGTGTATTTTGAATGTTCCACCACTAGCATGCCTTCTTCGTCTAACAGTTCGTTGTCAAAAATCATTTCGATGATTTTCTCAAATTCCTTTTGGGCTAAATTATATGGCGGGTCAGCAAAGATAATATCGTAATTACCATGATGTTTTTCTAGAAATTTGAATACATCATTTTTAATGGCGGTAATATCAAAATCGAATTCGGCTGCAGTTTTTTTTATAAAATTAACACAGCCCATATCGCCATCTACACACAGTATGGGCGAGCAACCACGAGAAGCAAATTCGTAACTGATGCTTCCCGTGCCTGCAAAAAGTTCCAAAACTTTCAGTTCAGAAAAGTTGAAATGATTATTCAACACATTAAACAAGGCTTCTTTACTCATATCAGTGGTAGGACGAACCGGAAGATTTTTGGGTGGTGAAATTCTCCTGCCTTTGTATTTGCCCGAAATAATTCTCATGAGTTCAGGAGTATAAAATGTTCACTGTTTTCTTTTTCTGTAAATTGGTTATGCATGCCACTCACATCAAACAAGGAAACGTTGCGAACATATTTATAAATCATTGTGTAAAGCGCATCGCCTTCTGTAATTTTACCTAGTAACTCCAATTTGAAAATTTCTGGATTTAACTGCAATTGTTCCGCTGTAAAAAGGATGTAATACAAAAAATCTTCGGGCGTTTTATAATCAAACGAATTGTAAAGTTGTAGTTTTTGGTTTTGAAGAACAACCATTTCAAAATGGCTTTCGCTCACGTGCACAAACACTTTTCTTTCGTCATTGTTTTTTGAAGCTTCCAATAACTTTTGCACTAAAATGGTATTGGCGTGTTTGTAGTCAAAAGTACCAAACTGGTCTATGAAATAATTATTCATATTCACATAGGGAATGTAAACGTTGTTCATTTCATAAGTGGGCAATTCATCAAAGGCAAAAAAATCGGTTTCAAAAACCTTGGTATTGAATTGCAAATAGCTTCCTAAATAGTCTTCGTCAAACAAAGCGGTTGGCACAAAAGTGGATAAATTATTACTGTGAATAACCACAATCTCGTCATAAGTAGCTTTGAGTTCGGGGAATTTTTGAAAAGCGGTGGCAAACAAATCTTCGATACGCGATGTGATAGAAACAGTGCCTATTTCTATTTTTTGAAGCAACAACGGTTTGTTTAGCAAAGTATCAAAAACAGCAAAAGACAAACCATTCAATGAAACTTGAATAGCCAGTTTTTTGTATGTTTTATCAGTAATACTTGCGTTTTGAGCCATGGTTTTTCCTTTAAGAAGCGGAGCAGCAAACTTACAAATTTATACTGAACTTGTTTCAGCATTGATAACATTTTGCTACCAATAGCTGTTTTCTTTTCTCTATTTTCTATTTTCTAAATACCTATCTTTGAATTCCAATTTTTCAGAACAAACCCTAATGAATTCCAGCCAGTTTTATCGTGTTTTGCGCAACTATTTTCCGTTTCAACCTACAGTAAAACAGGACATTTTTTTACAACAAATTGCAGTTTTTTTGACTAATACGAATAACAACGAATTATTTGTTTTAAAAGGTTACGCCGGAACTGGAAAAACAACCGTCATTTCAACCATTGTCAACAATCTTGTTCCAATAAATAAAAAATATGTGTTGCTGGCACCAACAGGAAGAGCCGCCAAAGTGATTGCCAATTATTCGAACAAGTCAGCATTTACCATTCACAAGAAAATTTATTTCACCAAGAAAGGTAAAAGTGGTGGTGTTTCGTTCACTATGCAAACTAATAAGCACAAAAATACGATTTTTATTGTGGATGAAGCTTCAATGATTTCTGACGTCAATACCGAATCGAAGCTCTATGAAAACGGTTCGCTTCTAGACGATTTGATCTCCTATATATATAATGGAGAAAATTGCAAGTTGATTTTGATTGGTGACACGGCACAATTACCGCCAGTACAATTGGATGTAAGTCCGGCTTTAGATACTGATGCTTTATCCATGCATTATAACAAGGAAGTTTTTTCTATTGAATTGGATGAAGTAATGCGTCAGGAAGAGAAATCGGGGATTTTGTATAATGCTACCGAGTTGCGCGAAATTTTGAAAAGTGATTTTATCGACACATTTCAATTTAAAGTAAAAGGCTTTAGAGATATTGTTCGGTTGACGGATGGTTTTGATATTCAAGACGCGATACAAAGTGCCTATAGTAATTATAGTATAGAAGATACTTGTTTTATAGTTCGTTCCAATAAAAGAGCCAACCAATATAACCAACAAATCCGCACTAGGATTTTGGATAAAGAAAGCGAACTATCGGTAGGTGATTATTTGATGGTGGTTAAGAACAATTATTTTTGGCTCAAGGAAACCGATGAAGCCGGATTTATTGCCAATGGCGACATTGTTGAAGTGTTGGAAATTTTTGCTTTCAAAGAATTGTATGAATTTAAATTTGCCAAAGTCAAAATTAGGATGGTGGATTATCCAAACCAAAAACCTTTTGAAACCATTGTTTTATTGGACACCATTACCAGCGAATCGCCTTCCTTAACTTTTGAGGAAAGCAATCGTTTGTATCAAGAAGTGCTTAAAGATTATGAAGGCGAAGCGCAATACCGCAAATTTCAAAAAGTAAAGGAGAACGAATATTTTAATGCCTTGCAAGTAAAATTTTCCTATGCCATTACGTGTCACAAAAGTCAAGGCGGACAATGGAACACCGTTTTCATTGAACAACCTTATTTACCTGATGGCATTACGGTGGATTACATTCGCTGGTTATACACTGCTGTGACGCGTGCTAAGGATAAATTGTATTTAATTGGGTTTAAAGACGAGAGTTTTTTGCAGTGAGATTTACTGTGTTAAGAATAGTAAAATAAAACCAGACATTGCGTGAAACCGATGTTTACAGTGGTTCTATTTCTTCAATTCAATTTCCTTTAAAAAGTTTCTCCACTTTTCTTTTTCAATCAAATATGAGTATTGAAAGCTTCCCTCGTAAATCCTAACTTTGTTTTTAAATTCAATTGTATCTACATAAAAAATGTCAAGTTCTTTATTTTTATCATAAAATGAAATTGAATAAGTAGCTTCTGGACAACAACAATATCCTGTTTTTAGACAATTTTTTAATAGTGTATCGAAACTTGTAAATTGTGCATCACTTGTCACTTCATATACTTTCTCAGGGATAAATGAAGTGAGTTCGCGTGATCTTTCTTTTGTATCCTTAGAGTTATAAAGATTGATAACTATTTTATTTGTCTTAAATCTGGTTATAAAAAGATCATTAAATCTTACTTCACAACTAACTAAAATTGATAGTGTGAAAAGCAAAATTCTAGTTTTCATATGAAATACTTTTCGATTAAAATTTCTACGACGGCCGGATTTAAGACCTTAATGCAACAAGGTTACTAAATATTGTAATAATCAGATTTAGTTTTTATTTGAAATATATAAAATAATTTTCCTCATCAACCAAGTTATTAACCTCACCATATAAGTAAATACTTCTTTCACACCTGACAGGTTTTAAAAACCTGTCAGGTGTGGCAATCATAATATGCGCTGCAAATTTCTTTAACTCATAGCCTAGAGACTATATACCAAATAGTCAAACTTATTATTTTCTAATTTTATTAAAATATCGTTTTCTTATTTCAAATGGTGTGTACAATATGAATACATTGAACAATATAAGAAATGGAGACAACCATGAAAAGTTAGTAATAAAAGGTAGTACTAATAAAACATCTATAATAAAAAAAACAACAAAGACATTAGCACTTTTTGCTACTAACATTGTTACATTTTGTATCAACATAAAAATGAAAAAAAGAACAATTAGAAAAGGCAATATAGTACCAATTATTAATCCTGCATTTGGTGCCGTCCAAAAGAAATATGCAAATAATAATAGTAATGAATAAAAAATCATTTGTATAAAACTACATATAAAAGAAAGGAAAATTAAATATTTATAATTAATCATTTTTGAAATAGAGTAATATTAAAGATGATAACTAACTTGTATATAAGTCTTATAAACCATAGCCTTATTAATTATTTCAAATATATAAAATAATTTTCCTCCTTCACTAAGTTATCAACATCACCATTTAAGTAAATAACCTCTTGTATTACAACTGATAGGTTTTTAAAACCTGTTAGGTGCATGTTCTTAAAATGCTCTGCAAATGTAAACCGACTTTGCACAGTTGGGCTATTTCAACTTTCGTTTTTTAGGATTTTGTCTGTTTGAAAAAAATGAAATAATTTCAACTTGATTATTCTTAACCCTATAATACAAGGTGTTATAAGTTAGAATAACAACTCTACGAATATCTTTTTTAATATCTGAAACTTGAAATAAATCAGGGTTTTGAGAAATCAATAGTAATGTTTCTTCAATTTTTAGGGCTAAATTTTGCAGTTCTTTTGCTGTCCAATTTTCTTCTAAATAGGTAATTGTATTTTCTAATTCTTTTAGAGCATGATCTGTCCAAAGAATTTTATAGCCATTTTTCATAAAGCTTTCTGGCGTTTGGGTGAGGATTTAGTTTCCCAGAATCAGCATCATTTAAACCTTTTTCGATAGATTCTTTTTCACTTTCAGAAATTGAATCCCACCAATCTTTACTTTCCTTTTTTCTCAAATCCAATATTTTCTCAATAATTGTTGAGTCTTCAATAGTAGATAGCCATTGGATTAATTCCAATTTTTTGTTAAGTAAGTTTATTTCAATATCCATGACAAAAAGATTTAGCAATTCAAAAGTACAAATATATTTGTAATGTCTTTCACCATGCGCATTAAAAACAAACTTTGTATCTTAGCCACTCAGTAACTCAGCAACTCAGTCACTCAACAAATGAAAATCATCGCCGTTATTCCAGCTCGTTATGCTTCGACTCGTTTTCCTGCAAAATTGATGCAAGATTTAGGAGGAAAAACAGTTATTCTCCGCACGTATGAAGCGGCAGTAAATACTAGTTTGTTTGACGATGTGTTTGTGGTTACTGATTCTATTTTGATTTATGATGAAATTATTTCAAATGGTGGCAAATCCATCATGAGCATCAAGGAACATGAAAGTGGCAGCGACAGAATAGCCGAAGCGGTAGAAAATCTTGATGTTGATATTGTTGTCAATGTGCAAGGCGATGAACCGTTCATCAACAAAGAGCCATTGGCCAAATTGCTCGAAGTATTCAGAAATGATTTTGATAAAAAAGTAGATTTAGCATCATTAATGGCAGAAATGACCAACGAAGAAGACATCAATAATCCTAATAATGTGAAAGTAGTAACCGACCAAAATGGTTTTGCGTTATATTTTTCGCGTTCGGTTATTCCTTATCCACGAGAAGTAAATGTTGGTGTGCGGTATAGGAAACACATCGGAATTTATGCGTTTAGAAAAGAGGCTTTGTTGGCATTTTATAATTTACCCATGAAATCGTTGGAAGCCTCTGAAAAGTTGGAGCAACTTCGCTATCTAGAATTTGGCAAACGAATCAAAATGGTCGAAACTACTCATGTGGGCATTGGTATTGATACACCCGAAGATTTAGAAAAAGCTAGGAAGATGATTTAAGACTCATCAAGGTCATTTTCAAAATAGCCTTTGGATTTTACTTTGGTCGAAAAGAAATTCAAAAACAAAATCACAAAAGAGAGGAAAAACATGGCTTGCACAGAGGCTAAAAATTTTCCATAAGTGGTGATTGGATAATAATCGCCATAGCCAATCGTGTTTGTAGTCATTAAACTAAAATATAAGGCATCAGACCAATGGCCAAAAGGAATATTGGTATTGTTTCCTAAAGTATAAAAGACACCAAACGACATAATTACTTCTAAATAATTAAAAAACAACAACAACATCGAACGTTTATAAGAACGTGGACGTGCAAATAAATCGGAAGCAAAAATCAGTGTGGGAATGTATAAAATGGTTTCAAGAATTAGATAAACCAATAACCAAATCAGGATTTTATGCTCTTGCCAATGGTTCATTAGCAGCAACAAAGGAAAAAAAGTTTTAAGCAGGATATAGCAATCCATGGCTAAATCATTGTATGTAAAGTTGATTTTTGACGCCAAAGTTTTAACATAAATACCAGGAAAACACAATTGTGAAACAGAAAGAAACAAACGAAAAATCTTTTCAATGCCGTTATCATCCTGATGATCGTTGTTCCAAATAGAGCGAATATTCAAAATCCGTCGTTCAATTGGGTTGTACTTTGGTTTGTAGTTTTCGGAGACTTTACCAATCAATAATTTTTTTAAAAACCCCATTATCTTAGCTTTTTAATGGTAAACAATTCGTTGTGAACTTCCACTTTTGGATACATTCTAAGGGAATAATTTCCTCCAAATTTTGATTTGTATTCTAAGTTTCGCTCTTCATCTTTTTTAGAAATAACCATAGTATTAAAAAGAACAAATCCATCTACTTTTAAAAGTGTATTTACCCTTTGGATAAAAAAATCTTCAAACAAAAAATTAGGCATTGTCGTATCTTGAAAAATATCAATGATAATTAAATCGTATTGGTTATTGGTTTTCAATACAAATTCAAAAGCATCGTCAATAACAAGTTCCAAGTTAGGAACCGTTTGTAAATCAAAATAATTATTGGCAACCTCAACAATTGCGGCGTCAATTTCAACACCTGTAATTTTTCCTTCAAATTTTATTTCGTCTACCAAGGTTTTAATAACGCTTCCGGCGGCAACACCTAGTACCAGTACATTTTCAAAATTCCGAATACGTTCAAAACCTATATATTTTAGCCCTTTTCTTAAAATTCGTTGCAAACTCCCGAACGAGTAATTGGTGTTTTTACTATCCAAAACCAATTCGCCGTTATTCCAAGTAACTTCTAATGTTTTGCTCACGGCAGAATGCTGCTTATGAATAGTAATCGGAATAAAATAGCTCAACAGTTTTTGAAACATCAATAAATAATTTTAGTTAAAAGTAACAGATTAATATTAAATTTACGAAAAATAAAGAAAATGAGAAAACAACTTTACACATTTATTTTTTTTCGATTAATGCAATGGAAAGTAATCGGTACAGTAGATGCTAATGTAAAAAAATGTGTTCTAATGGTAATGCCACATACGTGCAATTTCGATTTTTTTATTGGATTGTTTACCAGAGGAATTGTAAATCTAGAAATGAATTTTGTTGGGAAAAAAGAATTGTTTCAGTTTCCGTTTGGATGGTATTTTAGAAGTATTGACGGTGCGGCTTTAGACAGAAGTGGAGGAAAAAATAATGTAGATGCAACTGTAGATGTTTTCAATTCAAGAGCTGTTTTTAGATTGGCTATTGCACCCGAAGGAACACGAAAAAAAGTAATCGAACTCCGAACAGGATTTTATTATATCGCACTCAAAGCAAATGTCCCGATCATTCCTGTAGCTTTTGATTATGAAAAAAAAGAAGTTAGGTTTGGAAACCCAATTACATTAACAGGAAATTATGAGGACGACATGAAACTTATTTTACCTCATTTTAAAGACGTTAAAGGAAAATATCCCGAAAGACAATTTCAAGTTCACTAAAATCGCATGAATTATTTACAACTACACGAACAAAACAAAGAGCAATCCCTTTTTGGAAGATATATTACGCTGCAACATATTGAGCCTTTATTGAAAAAATATAATCCAGAAATCGCAGGAAAATCGGTTTTAGGAAAACCTATTTACAAGTTGCAAATAGGAACTGGAGCAATAAAATTGTTCATGTGGTCTCAAATGCATGGCAACGAAAGTACAACCACAAAAGCGTTGTTTGACTTTATTTATTTTCTTCATTCTAAAACTACTGCAAGCGAATTTATCCTAAAAAAGTTTACGTTTTGCTTTATCCCAATGCTCAATCCTGATGGCGCAGAAGCCTACACGAGAGAAAACGCGAATGGATTTGATTTAAACAGAGACGCACAAAACTTGACGCAACCCGAAAGCATAATTCTTAGAAAAACATTTGAAGAATTCAAACCAAATTATTGTTACAATCTTCACGATCAACGCACTATTTTTGGTGTGGACGATACAGGAAAACCTGCAACGGTATCTTTTTTAGCACCAGCTTTTAATGAAAGTCGTGATATAAACACCACCAGAATTCAAGCAATAAATGTTATTGTGGCGATGAACAACGTGTTACAAAAATTCATTTCCAGTCAAATAGGTCGATTTGACGATAGCTTCAATAACAATTGTGTGGGAGATACATTTCAAAGTTTGGATGTACCAACTGTTCTTTTTGAAGCCGGACATTTTCCTAACGATTATCAGCGTGAGGAAACCCGAAAGTACATTTTTATAGCATTGTTGTCGGGAATTGAGTTTTTATGCGAAAACGATATAGTTATCAATAAAACGAATGATTATTTGAATATTCCTCAAAATAAAGTGATATTTTTCGATTTTATTTATAAAAACGTCAAAATAAATTATGATAATAAAGAAAAAATTATCAATTTTGCAGCACAATATAAAGAGGTTGTTGTAAACGGTAAAGTACATTTTGAGGCAAGAATTGCCCAAATTGAAAGTTTAGATAACTTTTTCGGTCATGTTGTTATCGATGCAAACAGTGAGCTATTTTTAAATGACGAAAGTAGTTTTCCACAAATTGACCAGAAAGCCGATTTTTATTTAGGAAAAAGCAATAGAATTGTTAATGGGTTATTAAATAATTAGAAAATTGTTTTTTTTGTTATTTAAAATGTATTTTTGCAATTCGATTTTATGAATATTTTGAATAGATAATGTTATGAGTAAGTTTAAGTTAGACGAAGTTGATTTACAAATTCTAGATATGTTAATTGATAATACTAGAATTCCTTTTACTGATATTGCCAAAAAACTTTTAATTTCTGCGGGAACGGTTCACGTTAGAGTTAAGAAAATGGAAGACCAAGGTATAATTATGGGTTCATCATTGTCATTGGACTATGAAAAACTAGGTTATTCTTTTATTGCCTATGTAGGTGTGTTTCTTAACAATACATCACAAACTACTTTTGTTTTAGAAAGAATAAATGAAATTCCTTATGTAACCGTGGCTCATGTAACCACAGGGAAATTCAATATTTTTTGTAAAATTAGAGCAAAAGATACAAAGCATGCTAAAGATGTTATTTTCATGGTTGATGATATCGAAGGTGTATATAGAACTGAAACGATGATTTCGCTCGAAGAAAGCATCAATGACAAAAAAAGGTTGATGCACACTATCTTTCAAGAGTTGGAAGACCTATAAGTATAAGATAAAATTTAAAACCTCAAGTGAAAGCTTGGGGTTTTTTTGTATATTTCAATTTCAAAAATTCTTTCTATGTACACATTGCCAAAAATTGAGCGCTTCAATCAAAATGTACTTTCAAAGTATCATATTTATAACAGTGTGTTTATCACTTTACCTTTTGATGCTATCGATAATACAGGTGTTTTATTGCCCTTGTTTTCCGAAGTGTGTGATAATGGTTTTAAAAATAATTGGTCACCAAAACAAATCGTAGATTTCTTTTCTTCAAAGTATTTAGACAACGCTTCAGAAGAACAAAAAATCGATTTAATGTTTCGTTTTATACAATATGTAGAGCGGCAAATTGTGCTTTTTGATGCTATTGAAGATGCTGCATTTCCGGTAGTGAATAATATGGAAGGAAGAGGTTCATTGCGTGATATTAAAGAAAAATCAGAAGCCAAAGACAAACGAGATGAATTGATTGATTTTTTGGAAAACTTCAATGTTAGAACAGTACTTACTGCACATCCAACGCAATTTTATCCCGGTTCAGTGTTAGGAATTATCACCGATTTAACAGATGCTATTCGCGAAAATAATTTAATAAAAATTAAAAAATTATTGGCACAATTGGGCAAAACACCTTTTATAAAAAAAGAAAAACCCAATCCGTTTGATGAAGCGGTTAGTTTGATATGGTATCTCGAAAATGTGTTTTATCAAACCATAGGAGAGATGATGCAATACTTACAGAAAAATATTTTTGAAGGCAACCTTATTGAAAATCCTATTATCAATTTAGGATTTTGGCCTGGTGGTGATAGAGACGGAAATCCTTTCGTAACTCCCGAAATTACTGAAAAAGTAGCTAGTAGATTACGCACGTCTGTGCTCAAATGTTATTATTTTGATATCAGAAGTCTAAAACGAAAATTGACTTTTAATGAAGTAGACACGATTATTGCTAACTTGGAATACAAGTTGTATCGCTCTGTTTTTTATTCGCAAGGCGAATTGTTTATCACCTTGGAGGAATTAAAAAATGAACTCCATAAAGTTAGAGAAATCATTATCAACGAGCATCAGTCTTTATATCTTGATGAGATTAATTTAGTACTTCAAAAAATATATCAATTTGGTTTTCACTTTGCGTCTTTAGATATTCGCCAAAATAGTAAAATACACAGTCAGGTTTTTGATGATATTATTGCCTTTCTGAAAAGAGAAAAATCGGTGTACTTTCCTGATGACTATGAAAGTTTACCCGAAACAGAAAAAATGGATGTTTTGGCACAACTTCATTTTGATTTGAAAACCCACTTCTTTGAAAATGAAATTACACGTTCTACACTGGAAACCATCAGTTTGATGAAAGCCATTCAAGAGAGTAATGGTGAAAAAGCCTGTAACCGCTATATCATCAGTAACAACGAAAGTGCTTTGGATGTTATGGAAACCTTTGCCATGTTCCGATTATTAGATTGGGAAAACCCAACGGTTGATATTGTTCCCTTGTTTGAATCGGTTGACGATTTACAAAATGCCTATGAAATCATGGAACAGTTGTATAAAAATCCAACGTATCGAAATCATTTAAGACAACGAAAAGACAAGCAAACCGTGATGCTCGGTTTTTCTGACGGAACAAAAGATGGCGGTTACTTGATGGCAAACTGGAGTATTTTTAAAGCCAAAGAAATGATTACCAAAATTTCAAGAGCATATGATATTAAAGTCATTTTCTTTGATGGTCGCGGCGGACCACCAGCTCGTGGTGGCGGAAAAACACACAAGTTTTATGCCTCGTTGGGTTCTACAATTGAAAACCAAGAAATACAAGTAACGGTGCAAGGACAAACTATTAGTTCCAATTTTGGCACACAAGATTCATGTCGTTATAATTTAGAAAATCTATTGAGCGCTGGCGTTGCCAATGAAATTTTTAATAAAGACGAGAATAATCTATCAGAAACTGAAAAAGAAATTATAGATACCTTGGCTACTTTAGGGTACGAAAAATATACCAATTTCAAAAACCATCCTAAATTTTTGCCCTATTTGGAGCAAATGAGTACACTGAAATATTACTCAAAAACCAATATTGGAAGCCGACCATCCAAACGAAACACCGACGGAAAATTAAATTTTTCCGATTTGCGGGCCATTCCATTTGTGAGTTCGTGGAGTCAACTGAAACAAAATGTTCCTGGTTTTTTTGGAGTAGGTACAGCATTGAAGTATTTTGAAGCGAACAACCGCTGGGAAGAAGTTCAAAACCTTTATGATAATTCTTTATTCTTCCGAACCTTGTTGGAAAACAGTATGATGTCATTAGCAAAATGCTTTTTCCCTTTGACTGCCTATATGAAAGACGATGCGGTTTTTGGCGATTTTTGGCAAATTATATACGATGAATTTTTAGAAACCAAACGGCTTCTGCTAAAAATAGCAGGACATTACGAACTCATGCAAAATTATCCCGACGGAAAAGCCTCTATCGCGATGCGAGAACAAATTGTGATGCCTTTATTGACCATTCAACAATATGCTTCCTCACAAATCAAAGCCTTGCAAGAAGGAAAAAAAGGAAACGAAAAATTAATTGCCGTATATGAAAAATTAGTAACGCGCTCGTTATTTGGAAATACGAATGCCAGTAGAAACTCGGCTTAAATTATAAAACCATTACAAGTACAACCTGATTGTCGTGACTTATTTATTTGTTTAAGTTCTAGTAATCGGGTTCTTTTTATTGAGTGTTGCTTTCTCTGTATCTAGTTAGGTGTTTTCTGTATCAAGTACTGAAATCTCGTTATTGAGTTCAGAGTTCTCTGCAATTAGTTCAGCGTTCTCTGTATTAAGTTCAAAGTTCTATGTATCGGGTTCAGAGTTCTCTGCATTGAGTTCAGAGTTCGCTGCAATGAGTTCAGCGTTCTCTGAATTGAGTTCAGTGTTCTCTGAATTGAGTTTCGAGTTCTAAGTATTGAGTTCAGAGTTTTATTTATAAAATGTGGAGTTCATAACATTGAGCGAGAACATTTTAGGGCATTTTTTTATCTTCGGAGCAGCTATAGTATTCTTTTTAGGCTTTTTTTGCTATTTTTGATGGAATAGTGCTATTTTTATATATTTGAAATAAGTAAAAAGTAGGACGATTTTTAGATTTATTTGTCCGTTTTTGGGTGTATAGTCGCTACTTTACGGCGACTATATACAAGTTATACGCAAATTTACTACAACAGAACTTTTAAAATTATGAAATGGATTTTTCTCTTATTTGTTCCTTTATTTGCTTTTTCACAAGACGATAGTTTTAATGGCATAAAAAAGCTCTCCAAAGAGAGATTAGAAATTGTTATAAATGATAGTATTCAAAAAATGCAATCACTTGATTTATATAATTTCCTTTTATTCATAGAGGAAGAAAAGTTAGCAAATGTAAATGATTACAATGCTCAGTTAATCGAAAAAATGGCAACTTCAAAATGGCCAATTGACTTACACTTCTTATCAAAAATCCTAATAGAGCAAAAAACTGATAAGTTTATAATTGAAAGCATTTTGGAAAAGAAAAGAAATGTGTGGGAATTAAATTCTAATTGGTCTTCAAAATTTTGGAAAATGATTAACGATTACAAACTAAATATTTTACCTAGTCCAATTTACACAAAGGAACAAATTGCAAAGACAATAGATGCATTTATAAAAGAAAATAAATTAGGAATAAATCCAATGCTTGAGCTAAATGGTGATCAACTTACAGAATATGAAGAAGGCAAATTAAATGAATTTCTATTTAAATACAATATTATTAGTATAGCATTTGTCTCAAAAGAGGATTGTCCAAAAATTTATGGTTACAGAGGTAGAGATGGAATGCTGATTGTAAGAACAAAATAAAACCCGATAGCCCAAATTTTCAATCCGTGCCAACAAACATAATTCAACGGCAAACTATATTATATTCGTAAAAAAAAGTGGCTACGTTTTGCCCAAAATATTAAAAAAGCAAACAAAAACAATGAAACCATCCCAATTACAACCTACAGAATTTGCTCCTTATCAACAATCTTATATCAATTTAGTCTCTGATGAATACACACTAGTGGAAGAATTAGAAATCTCGGTGCATCGATTAGTGAAATTCGTTAGGGAAATTCCCATGGATAAATTTGATTATCGGTATGCGGAAGGAAAATGGACAATCAAGGATATTATTTTGCACTTAATTGATGCCGAACGAATTTTTACCTATAGAGCTTTGCGATTCGCTCGAAACGATAAAACCGAATTGCCAGGTTTTCACGAAAATAATTATGTAGCCGAAGCCAATGCTAATAAAAGAAGCATTCAGGATTTATTGACGGAATTATTGGTAGTTAGACAATCCACGTTGTCGTTATTCAAATCTTTTTCAGAAGAACAATTACTGAGAATTGGAACTGCTTCAAATAACCCAATGTCAGTAAGAGCTTTGGGTTTTGTTATCATTGGACATCAAAATCATCATCAAAAGATTTTTCAAGAAAGATATTTGTAATATTAACCGCAAATTCGCAAATTTTAATTCATAGTTAAGAATAAAATTTGCGAATTTGCGGTAAAAAAGGGATATAACTAGTTATTCTTCGTCGTCGTCGTCTAAATTATTATCCGAAACATCATAGTCGTCATCATCCTCCTCGTCACCATCGTCATCAGAACCGCCATTATCTTTTAATAAATCAACTTCTTCGTCGTCTTCATCGGCTGTAATCGCGTCTTCATCATCGTCTAGTCCTTTTATTGGAACTATAGGTTCTAATACAGCATCTAGGTCTTCTTCTTCATCAAATTTTTCCATTCGGCTAGCCAATTTAGTGCTCACTTTTACCAAATAAATGGTATCTTCTGTTCGCACTTCAACTGCTTCAATCAATTCGTTTTGAGCATTTCTAAAACGAATGATGTCGCTGTCATCATAACCTTCAGGAAATTTGTCGACTAATAAATTAAGAATGTCTCCAGTAAGTTTGGCATAGTCTACGATAATTCTTCTCATAAAAAAAACTTTTATAAATCTAATAAGTAAGCAAATAGTAAGGGTGCAACAATAGTTGCGTCTGATTCAATGATAAATTTGGGCGTATGAATATCAAGTTTTCCCCATGTAATTTTTTCGTTAGGCACTGCTCCTGAATAGGAACCATAACTGGTGGTTGAGTCAGAAATTTGACAAAAGTAACTCCAAAACGGCACATCATGCATTTCCATATCTTGATATAACATAGGAACCACACAAATAGGGAAATCACCAGCAATTCCGCCACCTACTTGGAAGAAACCAAGTCCTTTTCCAGTGGAATTTTTTGGATACCAATCAGCTAACCACATCATGTATTCAATACCACTTTTCATCGTGTGTGGTTTGAAAGTGCCTTTGATGCAATAGGAAGCAAAGATATTTCCCATAGTACTGTCTTCCCAACCTGGAACTACAATAGGTAAATTTTTCTCTGCTGCGGCAACCATCCAAGAGTCTTTCGGGTCAATTTCATAGTATTGTTTCAACACACCCGAATTGATCATTTGATACATGAACTCATGTGGGAAATAACGCTCGCCTTTTGAGTCAGCATTATACCAAATATCGTATAAATGGGATTGTAATCGTCTAAAAGCTTCTTCTTCAGGAATACAAGTGTCCGTAACTCTGTTATAGTGGTTTTCCAATAAATCCCATTCTTCTTGTGGCGATAAATCTCTGTAGTTTGGCACTCTTTTATAGGAGTTGTGCGCTACCAGGTTCATAATATCTTCTTCAAGATTGGCGCCAGTACACGAGATGATATGCACTTTGTCTTGTCGTATCATTTCGGCTAATGATTTTCCGAGTTCGGCCGTACTCATCGCACCAGCCAAAGTGATCATCATTTTCCCGTTTTCTAACAAATGCTGCTCATATCCTTTTGCTGCATCAACAAGTGCTGCTGCATTAAAATGAAGGTAATTTTTTTCTATAAATTGACTTATCGGTCCTTTGCTCATGTTGTTTTATTATGTCTTTTCGACGGTTCAAAGAAAAACTTTTTTTCTAAACCATCAAACAGTTTTACTAATTTAAAAATATTATAAATACCAATTAAAACGTTGTTTAAAATAGCTAGTTATTTTTTGTATAACCTAGTATTTTCAATACATCATCAGAATTTTGCTGTTCAGAAAAAACTTCTGTTCCAATAATGCCATTTTCGTCTCTATCAATCAAGATATGTTTGGGTTGTGGAATTAAACAGTGGTGTAATCCACCAAAACCGCCAATGGTTTCTTGATAAGCGCCAGTATTGAAAAAACCAATGTATAAAGGTTTTTCTTTGTTGTATTTTGGCAAATAAACGGCATTCATGTTTTGTTCTGAGTTGTAGTAATCGTCACTATCACAGGTCATTCCGCCAAGTAATACGCGTTCGTATGTGTCATTCCAGCGGTTAATGGCCATCATTACAAAACGTTTGTTAATTGCCCAAGTATCTGGTAAAGTGGTAATAAACGAACTATCAATCATGTTCCATTTTTCTCTATCGTTCTGTTGTTTTTGATACAACACTTGATAAATAGCGCCACCGCTTTCGCCCACTGTAAATGAACCAAATTCGGTAAAAAGATGCGGCACATCTACTTCAGCTTCGTCACAAGCAATTTTCACTTGATTGACAATTTCATCAATCATATATTGATAATCATACTCAAATGCCAATGAATTTTTAATGGGAAAACCACCACCAATATTTAAGCTATCTAGTGTTGGACATTCTTTTTTCAATGCCACATATACTTTAATACATTTTACAAGTTCGTTCCAATAGTAAGCAGTATCCATTATACCTGTATTGATGAAAAAGTGAAGCATTTTTAGTTCCACTTGTTTGTTTTCAAGTATCTGCTTTCTGTAAAAAGGAACAATATTTTTATAACCAATACCCAGTCTGGAGGTATAAAATTCAAATTTTGGCTCTTCTTCCGCTGCAATTCGAATTCCAATTTTAAATTTCCCGTTGATTGATTCTTGCAATAAATCGAGTTCTTCAAAATTATCAATTATAGGAATGGTTTTGTTGTGACCATTGTTGATAAGGCGAGCAATGTTTTCAATGTATTGTTCTCTCTTAAAACCATTGCAAATCACATAAGTGTTTTTATTGATTTTTCCTTGCACCATCAAATTTTCCACAATATTGATATCGAATGCTGAAGACGTTTCGATGTGAATATTGTTTTTAAAAGCTTCATCCATAATGAAACTGAAGTGGGAACTTTTGGTACAGTAACAATAGTAATATTTTGCTTCGTACTTGTTTTTCTCCATTGCTTTTCTAAACCATCCTTTTGCTTTATTGATGTTGTTAGAAATTTGTGGTAAATAAGTAAATTTTAAAGGTGTGCCATATTGCTCCACCAATTTCATCAAATCGATATTGTGAAATTGAAGGTTATCTTTATTTAAAGTAAATTCTTCTTGTGGAAAATAAAACGTTTGGTTTATTAAGTCGAAATATCTTGTATTCATTGAGTTTGTGTAATTGAAGATTAATTAATAATGTGACTAAGAAATCTTGAATTCAAACCCTAATATTAGCGTAAATGATTGGAAGTTTTTCTTGAAACAAAAAAGTGAAGGGAACAAACAAGGTTAAGAAATCAAATTTTTGAGGCAAAAACAAGATTGTAAATAGGCGGTATTTTCCACCGCTTTCTTTCCTATAACAGTTGTTATTAATAGAGTTAACACTTTTTTTCATTAGGGCAAATGTAGAAAATAAAATTTGCGTAAAGCAACAATTCTAGTGAAAAAATTATTAAGAATTATAATCTAAAAAAGATTTCGTAATCAAATCATTATCAGCTTTTTGATTTATTTTAATAGCGCCAATTCCATCAAGTAGCGCAAACTGTATTTTTCCGTATTCATTTTTTTTGTCATGAATGAGTAAATCTATAATCGGTTGTAAATCATTTTCGTCAAAAAAGACTCTATCAAATATTGAAGTTATTACTTCTTTAATTTCGTTATAATCAGTTTCTGACAAGAGATTGGTTTGCCAGGAAATAAAACTTTCCATTATCATACCAATAGCAATGGCCTCGCCATGTAACAAGGTTTTTTTATCTTCATTTTCTAGACAATAACTTTCAATAGCGTGACCTAAAGTGTGTCCAAAGTTTAATGCTTTTCGAATGCCATTTTCAGTAGGATCTTGTAGCACAATATTGTTTTTTATTTCAATAGAGCGATGAACTAGTCCATCAAAATCGGCAAAATCGGTTTTACTCAAATCTTTAAACGCTGACCAATAAGCAGCATCAGCAATTAATCCATGTTTGAGCATTTCTGCTAAACCTGATCGCATTTCGTTTTGTGGCAACGTGTTGAGGTAATCCGTATCGACAAGTACTAATTTTGGCACGCTTATTACTCCAATTTGATTTTTTAAATTGCCCAAATCAACACCATTTTTTCCACCAATTGACGCATCAACCATCGCTAATAATGAGGTTGGAATATTAATAAAATCAACGCCGCGTTTAAAAGTAGAAGCTACAAATCCGCCGATATCCGTAATTACACCGCCACCAAGATTGATTAAAACACTTTTTCTATCAGCACCAAGGTCGGTTAGTATTGACCAAATTTCTACACATGTTGTAATATTCTTTTCGCTTTCACCTGCTTCAATTTCAATGATTTCGATATTTTTTTCTGTAGCAAGAAAAGATAAAAAACGCAACAAACACTTTTCATTGGTATTGCTATCAACCAAAATGAAAATCGACGAGTAGTTGTATTCGTTTAAATGCTTATTGAGTATTTCATAACCATTTTCGTTGAAATATATCTCGTAACCGTTGGCCTGAATGGTTTGCATTGTGCTTTATTTTTTTTGCAAAATAAGTCATTTTTTAGTTTTGATTAACAAATGGTTCGATTTATTTGACTACTTTTGTTTAATATTTGAATTTATAAGTTAAACAGAATTGCATGCAACCAGACAAAAGTAAAATACTAGACGAACAAGCTGTCGATAGAATTATTGAAATGGCTTGGGAAGACAGAACACCTTTTGATGCCATTGAGTTTCAATTTGGTTTGAAAGAAGCCGATGTGAAAGCTTTAATGAAAAAAGAATTAAAATTTAGTAGTTATAAGTTGTGGCGTGAACGTGTAGAAAATTGTAAAACCAAGCACCGCGCAAAAAGAGTAGAAGGCATTGACCGCTTTAAATGTAAATTGCAACGAAACATCTCCAATAATAAAATTTCTAAACGATAAAAATAGTTACTAGTATAATGGAAAATAAAAAACCCGATAATATTGTTTACTCCGAAGATAAAGGGTACAATGCCAGCTTTTTGCCTTATGCAACAAGTGTTGGTGCACCAATAATTAAAGTTGATGATATTGTTTCGTGGAAAAGTCGAGGAATAACTAATGTTAACAAAGAATTTGAAAACAAGTTCAACGAGCTCAAAAATCAATACCAAAAATTGATGGAAGAATACGAGTGGAATGAACTAGTATATAGTGCCAAATTTGCATTCGAACCGGTAATTGGAGAGATTTATCATTTGTATGCTGGTGAAGACGGCGTCAACTTTCTCTCGTTAATTGGTCCAAATGAATGGAACAAAGAATATCTGGGAACATTTAAATTAAACAGCGATAAAAAATGGATTGCGCTCCATCAAAAAGAAACCAGTTTTTTTTAAAAATTCAATCTTCCTTTTTTGCCCCTTATTTTTACCATTATTTATGACAAAATTTATTACTTCTGACGATATTTTAGCAATGGACAAGCAAACACGCGTCCATTTTATTAATAGCTTAAGCGGATTTAAAAGCGTTGCTCTCGTGGGAACCAAAGCTAAAAATGGCAATACAAACCTAGCCATATTTAGTTCTCTGGTTCACATTGGCGCAAATCCACCGTTAGTAGGTTTGATTTTTCGTCCAAGTCCTCCAGAACGTGATACTATGCGAAATATGATTGAGACGGGATTTTATACCGTTAATCACATCAATGAAAATATTTATAAAGCGGCACATCAAACTTCGGCTAAATACGACAAAAACGTTTCTGAATTTGAAATAACTGGTTTGACAGCCGAATATAAAAATAATTTTTTTGCTCCTTTTGTGGCTGAAAGCACCATTCAAATAGGTATTGAGTTCAAAGAAAAGATTGACATTCAAATTAATAATACTACCTTAATTATCGGAGAAATTACTCAAATTTATGTTCCAGACGATTGCGTGAAATTGGATGGTTTTATTGATTTAGAAAAAGCAAATACAATCACTTGTTCTGGTTTAGATAGCTATCATAAAACAGTTCAATTGGACCGATTGAGTTATGCAAAACCCGATAAACTGCTAACTTCACTCTTGTAGTTTTGGAAAAAAAAGCCATCAACATTGTTTGGTTCAAACGTGATTTGCGCTTTACAGATCATGAACCACTTTTTTTGGCACAGCAAGATAAATTACCCACACTTTTAGTTTATTTTTTTGAACCATCAGTGATGAATTATGACGACTCGGATGTGCGTCATTGGCGTTTTGTTTATGAGTCGTTACAAGCCATGCAAACTAAGCTGCATGATGTTTCAGCGACCGTTTATTTTTTTCACAACGAAGTTCGCCCTGTTTTTGAGGAAATACTAACTATTTATGATGTAAAAACTATCTTTTCGCATCAAGAAATTGGTAACAAAGTGACTTATGATAGAGACATAGCGATGCAATCCTTTTTTGATGAGCATAACATAGTGTGGAAACAATCCCAAATGCATGGTGTAATACGTAAATTAAAATCAAGGAAAGATTGGGACAAACGTTGGGAACAAGTGATGCGTGCTGAGCCAAAAATGATTGATTTGAACATATTACAATTTGAAAAATTAGAGGATGATTTTTACAGGAAACTGAAAGGCACTGAACTTCCAGAAACAATTACCATACGAAACGAAAACTTCCAACAAGGCGGCGAATATTGGGCTTGGCGTTACCTTGACAGTTTTGCCAAAGAACGTCATGTGAATTATAGTAAACACATTTCTAAACCAGAGTTAAGTAGAAAAGGCTGTAGTCGTTTATCTCCTTATTTGACTTATGGAAATATCAGTATGCGGATGATTTATCAATATACTAATCAGTTTTATGAATCGTCACCCAATAAAAGAGCGATGCTCAATTTCGTTTCCCGCTTGCATTGGCATTGTCATTTTATTCAAAAATTTGAAGATGAATGCCGCATGGAATTTGAAAATGTTAACCGCGCTTATGATGGTTTAGTAAAACCAAAAAATGAAGCTTACATCAAAGCGTGGCAAGAAGGAAAAACAGGTGTGCCTATTGTCGATGCCTGTATGCGATGTTTGGTGCAAACAGGTTACATCAACTTCAGAATGCGAGCGATGGTTGTATCATTTTTCACGTTCAATTTGTGGCAAGATTGGCGCGAATTACATTTTTTGGCGCGTCAATTTCTCGATTACGAACCCGGAATACATTATCCTCAAATTCAAATGCAATCGGGAACGACTGGAATTAATACCATCAGAATTTACAATCCGATAAAAAACTCCGAAGACCACGACAGCGACGGGATTTTTATCAAAAAATGGGTACCAGAATTGGCTAATATTCCCGTGCATTTAATTCACGAACCTTGGAAACTAGGATTGATTGATCAGCAGCTTTATGGTTGCGAAATAGGTAAAGATTATCCGCATCCGATTGTAGATATTGAAGAAACGCGAAAAAGAGCCAGTGATATTGTTTGGAGTTTTAGAAAAAAGGATGAGGTAAAAGACGAAGGAAAACGTATTTTAAAAAAGCATGTAACCAATCCAAACTCGGGATTGAGAAATAGAACCTCCAAAAAGAAAGCGAAATGAGTGTTTTTTTAAAAGCTAGTTGGGAAAATATTGTCATGGCAAACTATGAAATTGAGCCCGAAATTTTATCTAAATACCTGCCAAGTGGTGTCGAACTTGATTTATATAACGGTAAGGCTTTTGTTAGTTTGGTAGGATTTATGTTCAAAAACACTACCATTTTCAATATTCCGATATATAAATTTGGCACTTTCGAGGAAATCAATTTACGCTTTTACGTTTATAGAAAAGTGGGTAACGAAATCCGTCGCGGTTGTGTTTTTATCAACGAAACAGTTCCCTATAAAGTCGTGGCTTGGCTGGCAAATGCTTTATATAAAGAACATTACACCACGATTGCTACTAAACATTATTGGAACATAAAAGATACCAAAAAAGAGATTAAGTACGAATGGCTGGTCGATAAAAAATGGAATTCGATTGACTTAACAGCAAGAACGGAGGCAAAAACGATGGAAGATAACAGTTTTGAGCAATTTATTTTCGAACATTATTATGGTTACACCAAAGTAAATACTATTGTGACCGAAGAATATAAAATAGCGCATCCCAGTTGGAAAATTAACGAAATTTCTAGTGCCACGATAGACTGTGATTTTCAAAAAATGTATGGAAACGATTTTGCTGTTTTAGACAAAACGAAACCCACTAGCATATTTTTAGCTGAAGGTTCTGCGATTGCCATCAACTGGAAAAGAAATAAAATATAAGATGAAAGGCGTAAAAAAGCAAAATCTTCCCAGCAAGATGTGCGTCGTTTGTAACCGACCTTTTTCGTGGCGCAAAAAATGGGAGAAAGTATGGGATGATGTGAAATATTGCAGCGATAAGTGCAGGATGAATAAGTAGTTAGTGAAGAGTAATTAGTGAATAGTAAATAGTTGTTACTTTATAATTTAATGCATGGTCATACCTTCTTGGGTTTAAATAAAATATAAAAATGTCAAAAACACTCCGATTAATTCTTGGCGATCAATTAAATAGTAACCATTCTTGGTTTCAAACATTTGATGACTCTGTGACCTATGTTTTGATGGAAATCAGAACCGAAACGGATTATGCAAGCCATCATATTCAAAAAATAGTAGGTTTTTTTGCTGCCATGCAATCATTTGCCGCAGCGTTAAAATCAAATGGACATCAAGTGATTTACATACATCTTAATGATGAAAACAATAGGCAGTCGTTTGATAAAAACGTTGAAAATCTGATTGCAGTCCACAGTTTCACGCATTTTGAATACCAATCACCTGATGAATACAGAGTGGAGGAACATTTAAAAAATTTTTGCCAGCATATTGCCGTTAGTACTAAGGTAATTGATTCGGAGCATTTTTATACATCACGTGGCGAATTAGGTGCTTTTTTTGCGGGTAAAAAAACATTTTTACTGGAAAGTTTTTATCGCGCGTTACGAAAAAAACACCACGTTTTAATGGATGGCGATCAACCGCTAACAGGTCAATGGAATTATGACGGTGAAAATCGAAAAAAACTTCCCAAAGACCATAAGCCTATCGCACCTTTAGTTTTTAATAATGATGTCACAAATATTGTGAATGAAGTTAAAAAAACCAATGTGAAAACCATCGGAACTATTGAGGCGAAAAATTTTGTTTGGCCAATTACCAGAGAACAATCGTTGCAATTATTAGACTTTTTTGCTACAGAATGTTTGCATTTATTTGGAAGTTATCAAGATGCGATGACACCCAATGAATGGTCTTTATATCATGCACGAGTTTCCTTTTCAATGAATATAAAAATGATTTCTCCCAAAGAGGTTATTGAACGATGTATTGAAGAATGGAAAAACCGTCCCGCTGAAATTGAATTTAATCAACTCGAAGGTTTTGTACGACAAATAATCGGTTGGCGCGAATATATGCGTGGTATTTATTGGCTAAAAATGCCCGAATATGAAACACTTAATTTTTTCAATAATCAAGAAAAATTACCCGATTGGTTTTGGACGGGAAAAACAAAAATGAATTGTTTGCGAGATGCCATTACACAATCGCTAGATTATGCCTATGCCCATCATATTCAACGATTAATGATTACAGGAAATTTTGCGCTTTTGGCCGGAATTCATCCTGATGAGGTAGATGCTTGGTATTTAGGAATTTATATCGATGCTATTCAATGGGTTGAAATCACTAATACTCGTGGCATGAGCCAGTTTGCTGATGGTGGTATTGTTGGTACAAAACCCTATGTAAGTTCAGCATCATACATTGATAAAATGAGCCATTACTGCGGTTCTTGCTTTTACAAAAAGGCAGTAAAAGTAGGAGATAAAGCCTGTCCTTTCAATAGTTTGTATTGGAATTTTTACGATAGAAACGAAGATAAATTAGGAAAAAATCCACGCGTCGGAATGATGTATAACGTGTGGAGGAAAATGAATCCCGAGGATAAAGTAGCTACATTACAACAAGCGGATTATTATTTAAAAAATATAAATGAGTTATAAGTTCAAATTGTAAAGATTAGCAAGTTTACATGAGAAGAACTAAAAATGAATATATAAAATTATGAAGAATGCTATAGTTTGGTTTAAAACCGATTTACGATTACACGACAATGAAACACTGGTAAAAGCGATTGCTCAAAATGATCAAATCATTCCTGTCTACTGTTTTGACGACGCTCATTTTGAAGAAACCAGTTATGGCTTCAAAAAAACGGGCAATTTTAGAGCACAATTTATTTTGGAAGCGGTAGCTGATTTAGATAAAAATCTACGCGAATTAGGCTCGGGTTTGATAGTTTTAAAAGGCAAACCTGAAGTCGAAATTCCAAAATTAGTGAGTTTACATAAAGTAAATAAAGTATATGCAAAACGAGAAGTAGCCTACGAAGAAAAGCAAACGGACGCCCAATTGCAAGCCGAACTTTTTAAAGTAAAATGCGAATTTGAAACGTTTAGCACTAGCACATTATATCATGCACAAGACTTGCCTTTTTCTATAAAAGATATTCCCGACGTATTCAGTAATTTCAGAAAAAAAGTAGAAAAAGACTCTTCAATAAGAACTGTTTTTGATAGACCACAATCCATCAAATCCCCTGAAATACCAGCTGTAGTACTGCCAACATTGGAGGAACTTGGCTTGTCATTTTCAAAAATAGATAAAAGAGCAGCTATTACTTTTGTAGGTGGAGAAACCGTTGCAATGCAAAGAATGAATCATTATTTTGCAGAAACCAAGGCGATATCAAAATATAAAGAAACGCGCAACGGTTTGATAGGCGCTGACTATTCCTCAAAGTTTTCGGCGTGGTTGTCATTAGGTTGTTTGTCGCCCAAAGAAATTTATTTCGAACTAAAAAAATACGAACTACAATTTGGTGCCAATGAGTCGACGTATTGGTTGGTTTTTGAATTATTGTGGCGAGATTATTTTAGATTTATGATGAAAAAATATTCGAATAAGTTTTTTCAACAAAGTGGAATACAAGACAAAGGGATAACGGTAAACAAACATAATATTAAACAGTTGGAGCAGTGGATTAATGGCGAAACTGGCGTAGATTTTGTAGATGCTAATATGATAGAGTTAAAGCTAACTGGGTTCATGAGCAATAGAGGAAGACAGAATGTGGCCAGTTATTTGTGTAACGATTTGCGATTAGATTGGCGCTATGGTGCGGCTTATTTCGAGCAACAGTTAATTGATTATGACGTCTCTAGTAATTGGGGAAATTGGGCATATCTTGCTGGCGTAGGCAATGATCCTCGAGGCAATCGCTATTTTAATATAGACAAGCAAGCCAATGATTATGACCGGGATAAATCGTACCGAAAATTGTGGCTAGCCGAGTAGAATTTATAGTAAAAACTCCTTTATCTTTGTGTTTTTAGTATAGCAATGGAAAAATTTTTTAACGATACACAAGTGGCTTTTGCCCTGAAGAGCGACACCGAATTAGACAGAGCCTATTTTTTATTCAAAATGATAGCCAATGAACCGTTAGTCCGAATAGGAACGGCAGTCACTAACTTTGCACTCAAAGCACATTTGCCGGTTGAAGGATTAATTAGAGCATCGGTTTTTGACCATTTCTGTGGCGGTGTTAATGAAGATGATTGCTTGAAAGTGGTAGACAAAATGTTTACCAAAGGCGTTTCTTCGGTACTAGACTACTCTGTAGAAGGAAAAGAAGAGGAAGATCAGTTTGATGCGGCATTAGAAATGACACTAAAAACGGTTGAATTTGCAAGAGAAAGAAAAGCCATTCCATTTGCTGTATTTAAACCTACAGGCTTAGGTCGATTTTATTTATACGAAAAAATAGGAGAGAAGCAACCACTGACTATTGAAGAGCAACAAGAATGGAGTCGTGTTGTCAATAGATTTGAATTAATTTGTAAAACGGCCTACGAAAAAGATGTGGCATTATTGATTGATGGTGAAGAAAGCTGGATGCAAGACGCAGCGGACCAATTGGTTACAGACATGATGCGAAAATACAATAAAGAGAAAGCTATTGTGTTCAATACGTTACAATTATACCGTTGGGATAGATTGGATTACCTGAAAAAGTTACACGAGCAAGCAAAAGAAGAAGGGTTTTTTATTGGTATGAAACTCGTACGCGGGGCTTATATGGAAAAAGAAAATAAAAGAGCCGAGGAAAAGGGATATCCAACACCAATTTGCGAAAGCAAAGAAGCCACCGATGTAAATTTTGATCAAACAGTAGCCTACATGATGAAACATTTGGACAGAATGGCCATCTTTGCAGGCACACACAATGAAGAAAGCTCTTATAAATTAATAGAACTCATGCAAAAAAATAACATAGCTAAAAACGATAACCGAATTTGGTTCGGGCAATTATATGGCATGAGTGACAATATCAGTTTTAATTTGGCTGCACAGGGTTATAATGTGGCAAAATATTTACCATTCGGACCTGTTCGCGATGTGATGCCCTATTTAATTCGTCGTGCCGAAGAGAACACTTCAGTAGCGGGCCAAACCAGTAGGGAATTAAATCTCTTAAAAACGGAAAGAAAAAGAAGAAAAAACTAGTAGCTACAGAACCTCAATTTTTTGAGGTTTTTTTATTTCAACACAAGTATAATTTTTTTTTCGCTATCAAAAAAAGACAGCAGTAGCTTACTGATGTTTAATGTTTTATGTTTATATTGCTCCAATATTTCGACCTAATTTAATTGCAAAAAAGAATTTATAATGAATTGTAAATCAATACTTAAAAATATTTTCATAGTATCATTTTTGTTTAATATGATACAGATACAATCACAGAATTTACTCGTTAATGGTAATTTTGAGACAGGGACTGTTTTTGGTTTCTTTTCAAATGGAGCAGGTTATGTAAGGATTTTTCCACCGTTTACGGGAACTACTGCGCCAGGAAATTGGGCTTTTACAAATAATCCGCAATTGATGAATACCGCGAGTTTTGTGGCTAGCGGCGATCACACCACGGGAAGTGGATTAATGCTTGTCTTTGATGGAAATACAACAGGAGGACAACAAAATTTTTGGGAAGCAGGAAATGGTGGTGGTGGAGTTTGCGGATTAACGGTTGGCGCAACCTATACTTTTAGTTATTGGATAAGGTCTGTTTTTGGACCCGTATCTGGTGCGCCAACTCGAGCAGACATTAGAGCGGATATTTTAAATGCATCTGCGGTAACTTTAATTTCTGGGGCAACATTGGCGCCGCTTACGGCCAGTGGTTGGCAAAGAGTTGCTTATACTTTCATACCAAATAGTGCTTGTGTAAATATTAAGTTATATAATAATAATACAGGTTTTGATGGCAACGATTTCGCAATCGATGACATGTCTGTTACAGCTGCGCCACTACCATTGGCGATATCAGTCGCGTCTACAAATATAACTTGTCCTAATGCTAACAATGGTTCTATCGTGGTTAGTGGTGTTAATGGTGTTGTGCCCTATACAAATTATACCATATCAGGTGCCGCATCGCAATCGAATACTACAGGAATTTTTACAGGATTGGCTCCAGGGACTTACTCAGTTTCAGTAACAGATAGTAACACGCCACCCGCAGTAGTAAGTCAATCTAATATTGTTATTACCCAACCTGCAAACTTGACAGTTAGTGCAATACCATCAACAATTTGTTCAGGAGCATCAACAACTTTATCAGTTAGTGGAAGCGCAAATCCCTACAGTTGGACTGCATCACCAGCCGACCCTTCAATAACAAATCCTATAAGTCCGTCGCTAACGGTAAACCCAACGCAAACAACCACGTATACAGCATCTTCAACTTCTGGAAGTCCTGCACAATTGATTACTAATGGAAATTTTTCTGCTGGCAATACGGGTTTCAACTCTGATTATCAGTTTTTAACGGTTACCATTCCCGCTGGAGCACAACGAACTTATGGTATTGTGACCAATTCAAACGCATGGTTTCCGGGCTTTGCTTCATGTACGGCAAATGGCGGAACTGGAAATATGATGGTGGTTGATGGATCTAATTTAAACGCGGGTAATGATAGAGTGTGGTTTCAAACCATCCCCGTTGTTCCCGGTCAAAATTATACCTTCAGTTATTGGATACAAACAGTCGCTACGCCCAATCCAGCCAACATTGATGTGGTAATTAACGGCACTTCTATCGGAACCGCTTTGGCTCCAGCCACTTCTTGTAATTGGGTGCAAAGAAGTTACGTATGGAATTCTGGTGCGAGTAGTACCGCACAAATAGTGATGTTTAATAGAACAACTTCTTCCGCCGGTAATGATTTTGCATTAGATGATATTTCGTTTACAACCACGGCAGTTTGTAACTTGTCCAATTCGGTTACAATCACCGTTAATCCTTCTTTAGCACCTACCATTTCCTGTGGTACCGCTACAGCAAATGCGGTTACATTTAATTGGAATGCAGTTACGGGAGCTACAAACTATGCCATTTTATATTCTATCAATAATGGTCCTAATGTCAATGCAGGAACAGTAACAGGGACTTCTTTTACGGTAAACGCATTAAGTCCAGGTGACTCAGTTAGGATAGATGTAATTCCCGGTGGAACTGGCGTCGGGGCTTGTTTTACCGCTGCTTCTCAAACGTGTGTTACTACTGTAACAGTTTGTCCAGTTCCAGTAGTAGCCGTTACGCAACAACCCACGTGTGCGGTACCAACAGGAACTATTGTGTTTACAAGTCCTATTAATTCAGGTCCGTTACCAACGCCAGGAGAATTATTTATATCAGAGGTGACAGATGAAAGCACTGGGTCATTATCCTATGTGGAAATCTTTAACGGAACTGGCGCACCCGTAAACTTGAGTAATTATAAATTAAAAGTATACAATAACGGCAACACATTTATTTCACCAAATTGTGACATAACGCTCTCAGGAACATTAAATAATAATGATGTGTATGTAGTTGCCTTAGGCGATGTAGTGAATCAAGGTGGCGTTATTCCTGATTTAGTGGTGGCCAATTGTGGTGGTTTTAACACCGATGATAACGTTCGTCTCGCTACCAGTGCCGATGTGATTTTTGATTTATGGGGAAGAACCGATGGGGTTGACTTTACGCCATCAAACCAAGCAGGTTATACGTATAGAAGATTACAAACGGCTCCAAAACCAAGTTTAATTTGGAATCCAGCAGATTGGACAGCCATCGATCCTCAGGATTACACTAATATGGGTACTTATACTTATGCAACAACAAACTATCAGTACAGTATCAACGGAACGAACTATCAAGTAAACCCAGTGTTTACAGGATTAGCGCCAGGCACTTATAATGTTACGGTGCGTGATTTGGTTTCGGGTTGTATTTCAACGCCAATTCCCTTAGTCGTTAATCCTATTCCAGCCATTGCAGCGCCAACAGTAAACCCAATTTCCTATTGTTTAAATGCGGCTGCCGTGCCATTAACAGCAACGCCAATAGCGGGTGGAACCTTAAATTGGTATGGAACCAATGCTACAGGAGGAACAGCAACGGCAACAGCGCCAACGCCATCTACTACAACATTGGGCACAACCACGTTCTACGTGAGCCAAACAGTAGGAGGTTGCGAAAGTCCTAGAGCACCAATTGTAGTAACTATTTCAAACCAAGCACCAAGTCAGCCACCACAACTCTTCTGTGATGTAGCCAATTCAACGCCTAACAGTGTTGCGTTTGATTTTAACAACATTGGCCAAACTAATTTTACATACAGTTACTCCATAGATGGTGGACCAGTGGTTTCTGGGATTCATGTTTCGCCATCCAATTTCACAGTGCCCAATGTACTACCAGGTCAAACAGTAACTTTTACACTCACCTGGAATGGAGTTTGTGCGCCTACATTAACAGCTTCTACTTTAGTGCCTACCTTTACGCAATTGGGTCCTTTTTGTCAGGGCCAAGAGGTTCCTGTATTGCCAACCACATCGCTCAACGGCAGAACTGGAACATGGTCTCCTGCAGTAATCAATCCAAATACAACGACTACTTATATTTTTACGCCTAATGCTGGCCAGTGTGCCTCTCGCGCATCGATGACCATTGTGATAAATCCGAACACCACGCCAACCTTTAATCCTGTGGCTCCAATTTGTAGCGGACAACCTTTGACTGCATTGCCAACTAATTCATTAAATGGAATATCGGGAACTTGGTCGCCGGCTTTGAATAATACCGCGACAACTACTTATACTTTTACACCAAGTACAGGGAATTGTGGCACAACAACAACCTTAACAATAACAGTTAACCCAAATGTTGCGCCTACCTTTAATCCAGTAGCTCCAATTTGTGCTGGACAAACCTTGACTGCATTGCCAACTACTTCGTTAAACGGAATAACAGGAACATGGTCGCCAGCTTTAAATAATACGGCCACCACTACTTATACTTTTACACCAACAGCGGGACAATGTGCTACGACAGCTACCTTAACTATTACGGTTAATCCAAACGTTACGCCAACATTCAATGCAGTGGCGCCAATATGTTCGGGACAAACCTTAAGTCCTTTGCCCATCACTTCGTTAAATGGGATAACAGGAACGTGGTCGCCAGCATTAAATAATACGGCAACAACCACCTATACTTTTACACCATCATCGGGACAATGCAGTCCTACGGCAACGTTAACGATTACAGTGAATCCAAATGTTACCCCAACATTTAATGCGGTAGCGCCAATTTGCGCGGGACAAACATTGACCGCATTGCCAACAACTTCTTTAAACGGAATAGCAGGAACATGGTCACCAGCCCTAAATAATACGACAACCACTACTTATATCTTCACGCCCAATACAGGCCAATGTGGTTTGACTACTACGTTACAAATTGTTGTAAATCCAAATATCATTCCAACTTTTACCCCTGTTGCGCCTACTTGTGCGGGTTCAGTTATTGCACCATTACCAACCACTGCATTAAATGGAATTACCGGAACATGGTCACCAGCAATCAATAATACGGCTACGACCACCTATACTTTTACACCAACTGCGGGACAATGTGCCACGACAGCTACTTTGGGGATTACCATTTTGCAGCAAGTTACACCAACATTTAGCCCTATTCTTCCGATATGTACGGGAGGAACTTTAAATCCATTACCAACTACTTCTTTAAACGGAATTACGGGAACATGGTCACCGGCTTTAAGTACTACAGCTACCACAACTTATACATTTACGCCCAATAGTAACCAATGTGCAAATACAACTACGCTTCAAATTGTAGTGGTTCCACAAATTAATCCTGCGATTGCTATTGTGGAGTCTTGTAATGCCAATTCAGTGACGGTAACTAATCCTGTGGGTCCCAATTTTGAATATTCATTAGATGGTGCACCTTATCAAACTACTCCTGTTTTTGTTAACCTCTCTGCGGGTAATCATTTTATAACAGTGCGTCAAACAATAGCGAATTGTATTTCCAATCCTATAAATTTTGTAATTAATCCAGTAGTTAATGATGTAGTTGTCAACCCAAACCCGCAACCACTTCGTGAATGCGATGCCAACAATGATGAATTTGCAGACTTTGATTTAACGCAGGCTATCAATGGGATTACTGGGGGAACGCCTTATACGGTGACATTCCACGAAACGCTGACAGACGCTACTATTGACGGAACATTTATTCCAAATCCTACCAGTTATTTAAATATAAATAATGTAACACAAATAATTTATGTGAGAGTGGAGTCCAGTGTAACAAGTTGTTTTGAAGTAGTCCAACTCCAACTAATCGTTGACCCGACACCCGAAGCCACGACCCCATCGCCTTATGCTTTGTGTGATTACACCGGTATTGCGGGCTTTGAGACCTTTGATTTAACCACTACCATCCCAGAAATAC